>DGNT01000159.1 GCA_002389055.1 Alcanivorax sp. UBA4485
CCCGGTGCGGGCTTTCTGGAGGGAAAAGCCTCTGGAATCCCGCCGGGTGGCTGAAAGCCACCCTTTCGCGGGCTAGGCCCGCTCCCACAAGGGTAGAGCAGAGGTTGGCGGGCCCCGCTGGAGGGGCCGCCGCCTAGAAGATCTGTTCCGGCGAGCGGCCGTCGCCGCTGTGCGGCGCTTCCAGTTCCGGGACATTGTCCTCGCGGAAGTATTCGAAGATCGCGGTTTCGTTGTCCGGGCGGGCCTGCAGGCCGCTGTCCGGGTCGATGCGCACCGACACCACGCCCGGCGGTTGCGGCGGCTGGATCTCCTCGACGCCGTCCAGGGCCGTGCCCATGTAGTCGATCCAGGTGGGCAGGGCGGCGCGGCCGCCGTACTCGCCGTTGCCCAGCGACGCCGGGTTGTCGAAGCCAACCCAGACGGTGGCCACCAGCGCCGGGGAGTAACCGGAGAACCAGGCATCCACCTGGTCGTTGGTGGTGCCGGTTTTGCCGGCCAGATCCGAGCGGCCCAGGCGGCGGGCGTCCCGGCCGGTGCCGCGTTTGACCACGTCCTGGAGGATGGAGTGCATTAACCAGGCGGTATCCTCGTCAATCACCCGCGGTGCCATGGTCGGCGGCGGCTGGATCGGCTTGCCGTCGTCATCGGTTTCCAGTTGCGGTGCCTGGTTGTCCGCGTCGACCACCGCGCAGGGGGCTTCGCAGCGTTCCACGCGCGGGGCCTTCCAGAGCACCTTGCCGTCTTTGTCCTCGATGCGTTCGATGAACCAGGGGTCCACCCGGTAGCCGCCGTTGGCGAACACCGAATAGGCGCGGGCGATCTCCAGCGGGGTCACCGAGGCGCTGCCCAGTGCCAGCGACAGGTCGCGCTGGAAACGTTTGGTGGGCAGCCCGAATCGGTCCAGGGTGTTCATTGCCTGGCTGATGCCGATCTGACGGAGGATGCGGATCGACACCAGATTGAGCGAGCGGTACAGCGCCTCGCGCAGCCGCGTCGGGCCGTAGAAGCGGTTGCTGGCGCCGGTCGGGCGCCAGGCGTCCTTCAGGTTGTCGTCGTCGAACACCAGGGGCGCGTCATTAATAATGGTGGCCGGGGTAAAGCCGCTTTCCAGCGCGGCGGTGTAGATGAAGGGTTTGAACACCGAGCCGGCCTGGCGGCGGGCCTGCAGCGCGCGGTTGAACTTGGAGGCGTAGAAGCTGTAGCCGCCTTGCATGGCTTCAACGGCGCCGGTGTCCGGGTTCAGTGAGATCAGCGCGGACTGGGCCTCCGGCAATTGCGCCAGGCGCCAGCTGGCGTCGTCGTCGCCGCCGCCGTTCGGGCGCACGTAGACCACGTCGCCGGGGGTCAGCACGTCGGACGCGGTTTGAGGCGCCTCGCCCACGTAGCCTTTATTAAGCGCCGGTCGCGCCCAGCGGATGGCGTCCCAGTCCAGCACTACCTGCTTGCCGTCGCGCAGCAGGGCCGCCGCCTGGCGATCCCGGACCGCGGTCACCGCGGCGGTGCGCAGCGGGCCGTAGTCCGCCTGGTCCTTGAACTGTTCCACCCAGGCGACCAGGTCTTCGTCGAGTTCGTCGGGAAGGTCCGGTTCTTTTTCCTTGGCCATTTCCGGTTCCGGTTTGTCGGTGTCGGGGGCGGCCTCGGTGTCCCGGTCGGCGGGCCAGTCGAGCTCCGGCAGGTCGCCGGCGTCGATGCGCGCCAGCGGGCCGCGCCAGCCGTGGCGCTCGTCGTAGGCGTGCAGGCCCTGGCGCAGGGCGGTGACGGCGGCGTTCTGGCGTTCGCTGTTGAGGGTGGTGACGATGCGCAGGCCTTCGGTATACAGGTCCGGCTCCACCAGGTCTTCCGCCAGTACCCGGGCCACTTCGCCCATGTAGGCGCCTTCCACTTCCGGCCGGGCGGCGTGATAGCGGGCGGTCACCGGCGCGGCCTGGGCGGCTTCCCGTTGTTCGCGGTCAATGGCGCCGGTTTCTTCCATGCGGAACAGAATCCAGTTGCGCCGCTGACGCGCCCGCTCCGCGTTGGTGATCGGGTTGTACGCGGACGGTGCCTTGGGCAGACCGGCGATCATCGCCCATTGCGGCAACGACAGGTCCTTGATCGACTTGCCGTAATAGACCTGGGCGGCGGCCTCCGCGCCGTAGGCCCGGTGCCCCAGGTAGATCTTGTTCAGATACAGCTCGAGGATTTCCTCCTTCTCGAGAATCCGTTCGATCTGGATCGCCAGTACGATCTCGTTGAACTTGCGCAGGAAGCGCTGCTCCCGGTCGAGGAAGAAGTTGCGCGCCACCTGCATGGTGATGGTGGAGCCGCCGGAGCGGATCTCCTGGTAGCGAAGCAGCTCCAGAGCGGCGCGCAGCAGGCCCTTGGGGTCGACCCCGGGGTGCTCGAAGAAGCGCTCGTCCTCGGCGGCCAGCACCGCCTGGATGAACGGTTCGGGCACCTCTTCATAGGTGATCGGCTCGCGGCGCTTCTCGCCGTACTCGGCGATCAGTTTGTGATCGCTGGTATAGATGCGCAGCGGAATCTGGTATTCGACCTCGCGGATCGCGCCGGCGGCGGGCAGCTGTGGCGCCAGGTATAAATAGCAGGCGGCGAGGACCAGAAGAGCGCCGCCGGCACCGGCCAGGGCGAGAAGAACGAGGGAGCGGATCCAGACGACGGTAGAGCGCATAAAGTGGCAACGGCTGTGGCGATCAGAAGAAAGGGCTAGCAGACCCGTGAAGCAGGTCATTATACGGTGGAAAGGTTGTTGTGATCTAATATCTGTTCTGTTATTACTTACTCCTAAAGTGATTAGGCATAAGAATCACGTAAGTATATATTTTTGAAGTAAAAACATCTCTAAAACAATCACACGGGACGACGACTGTGCTGCCTTTTCTCAGAAAAAAGGCCCAGACACTGCTGGGGATCGATATCAGTTCCACCGCGGTTAAGTTGCTGGAATTGTCCAGAACGGGGAACCGCTACAAGGTTGAAAGTTACGGCGTCGAACCGCTAACGCCAAACGCCGTGGTGGAAAAGAACATCAATGACGTTGAGGGGGTCGGGGATGTGGTCGCCCGTCTGGTCGGGCGTGCCCGGCCGGGGGTCAAGACGTCCGCCGTGGCCGTGCCCGGCTCGGCGACCATCACCAAGGTGATTGAAATGGACGCCTCGCTGAGCGAGGACGACATGGAAAATCAGCTGCGGGTGGAAGCCGATCAGTACATTCCTTTCCCGCTGGACGAGGTCCGCATGGACTTCCAGGTGATCGGTCCGGTGGAGGACAACCCGGAGCGGGTGGAAGTGCTGGTGGTGGCGTCGCGCACTGAGAACGTGGAAATGCGCGCCGATGCCCTGGAGATCGGCGGGCTGCAGCCGAAGGTGGTGGATGTGGAGGCCTACGCCATGGAGCGGGCCTTTCAGCTGATCCTGCCCGGCCTGCCCAACGCCGAGGAGCTGGATACCGTGGCGGTGTTCGATATCGGCGCCACCATGACCACGCTCAATGTGTTCCACCAGGGGCGCAGCGTGTACACCCGCGAGCAGTTGTTCGGCGGCAAGCAGCTCACCGAGGAAATTCAGCGCCGCTACGGTATCTCCATGGAGGAGGCCGGGCTGGCGAAGAAGACCGGCGAGCTGCCGGAGGACTACGAAAACGAGGTCCTGCAGCCGTTTAAGGACGCCATCGTCCAGCAGATCAACCGCTCCCTGCAGTTCTTCTATGGTTCCACCCAGTTCAACGAGGTGAACTACATTCTGCTTGCCGGCGGCTCCGCCTCGATCGACGGCCTGCCCGACCTGATACAGCAAAAGGTGGGCACCGGATGCTCCCTGGCCAATCCCTTTGCCGATATGGCATTGGCCAACAAGGTTAACGCCAAGGCGCTCGAGAACGACGCGTCAGCGATGATGATCGCCTGTGGCCTGGCCCTGAGGAGCTTCGAGCAATGACAACCATGATTAACCTGCTCCCCTGGCGCGAAGAGCGACGCAAGCAGCGCCAGCATGAGTTTATCGCCATGCTGGCGTTCGCCGCCCTGATGGCGGGTCTGATTTTCTGGCTCTGGAAAGGCATGGTGGAAAGCCAGATCGCCGACCAGCAGACCCGCAATAACCACATCCAGAGCGAGATCGCCAAGCTCGACACACAAATCAAGGAAATCAACGAGTTGCAGCGCCGCCGGGATCAGCTGGTGGCGCGCATGAAAGTGATTCAGGAGCTTCAGGGCAACCGGCCGACCATCGTCTATGTGTTCGACCAGCTGGTGCGCACCCTGCCCGAAGGCGTGTACTACACGCTGGTGGAACGGACCGGTGACAGCTACCGGATCGAGGGGGTGGCGGAGTCCAACAACCGGATCTCGCGGCTGATGCGTAACCTGGCCGCCTCGGACTGGTTCGTGGAGCCCAATCTGCTCAACGTGAACGCCCTGGACGAGAGCCAGCGCGGTGCCGAGGGAGAGGCCAGCGCTCAGGCCAACACCTTTGCGCTGACGGTGAAGCAGGGCTCGCCGCGCAGCGATGACGAGGAGGCCGGGCAATGAAAGCATCCGAACTGAAGAACCTGGATGTGCGCGAGCTGATTGACGAGCTCAACAGCCTGGATTTCGAGAACGTCGGCGGCTGGCCGATGCCGGTCAAGATCGGTGCCGCGGTGCTGGTGTTCGGCTTTGTGCTCGGCCTGGGTTATTTCCTGAGCATCAAGGACCTCAACAGCCGCCACGAGCAGCTGCAGCGCGAGGAAGTCACGCTGCTGGAAAGCTTCGAACAGAAGGCGTTCCGCGCCCACAACCTGGAGCAGTACCGGCAGCAACTGGTGGAGCTGGAAGCCAGCTTTGAAACCCTCAAAAGCCAGCTGCCCAAGGACACCGAGGTGCCCGGCCTGTTGGAGGACATCACCCACACCGGTCTCGGCAGTGGCCTGGAGTTCGAGACCATCGCCCTGAAGGACGAAATCGAGAAGGAGTTCTATGCGGAGCTGCCGATCGACATCAAGGTGACCGGCGACTACCACGGTTTCGGCGCGTTCGTGTCCGGGGTGGCGGCGCTGCCGCGTATCGTCACGCTGCATGATTTCAAGATCGTGCCGATCAAGGAAGAGGCCGGGTCGCGGGGCATGCTGGATATGTCGATCACCGCCAAGACCTACCGTTACGCCGGGGGCGACGACGACGGTGGCGGTCAGGGTACGGAGAAGAATAACCGGGCCAAAGGCGGCCGGTCCTGAGGGGAACGAACATGAATGGACGTAAATCCATTGCGTACGGGTTGGTGCTGGTGGCGACCGCCGCGTTGCTGCAAGGCTGCGGTTCGGGGGCCGGCATTAATGAGCTGGACGCGCGGATGACGGAGATCAAGGCGCGTCCGAGGGGCCGGATCGAGCCGCCGCCGGAGTTCAAGCCGATCGCCACCTACACCTATGCGGCGCACAAACTGCGGGCGCCGTTTTCACGGCCGGTGGACGAAAAGCTGCTGGAGGTGCCGGAAGGGCGTCCGGTGGAGCCGGACCTGAGCCGGCCCAAGCAATATCTGGAAGGCTTCAGCCTGGATGCGCTGGCCATGGTGGGTACCATCACCAAACCCAGCAATCCGCTGGAAGCCTTGATCGAAGACCCCACCGGCTC
>DGNT01000162.1:0-856 GCA_002389055.1 Alcanivorax sp. UBA4485
CCGATTGTGGGAGCGGGCCCAGCCCGCGAAAGGGCGTCTTTACGCTTGTCTTTGCCGGGGGCGTTCCGTACAATTCGCACCCTCTTGCCCGGCGGGCTCTCGCCGGAGGGTTGGTATTACCCGTAACGTTATGAATTCAGGGCACAATTTTTAGGGAAGACTCCCATGAAGACCTACAGCGCCAAACCGGAAAGCGTAAAGCGCGACTGGTATGTGGTAGACGCCTCCGGCAAAACGCTGGGCCGGCTGGCCTCAGAAGTCGCCACCCGGCTGCGTGGCAAGCACAAACCGGAATACACCCCGCACGTTGATACCGGCGATTACATCGTTGTGATCAACGCGGAAAAGGTGGCGGTCACTGGCAAAAAAGCCACCGATAAGATGTACTATCGCCACACCGGATACCCGGGCGGCATCAAGGAAGCCAACTTCGAGACGCTGATCAACTCCAAGCCTCAGTTGGTGATCGAGAAAGCCGTTAAAGGCATGATGCCGCGTAACCCCCTGGGTCGCGACATGTTGCGCAAACTCAAAGTCTACGCCGGCACCGAGCATCCGCACACTGCTCAGCAGCCGCAGCAGCTGGAAATTTAAGAGGTCAGTCGATGGCAACTGCAAACGCCGACTACGGAACAGGTCGCCGCAAAACGGCCGCAGCACGTGTTTTTCTTCGCCCGGGCAGCGGTAACATCACCGTGAATGGTCGTCCGCTTGACGTTTATTTCGGTCGCGACACCAACCGCATGGTGGTTCGTCAGCCGCTCGAGCTGGCCGACGCGCTGGACCGGTTCGACGTCTACGTGACCGTCAGCGGCGGTGGCAACAACGGCCAGGCCGGTGCCATCCGTCACGGTAT
>DGNT01000162.1:993-2609 GCA_002389055.1 Alcanivorax sp. UBA4485
TTTACGCCCGAAAAAAGCCCGGCTTTGCTGGGCTTTTTTTGTGTGCAAATCAGGGGTTTAGCGGTTTGCCCGTGGGGAATAACCGGTTGTCAGATGTGGGCTTTTTCATTAACATTTGCGCCGCCTTACTCCGCCCGGAGCACGAGGACCGACCTCGAGTCTCGGATCACCCCCCGAGCGTGGGATTTAAGGGGAGAACTTCTCAATGAGCAATGACGGCGTAAACACCAGCCGCCGCACCTTTTTGATCGGCCTGACCTCAGCAGTCGGCGCCGCGGGTGCATTAGGCGCGGCGGTTCCTTTTGTTAAATCCTGGCAGCCCAGCGCCAAAGCTGAAAACGCGGGGGCCCCGGTCCAGGTGGATATCAGCAAGCTGGAGATGGGCCAGCGCGTGGTACAGGAATGGCGAGGCCAGCCCGTGTGGGTGATTCGCCGCTCCGAAGAGACGGTCTCGGCGCTCGACGCGCTGAACGACCAGCTCAAGGACCCGCAATCCGAAGACGATCAGCAGCCTGCCTACGCGTCCAGCCTGTGGCGTTCGATCAAAAAAGAATATCTGATCCTGATCGGCATCTGCACGCATCTGGGGTGTTCTCCTCTGTACGAAGAAGAACCCACCGTGGAACTCAAGGAGGGTGGCTTCTTCTGCCCTTGCCACGGTTCCAAGTTCGACCTGGCGGGCCGCGTCTACCAGGGCGTGCCGGCGCCGACCAACATGGTGGTGCCGCCCCATTCCTACCTGAGCGAGTCCGTGGTTATCGTCGGCTCTGAAGAAGGGGAGACCAAGGCATGATGAGAATGGTGAACGGTCTGATCGACTGGGTGGATGCGCGTCTCCCCGTCGTCAACGCGTATAAGAAGCACATGTCGGAGTACTACGCTCCGAAGAACTTCAATTTCTGGTACTACTTTGGCGTGCTGTCCATGGTGGTGCTGATCAACCAGCTGCTCACCGGCATCTGGCTGACCATGTTCTACTCCCCCAGCCAGGGCTTCGAGTCCGTCGAGTTCATCATGCGCGACGTGCAGTGGGGCTGGCTGATCCGCTACATGCACGCGGTGGGCGCGTCCGCCTTCTTCGCCGTGGTCTACCTGCATATGTTCCGCGGCCTGCTGTACGGCTCCTACAAGCCGCCCCGCGAGCTGGTGTGGATCTTCGGCATGCTGATCTACGTGGCCCTGATGGCGGAAGGTTTCCTCGGCTACGTGCTGCCCTGGGGCAACATGTCCTACTGGGGCGCCCAGGTGATCATCTCCCTGGCCGGCGCGATTCCGTTCGACATCCTGCCGTTCATCGACGCCAAGGACGCCAAGGAGATCGGCGACGCCCTCACCACCTGGGTGCGCGGCGACTACCTGCTGTCCACCGCCACGGTGAACAAGTTCTTCGCCCTGCACGTGGTGGCGATTCCGCTGGTGCTGGTGGCACTGGTGTTCCTGCACATTCTTGCGCTCCACGAAGTGGGTTCCAACAACCCGGACGGCGTGGAAATCAAGCAGAACAAGGACGAGAACGGCATCCCGCGTGACGGCATCCCGTTCCACCCCTACTACACCGTGAAAGACCTGACGGGCGTGATCATCTTCCTGATCATCTTCGCCGTGGTGGTGTTCTT
>DGNT01000044.1 GCA_002389055.1 Alcanivorax sp. UBA4485
TGGGCGTGCCGGTGCAGAGCCGTTCGTTGTCGGGCCTGGACAGCCTGCTGTCGATCGTGCAGATGCCCAAGGGCGTGGCCGTGGGCACCCTGGCCATCGGCTCCGCCGGGGCCTACAACGCCGGCCTGCTGGCGGCGCAGATGCTGGGCAGCGACGACCCGGCCCTGCAGAAACGCATCGCCGACTGGAAAGCGGCCCGCGCCGACCAGGTGCTGGCGGACGCGGAACTGGGTCAGGGGTAAGCGCGGCATGAATCGTGTACTGGTACTCGGTGGTGGCCAGCTCGGCCTGATGATGGCGGAGGCCGCCGCCCGCCTGGGCCTGGTGGTGGACCGTTACGACCCGGAGCGCGCCCTGCTGCTGCCCGGTACCTCCGACTTGGCGGTGCCGATTACCTGGGAAGAGTGCCTGGAACGCTACCCGGTGGTCACCGTCGAGCGGGAAGCCTTCCCCGACAGCGGCCTGTCCGCGCGGCTGGCGGCCAGCGACCGCTGTGTGGCGCGTGGCGCCCTGGCGGTGATCCCGGACCGCTACACGCAGAAATCGATGCTCGATGAGCTGGGTATCGCCACCGCGCCGTGGCGTAACCTGGACAAGGTCGAGGACCTGGCCGACGCCGCCGCCGAATTCGGCGGGGTGGTGGTGAAGGCGCGCAGTGGCGGTTACGACGGTCGTGGCACCTGGATCATCAGCGAGGGCGGTGACTTGTCCACGGTGCCGGCGGAAGAACTGGCCGGTCGCGCCATCGTCGAGAAGAAAATCCCGTTCCGCCGCGAGCTGTCCATTGTCGGCGCCCGCAACCCGGCCGGCGAGACCCTGTTCTACCCGCTCACCCGCAACTGGCACGTGGACGGCATCCTGCGCCTGAGCCTGGCGCCGGCCAACGCCTGTGCGGCGCTGCAGCCGGAAGCGGAAAGCATTCTGCGGCGGATCATGGAAAAGCTGGATTACGCCGGCGTGATGGCGGTGGAGTTTTTCGAGGAAGACGGCCGCCTGCTGGTCAATGAAATCGCCCCCCGCGTGCATAATTCCGGCCACTGGACCCACGAAGGCGCCGACTGGTCGCAGTTCGACCTGCACGTGCACGCCCTGGCCGGTGTGCCGCTGCACTCGCTCAACGTGCACGGCCCCAGCGCCATGGTGAATCTGATCGGCACGCCCTTCGATCAGGCGTGGCTGCAGCACCCCGGCGTGGTGCACTGGTACGGCAAGAGCGTGCGCCCGGGCCGCAAGGTGGGCCACGCCAACCTGGTGGCGCCGACGCTGGACGGGCTGCGCAAGGGCCTCAACGCCTGGGCCGACGTGCTGCCGGAAGGCTTCGAGGCGATCCTCGACTCGGAGCTGGCGCTGGACTGAACGTCCGCCCTCGCCCCGCCGCAAAGAAAACGCCCCGCGAATGCGGGGCGTTGTCGTTTACAGGCTCCGAAACAGCGCTTACGGAGGGGTGCAGGCGGGCACGCCGGGGCGGTCGGCGGTGCTGAACTGGCAGCCGAAGTCATCGTTGGCCACGGTGGCCGGATTCAGGAAGTCATCGCCGGCCGGCTTCGGGCCGCCCTGCTCCCAGGCCACCATGTCGGCGAAGGCGTTGATCTGTTCCTGGGTGGTGTAATCACAGTGCCCCGGCGAGCGGATCGCGCGCTGCACCAGCCAGATGTCGTTGCCGTTGGCTTGCGCCCGTTCGCGGTAGATCTGACCGTGCCGGAAGGGCACATAGAAGTCGCCCAGCCCCTGCAGACTGACCACCGGAATGTTGAATTCCCCGTTGATCACCGGAATCCAGCGCAGGCCGTCGTTACGCAGCCCGTTGGCGGACGGATTACCTTCCACGCGCAGGATGGTGTCGTTAAAGGCCTGTTCCTCGGTGGTGAGCGGCGGGAAGTTGTCGAACTGGTAGGTGACGCCGGCGTTGCCGCTCAGGTCCCGCGCCAGGATGCCGTTGACGGTGCCGTCGCGGCCGCCGGTGCCCATCACCACGTGCCAGTAGTAGGTCGTGAACCCGATGTCGGCCACCGGACGCTCGCCGCCGGAGAGATTGCGCATCAGCGCCTGGAATTGTTCCCCTTCAGCGGTGGGTACACCGAGCGACCCCGTCGGGTTGCTCTGTGACGGCGGGATCGGCGGTACCGTCCAGACCACCGAATTGATCGCGTTGGCGTCGAAGTTGGTGGCAGGAATGCCGGTCAGCGGTGGCGCGCTGGGGTCTTTCATATGCGCGAAGTGCTGCGCCGCCATGGTCGCCTGGGTGAGGTATTCGAACTCGAAGGTGTCACCCACCACGCCGCACATGGGTACGGCACCGTGATACTGCACCGGGTTGTTGGCGGTGGCGAGGGCTTCGTCCTCGATGGCGGCGGCGGTGACATGGCCGCCCATGGAGTGGCCGGTAATGTAGATGCGCGAGGGTTCCGCCAGGTCGCGGCCCTCGGCGGCGGCGATGTCGGTAAACGCCAGCGCCAATTCGTTGGTGTCCTCCACACCGGTGCGCACGTCGTAGTAGTTGGTCGAGTAACTGGACGCTGCCCAGGCATAGCCGTTGTCGAGAAGCCATTGGCGGATGCTCGGGTTGGAGACGGTCAGTTCCGGGCCTTCACCTCGATAGCCGTGGGCGTACATCACCAGGTGACCATTCCAGGTCTCCGGCACTTCGATGCGGTAGCCGGCGCCATTGGGGCGCACGCCGGTCCAGCGATCCGCGTTCTCATGGCCGGCCAGCGCCGCGAAAGGCAGGGTGTCTTCGTCCACACTGAACGAACGGGTGTCCTGGACGCGGGCCGGTTGTGACGGCTCGGCGCCGCTGGAGCTGCTGCTGTCGCCGCCGCAGCCGGCCAGCAAGCCGGCGCTCAGCAGGCCGGCCAGCAGACCGATCCTGGGTATTGTGAAATGGGTGCTCATTGCTGCTCTCCCGATTTTATTGGAATTGTGGGTCTTTTATTTTTGGTGTTTCGCTATGCGAAATAGCTTTCTGAAAGAAAGCAGCGGTTAATATCCGCCCAATGAATAAAAGCTGTCAATAACAGGAAAGACCTGGCGGGGGATTTGAGAGGTGGCCGTGAAGGCGGGGCTTGTTCCCACAAGCCCCGTTGTTAAAGGTGGTTAGAAGTCGACGCGCTGAAGCACCAGGTCGGTGACCTGGACGGTGCCGGCGGGGGTCTGGTCGAAGGCCAGTTCGATGGCGTTGAGGTTGGTGAAATCGACGCCTTCGAACGCGGTCAGCGGAATGTCCACGGCGTTGAGCGTGGTCTTCTGCGAACCGTGGTTGGTCTCGTCGTAGAATTCCCGGCCCGGCGGGTAGAACAGGCTTTCGGTGTAGTCGCTGGCCAGGGCGGACACCCGGTTGCCGTCCATGTCCTCCAGAATGACCTGGAAGTCCTGGCCGGCGGTGTTGTCCAGGTCGCCGTGGGACACGCCCACGCGCACGGACAGCACCTGGTAGTCGACCGCGTTCACGCCCAGCAATTCGGAGCGATAGGTGGCGGCGGTGTCCCAGGCCATGAACAGCTGCTCGGCGATGTTGAAGGTGGGCGTGGCCACGTCGCAGCCTTCGCCGGGCCGGCCGTTGGTCTGGCAGATACCGAACGAGGAGAAGCCGTCGAAGCGCACCGCGCCGCCCAGGTTGTTGGTGGTCAGGCTGGCCGGGTCCAGGGTGTCGTCGATCACCAGGCGGTCCGCCGCCGGGGCGTGCACGCTCAGCAGGTAGCGGTCGTCGCAGGGGCCGGTGCCGTCCGGGCAGGTGTTGCCGGGCACCGAGGTCTGGCCGTTCCAGTAGGCGCCGAATGCCTCTTCGCCGCCGATAAAGTAGCGGAAGAACGAGGCGATGAAGAACAGCCCCTGGGCCTGCTGTACTTCCGGTGTGTCGCGGCCGTTGCCGGCGGCGTTTTCGCCGCACCAGGGGTCGTCGCCGTCGCTGTCCAGAATGGTCCAGTCGTCGGGGCGGCTGTCGGTGGTCCACACCGTGTTGTAGTAGTTGTGGTTGGCGCCCATGGGGATCAGTTGGAACTTGGGATAGGGGTCGTTATCCACGGCGTAGCGGCTGGTGTCGTAGGCGAAGTTGCCCATCAGATCTTCCACATCGCCGTCGCAGTAGCCGGCCAGGGCCAGGAAGGTGACGTTGCTGACGGTCTGGGTGTTGTAGTCCGTCGGCGCCAGCGAGAACACCGCGGTGATGTTGTGCGGCTCGGGCTGAGCGCGGTTGTACAGCACCGTCTGGTTGACGCCTTCGCCGCCGCGGGAGTGGCCCATGATGCCGATCTCGCTCATGTTCAGCTTGCCCGTCAGCATGTCCAGGCTGTTGCCACCGGAGGCGTTGATGGTGCGGAACTCGTCCAGGTGGCGGACCACCAGCATGGAGCGGGCGAGCGCCCCGGTGTCGCCGTTGCTGGGGCCGCTGTCGTTATCGTTGATGTCGTTAGCGTCCACGGAAATCACCGCGTAGCCGTGGCTGGCCAGATTCTCGGAGATGTACTCGTAACCCCGGTAGCTGGGAATCGGGTTGGCGCAATCGTCGTCGTCGATACCGCGACCGTCATAGCAGGTGCCGTGGCGGCCATGCAGGAAAAGCACCACCGGGAAAGGCCCGGTCTGATCCTCGGGGTACTGGATGTAGCCGTGGATGTCGGTGTCGTAGCTGTCGCCGTTTTTGTTGTCCATCACCGTCATGCGGCCGAAGTTGTATTCCTCTTCGGCGACGGTGAACGGGCCGGCGGTGGAAGGGTCCGGTGCCACGCCGGTACTCACGGCGTCCGGGGTGGTTTTGGCGTCGGGTGTGTCTTCCACGTAGGAGGACGAGGAGTCGCCCCCGCAGCCGGCCAGGAACAGAAACGCCGACAGGAAGACGAGGCCCAGCCCGTTTCCGGGCAGAGAACGAAGGGTGCTGCTCATAATGTTTCCCCTTGAAGGTAAGGCGGCAAGTGTCCAATCAGGACGGGCGTACCCAGGCAAATTGAGTGCCATGGGCCTGCCGGGAAAACATTTAAGGTGTATTGATTGATGTAAAAGTAATTGTTTTTATAGGGGTATTTTTAATTGTAAAAAAGTAGAGAGAGTGAGGATCGGGTGAGGCGCGCGACGGTTTGAGAGTATTTTGCGCCGTGTGAGGCACAAAAAAGGGGCGCCGGTCGGGCGCCCCTTGGCGTTATTCTGGTGCGTGGCGGGCTCAGGCGATATCCATGACCGCGTCCATTTCCACTTCGGCGCCCTTGGGCAGAGCGGCCACGCCAATGGCGGCACGGGCCGGGTAGGGCTCCTGGAAGTATTCTTTCATGATCTCGTTGACCTGATTGAAATGGCTCAGGTCGGTGAGAAAGATATTCAGTTTGACGATGTCGTGCAGGGCGCCGCCGGCGGCGTCACAGACCGCGCTCAGGTTGTCGAACACCCGTCGTACCTGGGCGTCCATGCCGCCCCCGACCAGTTCCATGGTGGCCGGGTCCAGCGGGATCTGGCCGGACAGATAGACGGTGGAGCCGGCCTTGATGGCCTGGGAGTACGGACCGATGGCGGCGGGCGCCTGGTCGGTTTTGATCACGGAACGGTTGGACATGTGCGGTTTCCTTCAGGCACTGATGCGGTGAATCCTCACAACATTGTCCACGGTGCGCAACCGCTTGATGATGCGCGCCAGGTGGACCCGGTGTTTCACGGTGAGGGTGACGTTGATGATCGACAGGGTGGGGTCTTTGCCGGCCATGTCGATGGTGTCGATATTGGAGCCCAGCTCGGAGACCACATTGGCCAGCGTCGCCAGCACGCCGCGCTTGTTGACCAGCTCGATGCGCAGCGCGGCGGTGAATTCCTGCTCGACGTCTTTGTCCCAGTTGAGCGCGATGCATTTCTCCGGCGCGTCGCGCATTTCCGCGAGCAGGTTCTTGCAGGTGTCGCGGTGCACCACGATGCCCTTGCCGGCGCTCAGGTGGCCGATCACGGTGTCGCCGGGCAGCGGATAGCAGCATTTCGCGTAGGTCACCATCAGGCCTTCGCTGCCGCGAATGGCCAGCGGCAGGCGGTCGTCCTCCTGATCGCGGTTCTCGCCACTGGCGCCGGCCAGTTTGCGCGCCACCAGCGGTGCCAGCCGGTTGCCCATGCCGATATCCTCGAGCAGTTCTTCCACGGTGCCGTAATGGTTGTTGTTGAGCTCCAGTTTCAGGGTTTTTTCCGAGAGCCGCGACAGGTCGAGCTGGTAGGGAATCAGCGCTTTCTCCAGCAGCCGCTGGCCGAGCTCGGCGGCGTCCTCGCGGCGCTGCTGCTTGAGGAAGTGGCGGATGTTGGAGCGCGCCTTGCCGGTGACCACGAAATTCAGCCAGCCCGGGTTGGGGGTGGCGTTGGGCGCGGTGATGATCTTCACCGTCTGCCCGGATTCCAGTGGCGTGGACAGCGCCGCCAGCTTGCCGTCGATGCGTGCCGCCACGCAGCGGGTGCCCACCTTGGTGTGCACCGCGTAGGCGAAGTCCACCGGTGTGGCGCCGGCGGGCAGCTCTTTGATGTCGCCCTTGGGCGTGAACACATAGGCTTCGTCCGGGAACAGGTCCACCTTCACGTTCTCGATGAATTCCATCGAGTTGCCGGCTTTCTGCTGGATTTCCAGCAGCCGCTGCATCCAGGATTGGGCCCGCGTGTGCGTGGGCGAACCGGGTTCGTCGTGGGACTTGTACAGCCAGTGGGCGGCGATGCCGTTGTTGGCCATCGCTTCCATTTCCTCGGTGCGGATCTGGATCTCCAGAGGAATGCCGGAATGCGCTTTCAGGGTAGTGTGCAGCGACTGATAGCCGTTCGCCTTGGGGATCGCCACGTAGTCCTTGAAGCGGCCGGGAATCGGGATGAAGTGATTGTGCACCGCGCCCAGTACCCGGTAGCAGGTGTCCACCCGGTCGACGATGATGCGGAAGCCGAACACGTCCATGATGTCCGCGAACGGCTTATGCTGTTCCTTCATCTTCTGGTAGATGCTGTACAGGTGCTTTTCCCGACCCAGAACCCGGGCCTGGATGCCTTCTTCCTCGAGGCTGCGCTCAATGCTGGCTTTGATCGAGGAAAGAATCTCGCGGCGGTTGCCGCGCGCCGACTGCACCGCCTTGCCGATCAGCCGCGCGCGCATCGGGTGGATGTTGTGGAAGGCGAGATCCTCATACTCCACACGCATGTTGTACATGCCCAGCCGGAACGCGATCGGTGCGTAGATTTCCAGGGTTTCCGTGGCGATGCGTTTGCGCTTCTCGGCGCGCATCACGTGCAAGGTGCGCATGTTGTGCAGGCGGTCCGCCAGCTTCACCAGGATCACGCGGATGTCCCGGGTCATGGCCAGCATCATCTTGCGCAGGTTCTCGGCCTGCTGCTCCGCTTTCGATTCGAACTTGATCTGGGCGATCTTGGAGACGCCGTCGACCAGCTCCGCCACCTCTTCGCTGAACTCCTCGGCGAGCTGCTCCTTGCTGACGCCGGTGTCTTCGATCACGTCATGCAGCATCGCCGCCATCAGCGAGGCGTAGTCCATGTGCATGTCCACCAGGATGTTCGCCACCGCCAGCGGATGCGTGATATAGGGGTCCCCGCTTCGCCGGTACTGGCCCTCGTGGGCTTTCTCGGCAAAATAGTAGGCGCGAACCACCTGCGAAATCTGCTCTTCGGTCAGGTAGCTGCGTAACCGTTTTTTCAGGTTGTTGATCGAGGGCAAGATTCCTCGCCACGCCGCCAGGGCGAATCGAAGTGAACGATAATTCCTAGCTTAGGTTTGGCGTGGTGATTTGTCTACGTTATCGCCGTGAGCGCTTGAAAAGGCAGGGGTTTTCGGTGTGAAAGGCGGGCACTATGAAGGCGTGTCAGGGCGCGTGGCGCCCTGACATCCCTGGCGGCGTATTACTCGCCGAACGACTGGGTCAGCATCGCCAGGTCGTCCACGTCCGCGCCCTGATCGGCGATCGGGTTTTCAACCGATTCGGAGGTCACTTCCCCCGCGGCGATCTCGCGCAGCGCCACTACGGTGGGCTTGTCGTTTTCCCAGGCCACGCGGGGCTCCTTGCCACCGGTCTGCAGTTGGCGGGCGCGCCGGCTGGATACCAGAACCAGCTCAAAGCGGTTATCCAGGTGTTCCAGGCAGTCTTCTACGGTTACACGGGCCATGTCGATCTCCTATTGCGGGGGCGCGGGTCGCTGGGCTCGGGCGTTCCGCGCGGCCCGCGATTCTACTGGGTTTCAGTGCCGGACAACAAGTCGGCGAGTGTGGCCGCCTGGCGCACCGCCTGGCGGTCGGTGGTCAGACGGCGCGCTTCGACGATGGCGGCCAGCTCGTGCAGGGCCCGTTCGAAGTTGTCGTTGACCACCAGATAGTCGAATTCGCCGTAGTGGCTCATCTCTTCCCGGGCCCCGGCCAGACGCTTCTCGATCACGTGGTCGTCGTCCGAGGCGCGGGTGCGCAGGCGCTGGGCCAGAGTCTTCAGGCACGGCGGCAGGATGAAGATGCTGGCCGCCTCCGGCAGCAGGTGGCGGATCTGGGCGGCGCCCTGCCAGTCGATCTCGAGGATCACGTCCTCGCCACCGCGCAGGGTCTCCGCCACCCAGTCGGCGCTGGTGCCGTAGAGGTTGCCGAACACCTCGGCGTGCTCCAGGAACCGGCCTTCTTCCACCATGCGCACGAAGGTCTCGCGGCTGGTGAAGTGGTAATTGACCCCTTCCACTTCGCCCTCCCGGCGCGGCCGGGTGGTGTGCGATACGGAGATGCACAGGCGGGGCAGCTTTTCCACCAGCGCCGCCACCAGGGAAGTTTTACCGGCGCCGGAGGGGGCCGACACAATATAAAGAGTGCCTTTGTCGGTCATACGCATGCGGTTCCTGTCTGCCGGGGTCTCACTACCCGCGAAAACGGGCATTATAGGGGGAAGTCCGCGGCCCGTCATGGCCAAGCCTAAAGGAGACACCATGCAGGACAGCCCGATCACCGCCACCGTGGATTTCCACCGCGACGGTGTGCAGCACGGATTTCTCAAGCTGCCGCACTCCCACGACGACTCCGCCTGGGGCAGCCTGATGATTCCGATCACGGTGGTGCGCAACGGCGACGGCCCCACCGCCTTGCTCACCGGCGGCAACCACGGTGACGAATACGAAGGCATCACCGCCCTGCTCAAGCTGGCCGGGCGCCTGCGCGCGGAAGACATCACCGGGCGCGTGATCATCGTGCCGATGATGAACCACCCGGCGGCGCTCAACGGCAGCCGCACCTCGCCGATCGACAAAGGCAACCTCAACCGCGCCTTTCCCGGCAGCCCCACCGGCACGCTCACCCAGCGCATCGCGGACTACTTCACCCGCTACCTGGTGCCGCTGTGCGATCTGGCGGTGGATATCCATTCCGGCGGTCGCACCCTGGACCTGCTGCCGTTCGCCGCCACGCACCGGCTGACGGACGCCGACCTGGCGCGCCGTTGCCTGGAAGGTGCCCGCGCCTTCGGCGCCCCCAACACCCTGCTGATGGCGGAGCTGGAAGGCGACGCGCTCTACGACACCGTGGTGGAGGCCCAGGGCAAGGTGTTCATCAGCACCGAGCTGGGCGGGGGCGGCACCACCACGCCGGAGACCGTGGCGCTGGCGGAACAGGGCGTGGACAACGTGCTGCGCTGGGCCGGCATTCTGCCCGGCGCGGCGCGGTCGGCGACCACCCGCATGCTGGAAATACCCGACAGCGCCCACTACCTGCAGAGCGAACACGCCGGTTTGCTGGAATTCGCGGTGAACCTGGGGGAGCCGGTGAAAGCCGGCGCGGTGATGGCGCGGGTCTATTCCATGGAGCGCACCGGCGCCGAACCGGCGGAATACCGCGCCCCCGTGGACGGCCTGCTGATCGGCCGCCGCCACCCCGCGAAGGTGGCCATGGGCGACACGTTCGCGGTGCTGGCGGTGCCGTTGTAATCAGGCACTGGCCGGGAGCAGCAGGCTCCGCAGCTCAGTGTCGTTGCTGATCAGTTCCGCCAGCGTGTAGCCGTCCAGCACCTGCAGAAATGCCTCCTGCGCCCGGCCCAGCACTTTCTTCAGAGTGCAGGCCGGGTCGATCGGGCAGGACGAATTCTCCCCGAAACATTCGAGCAGCTTCAGGTTCTCGGTCTGCCTGACCACCTCGCCCACCGAGATCCGTTCGGGGTCGCCGGCCAGCACCAGGCCGCCGCCGCGCCCGCGCAGACTCTTCACATAGCCCAGCCGTGTCAGTGTCTGCGCCACCTTGGCGATGTGGTTCGCCGAGATGCCGTAGCTCAGTGCGATTTCCTGCACCGTCGCCGGGGCCTTGTCGCGGGACAGCGCCAGATAGATCAGCAGGCGCAGGGAATAATCGGTGTGGGTCGTCAGTTGCATAAAGTCGTTGACCGCTTTTAAAGAGGTATATAGTATTCCTGTTTAAAAGAGGTATGTAAAACGCCTCTTTTGAGTCCAGAAAAAACAGGAGACCAGGAATCATGCTGACCGCCGATCAACTCGCCGTTATCAAAGCCACCGTGCCGGTGCTGCAGGAACACGGGGAAACCCTCACCCGCCATTTCTACCAGCGCATGTTCGAGCACAATCCGGAAGTGCGCCCCTACTTCAATCCGGCGCATCAGCGTTCCGGGTCCCAGCAGCGCGCCCTGGCCGGCGCCATTTGTGCCTATGCCCAGCACGTGGACAACCCGGCGGCGCTCACCGACGCGGTGGAGCTGATCGCGCAGAAGCATGTGTCGCTGGGGATCCGCCCGGAGCACTATCCGATCGTCGGCGAGAACCTGCTCGCCTCCATCAAGGAAGTGCTCGGCGACGCCGCCACCGACGACATCATCGACGCCTGGGCCGCGGCCTACGGCGCCCTGGCGGACATCTTCATCGGCCGGGAGGCGGACATTTATCAAGAGCAGGAGCAGCGGTTCGGCTGGCAGGGCTTCAAGCCGTTCGTGGTGGCGCGCCGCGAACCGGAGAGTGACAACATCACCTCCTTCTACCTGCGGCCCGCCGACGGCGCCGCGCTGCACCCGCATAAACCCGGCCAGTACATCACCCTGCGCGTGGACGTGCCCGGCGCCGGCCCGGTGATGCGCAACTACAGCCTGTCCAACGCGCCCGGCGACGAGCACTACCGCATCAGCGTTAAGCGGGAAGCGGCGCCGGTGGACGGTGCCCCGGACGGGGTCTGCTCCAACCACCTGCACGCCAACCTGAAAGAGGGTGACCGCGTGGCGCTGGCGCCGCCGGCCGGAGAGTTCGTGCTCGATACCCGGGAGCAGGACGCGCCGGTGGTGCTGATCGCAGGCGGTGTCGGCATCACGCCGTTGCTGTCCATGCTGCACCAGTGCCTGGCGGTGTCGCCGGCTAGCCGTCCGGTGACGCTGATCCAGGGGGCGCTAAACAGCCGGGTGCATTCGTTCCGCGAGGAAGTGCAGGCGCTGGCCGCCGCGCACCCCAACCTGCAGGCCCATGTGCGCTACAGCGACCCGCTCGCCGGCGACGAACCGGGCCGGGGTTACCACAGCAACGGCCTGATCGATGAGGCTCTGCTCGACGAGCTCACCGTGGACGGCGCCCATTACTATCTGTGCGGGCCGGAACCCATGCTGCGCCACGTCCACGCGCTGCTAAGCCGGCGCGGCGTGCCGATGGAAAGGGTTCACTATGAGTTCTTCGGGCCGGCGGCGGCGCTGGCGGCCTAACCGCAGAACAGATCGTGCAGCACCTCGATAATGCGGGTTGCCCGGGTGCCGCGCAGGGAATAATAGATCGTCTGGGCGTCGCGGCGGGTCTGTACCAGATCGTCGCGGCGCAGTACCGCCAGGTGCTGGGAGATCACTGACTGACTGCCTTCAACCCGGGCGTTGATCTCGCCCACCGTCATCTCGCCCTCCACCAGCATGCAGAGAATCAGCAGTCGCTTCTCGTGGGACAACGACTTGAGCAGGCGGGCGGCGTCGGCGGCGTGCTCGGCCATCGCTTCGTCGGGCTTTGGGGCGCTGTTTTTACGGCGTATTTCGGTCATGGCATCGCTTCAATGATTTGACCTCAAAATAGCATTAGAAATATGTAATGTAAATTTCTCTATATTAGATTTGACTAATAAAAGGGCACGGACTATAAAGAATGAAATGGATGTCCCCCAGGAGGTTTTCATGGCCGCCGAGCAACGCCCCCAGGTTCGCTCCTTTCTTCACGAGCCCACCTCCACCTTTTCCTATGTGGTCTGGGACCCGGACACCCGCCGCGCGGCGGTGATTGATTCGGTGCTGGACTACGAAGCGGAGTCCGGGCGGCTCAGCACCGATACCGCCGACGAACTGATCCGCTTCGTACGCGACCAGGGGCTGGAGGTGGAGTGGGTGCTGGAAACCCATGCCCACGCCGACCACCTAGCCGCCGGCGCGCACGTGCACCGGCAACTGGGCGGCACCACCGGCATCGGTGTCGGCATTCGCCAGGTACAGAAGCATTTCAAGGACGTTTACGGCTTCGAGCGCGGGTTCCAGGCGGACGGCTCGCCGTTTGAGCACCTGTTCGAGGATTTCGAACGCTTCCAGGTCGGCGATATCGAGGCGCGCGCCATTCCCACGCCCGGTCACACCTCGGACCACCTGACGTACCACATCGGCGATGCCATCTTCGTTGGCGACACCCTGTTCATGCCCGACGGCGGCACCGCCCGCTGCGACTTTCCCGGCGGCAGCGCCCACACCCTGTATCAGTCGATCCAGCGGTTGTTCGAGCTGCCCGACGCTACCCGCCTGTTCGTGCTGCACGACTACCGGCCCGGCGACCGCGACTACCGCAACGAAACCACCGTGGGCGACCAGAAGCGCGACAACATCCATGTGGGCGGTGGCCGCTCCGAGGACGATTTCGTCTCCCTGCGTACCGAACGCGACGCCACGCTCGGCCTGCCCACGCTGATCATTCCGTCGGTGCAGATCAACGTCCGCGCCGGCCACACGTCGCCCGCCGACGACAACGGCCGGCGCTACATCAAAGTGCCCCTGAACCACCCGGAAGGGTTCTCCCAGACCGCGCAAGACGAGGAACTGCCGGTATGACCATCGTCAACTTCACTCCCTGGGCCGGCCTGATCGGCGGTTTGCTGATCGGCGCCAGCGCCTCGCTGCTGCTCTGGCTCAATGGTCGCATCGCCGGTATCAGCGGCATCGTCGCCGGTGCCACGGTGGAGCCTGGCGGTGACAGAGCCTGGCGCTGGCTGTTCCTGGCCGGTCTGCTCGGCGGCGCCGCCCTGGCGTTCTGGCTGGTGCCCGGCAGCCAGGCCTTTCAGTCGGACATGCCCTGGCCGGTATTTCTGGTGGCCGGCCTGATTGTCGGTTTCGGCACCCGGCTGGGCAGCGGCTGCACCAGCGGCCACGGCGTCTGCGGTCTGGGGCGGCTGTCGCCGCGCTCGCTGGCCTCGGTGGCCACCTTCATGGCCACCGGTGTGCTCACCGTGTTCGTGATCCGGCACCTGCTGGGAGTAGGCGCATGAAGAAGAATATAGCGGCGTTAATCGCCGGCCTGCTGTTTGGTCTGGGCCTCGCCATTTCGCAAATGACCAACCCGGCCAAGGTGCTGAACTTCCTGGACATCACCGGCACCTGGGACCCAACGCTGGCGTTCGTCATGGGCGGCGCCCTACTCGTCACCCTGATCAGCTTCCGCTTTATCCTCAAACAGGATCGGCCGCTGTTCGAGGGCCAGTTCCACCTGCCCACCCGCAGCGATATCGATGGCCGCCTGCTGGGCGGCGCGGCCTTGTTCGGCATCGGCTGGGGCCTGGCCGGCTACTGCCCCGGCCCCGGCGTCGCCGCGCTGGTGATGGGGATCTGGCAGCCGGCGTTGTTCGTGGCGGGCCTGCTGGTGGGGATGTGGGGCTTCCGGCGGCTGCCGGCTTAAGCACGCCGCGCCATCAGCAGGGCGTCGAGTAATGCGATGACCGCCAGTGCCACGGCCGAGAGCGGAAAGCACAGGGCGACCAGCAGCATCACCGCCGCTACTTTCCGGCTCAAGGCGGGTTCGGCCCGGGGCGCGGACCAGCGTGGCCGGCGTTTCCACCACAGCAGGGCGCCGGTGACGATCAGGGCGGTCACCAGGCTCACCAGAAGCAGATTCAGCAGCCAGTTCCACCGGCCCAGGTCGCCCTGGTGGAAGGGGATCGACGCGGCCATGGCTTTGCCCATGGCGGGGTAGTCGGCGAAGCGGATGTCCTGAAGCGTGGTCCCGCTGGCCCGGTCCAGGTGCAGAATCCGCTCGTTGGCCGGGTTGGTCAGATCACCGGCGATGGTGGTGGCGGACACCGTCCATACCGCGTCCTCTCCCTGCGGGAAATGCACCCGATATTGGTTGAACCCCTGCGCCTTGGCGATGGCCGCCACCTGATCCAGGTTCAGTCGCCCCTGGCCCTGGCCGGAGCGCGGTAGCGGTGTTTGTTCCAGCGCCCAGGGCACGCTGTGCACGCCTTGCTCGTTCATGGAGGCATGGTCCGGGGCCGGCGCTTGCGGGGCTTCGAACCGGGTGCCGGGCAGTGCCCCCCAGGGTTGCACCAGCTTGCCGCCCCACACGTTGGTCCAGGCCAGGCCGGAAATCAGGAAGAACAGCAACGGTATCGCGATCACCCAACCCAGGCTCAGGTGCAGGCGCCGCCAACGCTCGCGCCCGGTCGTTTGCCGCGTTGCCTTTTGGCGTCTCGGCCAGGCCAGGTACAGGCCGGTGACGATCATCAAAACGGCCAGGCCGGCGGCGGTTTCGATCAGCGCGTCGCCCAGGTCACCGAGCAACAAGGCGCCGTGGAACTGCTTCAGGCGGTTATACAGGCTGGCGGCCGGGTCCCGGTCGCCGAGAATCCGGCCCGTATAAGGGTCCAGATAGACCAGAAGGCTGGGCGAATGGTGCCCGCCGTGGCCCTTCATGGCCTCGGGCTGCAACGAAAAGCGCGCCGTGCCGGTGTCGGATGCGGCCGGCAGATAAAGACGCACGGACGCCTGGGGATAGGCGTCCCGCACCCGTTCCACCAGCAGCGAGGCGGGCAGGGCTTCGGCGCCGGCGCTCACCGACAGCAGCGAGCGATTCAGGGCGTCGTCCAGCGGCTTGCTGAGCAGCATCAAAAAGCCGCTCACCGCGAGCATCAGCAGGAAGGGAACAACCAGCACGCCGGTATAGAAGTGCCAGCGCCAAACGGCGGCGTAGAGGCCGCCCCGTGGCGGCCTTGTTTCAGATCCGGATCTGTTCATGGTGTGCCTGTGCGCCGGGTTTGAACCCACTTAGAAGGTGAATTTGACGCCCGCGTACACGGAGCGGGGTTCGCCGGCCTGCAGCAGGGCGGCGTCGGCCGGCGCCTGATCGCGCACGCTGAGGTTGGTCACATAGGCTTTGTCGGTCAGGTTGCGGCCTTCCACGTAGACTTCCCAGGTATCGCGGGTGACACCGGCGCGTAAACCCAGCAGCTCGTAGCCGTCCACTTCATAGGTGTTCATGAAGTCCGCGTAACGGTCGTCGACGATGTCGAAGGTCGGCCCGGCGAAGAAGCCGTTGGCGTGGCGATACAGAATCTCGCCTTTGACGAAAAAGTCCGGCGCCACCGGTAAGCGGTTGTCGCCGTACAGCGGGTCGTTGTCGAACCGGAAGTGGTTGTAGGTGATGCTCACCAGCGGCTCGATGCGGTGACGGCCGTCGCCGAGAGCGAAGCTGGCGCCGACCCGGGCTTCCACCCCGGCGTGGACGGTGTCTTCCACGTTGGTGGCCAGGCTGGTGCCCGGTGCCTCGGGGTCGTCAATGGAAAGAATTTCGTCTTCGATTTGGGCGTAGTAAACCGCCAGTTCCCAGTTCCAATCGCTGGCCCGGCCCAGCGCCGAGGACCCGCGGGTGCCCACTTCGGCGACCACGCCTTGCATGGCGTCCAGGGGCTCCTCGTTACCGCTTATGTCATCTTCCAGTTCGTAAAGCGTCGGTGCTTCATAGAGTTTGCTGACATTGGTGAAAAGCTCACTGCGGTCGGTGAGCATGTAGACCAGACCCACGCGCGGGTTGATGGCCTCATAGGTGCCTTCCGGGTTGCGCTCCGCGCCGCTGTCGACGTCCACATTGCGCACTTCACGGTGGCCGGTGACCGCCTGGGCACCGTAGACCAGCGTCCAGCGGTCGGCGAAATACCAACGGTCCATCAGGAACAGCTCCAGGTTGTCGGCCTGGTTGTCCACCTTGGTGTCGAGGCCCTCGCGGATGCCGGCGGTATGGGAATAATTGCCGCCTTTGACGCGGGTGTCGCCGTAGTTCAGCCCCACCAGCAGATCGTGATTCCCCAGCACGGTGTTGTAGCGCACGGTGCTGCCGAAGATGGTCTGGTCGTTGTCGATCAGCAGGCTGAAAAACGGCGACGCCACGATCGGGTGATACAGGGACTGGTCCTCGAAAGAGAAGCCCACCACCAAACTGCTGGTGTCGCTCAACGTCCACTCAGTGCGGTTGGCCGCGCGCCAGGTTTCCACGTTGTAGAGAAAGTTACCGCTCACATTATTGGGGTTGGCCTGGTAGGGGGCGTCCTCGAACTGATCCCGCGTCAGTGCGCCGGGCAGCTCCTGGTCGTTGTCCACGTAGCTCAGGTAGAAGCGGTTCTCCACCCGGTCGCTGATTTGCCAGCCGGTGTTGGCGTAGAAGCTGCCTCTTTGCTGCTCCTGGTGATCGCGGTAGCCGTCGTAGCTGCGTTGTTCCGCGGTGACCAGGGCATCGAAATCACCGGACACCGCGCCGCCGGTCACCCGGCTTTGCACGGTGCCGTGGCTGCCGCCGGTGAGCGACACCTGATTGTCGGTGGTGCGCGCGGTGGGGCTGATGAAATTGATCGCGCCGCCCAGGGTGCTGGCGCCGTAGGTGAGCGCGTTGGCGCCGCGCGCCACCACCGCGTAGCGAGCGCTGAGCGGGTCGATAAAGCTGTTGTGGTTGTTGCCGTCGGCGGCGGTCACCGGCAGGCCGTCCACCATCAATTTGATGCCGTTGCCGTCGAAGTTCACCGCGTCCAGGTTGGAGCCCCGGCTGGAATAGAAGGTGGAATCACCGGTGGAGCCGTTGGCCGTCCACACGCCGGGCACGTAGCGCAGCATGTCGCCGAGGCTCACCACGTTGCGTTCGGAGAGATCCTCGGCCTCGATCAGACTGACGCCCCCGGGCGTCAAAACCTGTTCTTTCACCAGATCGCCTTTGGTCTTTTCCGCTGAGCCGGCGTCCTGGCCCTGAACGGTAATCGGTGCCAAAGAGTGGGTGTCGGCGTCCGCGGCGCAGGCGCCGAGGGGTAACAGGACGCCCAGACAGACGGTGAGCGGCTTGCGCTTGTAGGGGTGCATAGTGATGTTCCCGGCCCAGGAAAACGGCTGCTTAATACAGAAGGGTCCAGCGTGATGCTGTGTGGGCGGGGAGTTTATAGAGCGGGCCACCGCGCCGGAATGCGGCATAATGTCGCAGGGCGGCGCGGCGTTTGGGGCGGGCCTATTCGATATTCTGGATCTGCTCGCGCATCTGTTCGATCAGTACTTTGAGCTCCACCGCCGCGGCGGTGGTCTCGGCGTCCACGGATTTTGACGCCAGCGTGTTCGCCTCGCGGTTGAGTTCCTGCATCAGGAAATCCAGCCGGCGGCCCACCTGGCCGCCCTTTTCCACCACGCGGCGCACTTCGGCAACGTGGGTTTCCAGGCGGTCCAGTTCTTCGTCCACGTCCATCTTCTGGGCGGCGAGCACCAGTTCCTGCTCCAGGCGCTCCGGGTCCGGGTTTTCCACCGCCTCCTGGACGCGCTGGCGCAGGCGGTCGCGCAGTGCCTCGCGGATGGCGGGCAGGGCCTGACGAATGCGGGCCACCTGTTCGCCGACGCCGTCGAGGCGTTCGCGCACCATGCGCGCCAGTTGTTCGCCTTCCCGGTCGCGGGTTGCGATCAGAGCGTCCAGGGCTTCGTCGAGGGCGGCCAGTGCCTCGGCGTGCAGGGTGTCGGCGTCCACTTCCCGGGTGGAGAGCACCCCGGGGAAGCGCAGGATTTCCAGCGGATTCACCTGGCCGGCGTGGCGTACCAGGTCGTCGACGCGGCGGGCGGCCTCGGCGAGGTGTTTAACCAGGTCTTCGTTGAGCTCCAGTTCCGCTTCGCCTTCTTCGGTCTGGTAGCGCAGGGTGACGTCCACCTTGCCACGGCCCAGGCGCTGGCGGCAGCGTTCGCGGACGTCGTTCTCCAGGGCGCGCAGGCCCTCGGGCAGGCGCGGACCCACTTCCAGATAGCGGTGGTTCACCGAACGGATTTCCCAGGCCAGGCTGGCGCCGGTGAGGTGGCGGTCGGCTCGGGCAAAGGCGGTCATGCTGCGAATCATGGGCGTCCCTGGGTTGTGGTCTGTGCGGCGAAGTGCGGGCTTAGTGTAGCGGGTCAAGCGACTGGAAGCATTCACGGGCAACCCGCCTCGCGTTGATGGGCGGGGGTTCGCTACAATGGCGGATCATTCGATCCCGAATCAAGGAGTTTTCATGCGCCCTTCCGGCCGCCAGCTCGACCAGATGCGCGACGTATCCTTCGTACGCGATTTCACCATGCACGCCGAAGGCAGCGTGCTGGTGTCCTTCGGCAATACCAAGGTGTTGTGCACCGCGTCCGTGGAGGATGGCGTGCCGCGTTTCCTCAAAGGCAAGGGCCAGGGCTGGATCACCGCCGAGTACGGCATGCTGCCCCGTTCCACCCACACCCGTTCCGGCCGGGAGGCGGCGCGCGGCAAGCAGGGCGGTCGCACCCTGGAGATTCAGCGGCTGATCGGGCGCTCCCTGCGGGCCGCCGTGGACCTGAAAAAACTGGGTGAGAACACCATCTTTCTGGATTGCGACGTGATCCAGGCCGATGGCGGCACCCGCACCGCGTCGATCTCCGGTGCCTGCGTGGCCCTGGTGGACGCCTTCACCACCCTGCTGGAGCGCAAGCGCATCAAGGAAGACCCCCTCAATGGTCTGATTGCCTCGGTGTCGGTGGGGATTTATAAGGGAGAACCGGTGTTGGATCTGGATTATCCCGAAGATTCCAACGCCGACACGGACATGAACGTGGTGATGACCCAGCATGGTGGGTTCGTGGAGATTCAGGGCACCGCCGAGGGCGACGAGCCGTTCACCCGTCAACAGTCCGATCAGTTGCTGGGCCTGGCCGAGAAAGGCATTGGTGAGATCGTCCGCAAGCAGCAGGAGGTGCTGGGCTGGTAAGCCCGGTGGGGAACGGAATGAAAAACTACAAGAAGCACTTTTTGCGCTTCGCCGAGGAGCGCCAGGCGCTGAAGTTCGGGGAGTTCACCCTGAAATCCGGGCGCATCAGCCCGTACTTCTTTAACGCCGGCACCTTTTACACCGGTGAGGCGCTGGCCCGTCTGGGCCGCTATTACGCCGACGCCATTGTTGAGTCGGGCATTGAGTTCGACATGCTGTTCGGCCCCGCCTATAAGGGCATCCCGCTGGTGGCGGCGGTGTCCGTGGCGCTCGCCGAGCACCATGGCCGCGACCTGCCCTGGGCGTTTAATCGCAAGGAAGCCAAGGACCACGGCGAAGGCGGCTGGCTGGTGGGCGCGCCGCTGGAAGGCCGCGCGCTGGTGATCGACGACGTGATCACCGCCGGTACCGCCATCCGTGAGGTGGCGGAGCTGTTCGAGCGCACCGAGGCGAGCATCTCCGGGGTGTTCGTGGCGGTGGACCGCCAGGAGCGCGGTCGTGGAGAGTCTTCAGCGCCTGGTGGAGGGCTGTCGGCGATCCAGGAGGTGCAGGAAAGTATGGGGGTTCCGGTGCGCAGCATCGTGTCCATGTCCGACATCATCGTCTGGCTGGAAGAGCAGGAAGGGCGTGACGCGGATCGCGTGGCGCTCAAGCAGTACCGCAAGCGCTACGGCGTGGAGGGGTAAGCGTGAGGTGGCTGCGGTGCGGACTGGTGCTGGCGTCGTTGGCGTTGTGGCCGGTGCAGGCGCCGGCGGCCCCCAAGCAGAAAGAGCCCGCCGGTGAGGTCATGTACCGCTACACCAAGTCGGACGGCACCCTGGCGGTGAGCGCCACGCTCAACGAGCAGGCCATCCACGCCGGCTATCAGGTGCTGGACCTCAGCGGTCGCGTGCTGCGCCGCGAGCCGGCGGCGCCCCCGGAAGAGCAGGCGCGTCGCCGTGAGGCGATGGAGGCCCGGCAACAGGCGCAACAGCAAGCCGAGCGGGACAAGGAGCTGGAGCGGCTTTACGCCGGGCCGGAAGACGCGGTGCGCGCCCGCGACCGCCAGCTGGAAGCGCTGGAGTTACGCATCAGCTACGCCACCAACACGCTGGCGCAACTGGAAGAAAAGCGCGACGAGGAGGTCAGCCTGGCCGCCCGCGCCGAGCGCGCCGGCCGGCCGGTGCCGGAGGGCACCCGCCAGGCCATCGACGATTACCAGCGCCGTATGGCCCATGTGCGGCGGGAAATCGCCGGCTACGAGAAGGACAAGCAGGCGGTGCGCGAGCAGTACGCGCCGATTATTGACCGATTGGAGGAGCTGGAAGACTCTTAATCGCGGAAGACTGTCGGGCCCAGCAGCGCCCATTGCTCCGGCCAGTCCTGGCCGGGGCGGATTCTGAAACCGGAACGCACGAATTGGGCGATGCGCCCTTCCACCACCGCCAGCAGCAGGTTGGCGGTGATCGTGGGGGTGGCGGCGGTGCGTTTGCCTTCCTTGAACTCGGCGTCGCGGACCACTTGCTTGAGCTGGCTTTCCACCCGGTCATAGAACTGTTGAATACGTCGGTGCAGGCGCTCGTTCTCGCCGGTGAGGGCGTCGCCGGTGAGCAACCGGGTGATGCCCGGGTTGCGTTCGGTGAACGCCAGGATCAGCGTGAGAATCTGTTCCACCTGGGTGAGCGCGTCCCCCTCGCCGGTGATCCGGTTGATGCGCGAGAAGATCGCCTCTTCGATGAAGTCGATCAGCCCTTCGAACATCTTCGCCTTGCTCGGAAAATGCCGATACAACGCGGCTTCGGACACCCCCACTTCCCGCGCCAGGCCGGCGGTGGTGATCCGCCCGCCCGGTTCCGCTTCCAGCATGTGCGCCAGGGCCTGCAGGATTTGCTCCTTTCTGGACGGAGTCTGTTCTGTCATTCGTCGTTCCCGTTTTAGGCGTTTTTAATTGTTGCTGATCAATGCTTGCTGATCAGCGTACCGACCCCCTTGTCGGTAAGAATTTCCAGCAGCACCGCGTGGGCCACCCGGCCATCAATGATGTGCGAGGTGTGCACGCCGTTCTCCACCGCTTCCAGGGCGCAGCGGATCTTCGGCAGCATGCCGCCGTGGATGGTGCCGTCCTTGATCAACGCGTTGACGCGGTCCGCCGTAAGGCCGGTGAGCACGCGGCCTTCCTTGTCCTTGAGGCCGGCCACGTTGGTGAGCAGGATCAGCTTTTCGGCGCGCAGCACCTCCGCCACCTTGCCGGCCACCAGGTCGGCGTTAATGTTGTAGCTGGTGCCGTCCTGATCGACGCCGATCGGCGCGATCACCGGAATAAAGTCGCTGCCGCCGAGCAGGTCGAGCACCTTGGTGTCGATGCCCTGCACCTCGCCCACGTGGCCGATGTCGATGATTTCCGAAGCCTGCAGTTCGGGGTTGTCGGCGTCCAGGTTCTTGAGCAGCATCTTGCGCGCCTTGATCAGGCGGCCGTCCTTGCCGGTCAGGCCCACCGCCTGCCCGCCGTTGTGCTGAATCAGGTTGACGATGTCCTTGTTGACCAGGCCGCCGAGCACCATCTGCACCACGTCCATGGTTTCCCGGTCGGTGACGCGCATGCCCTGCACGAACTTACTTTCCTTGCCGAGCCGGTTGAGCAGATCGCCGATCTGCGGCCCGCCGCCGTGGACGATCACCGGGTTGATGCCGACCTGCTTCATCATCACCACGTCGCGGGCAAAGCTGTTCTTCAGCTCGTCGTTTTCCATGGCGTTGCCGCCGTACTTGATCACCACGGTGGTGCCGGCGAAGCGCTGAATGTAAGGCAGCGCTTCAATCAGAACGCGGGCGGTTTCCTGGGCGCTCTTGGTGTCCATGACTGCTTTCTCCAACCGGTCAAAAAGTATCCGTTTAAAGGGCGAAGGCCTCGGCGCTGTCGCTAGCCTGCAAGGAGAGTACCTCCAAAAGGCGGGCGGCGGCGTAGAGCGCATCGCTGAATCCGTACCAGCGGTCGGCGAAGAATATATGCCCGCTCGCCTCTCCCGCCAGGGGCACGGCCAATTCTTTCATGCGCGACCGCAGCCGCGCCGGGCCACCGTCGTCCATCACCGGCCGGCCGCCCTGCTGGCGGATCAGGTCGGCCAGGGCGCGGTTGTCGGCCATGTTGAACAGCACGTCGGCGCCCGGATTGCGTTGCAGCAGGTCGTGGGCCAGCAGCATCAGCAGCCGGTCGGCGGCGATCAAGCGGCCGTCGCTGGCCACCAGGGAAAGGCCGCCGTCGGCGGGAAACGCCAGGCCCAGATTCAGGCCCTGCTCACTGACGGTTCGGGCCAGGGCGTCCTCGTCGGTGCCGTCCAGGGTGACCACCTTGCAGCCCAGTTCGCCGAACAGCCGGGGGGCCAGGCCGGCGGCGCCGCCGGTATCTTGCACGGCCACCGACATCGGCCGTGCCAGAATAATGTCGTCCGCCACGGCGGCCAGGTAGCGGTCGTTGATGTCGCGCTCTTCCCGTTGTCCGCTGCCCTGGTCCAGGCGCCGTTCCAACAGCCGGTCGCGCAGCGCCAGCAGCCGGTCGCCGTGGAGCTGCTCGCCGTTGATGACGATCTCCAGGGCCCGCTGCGCGCCGTCGCCGGTGACGCAGACGCCGCTCTGGCTTTCCAGCACTTCGGTGGCGTAGTGGAGCACCGCCGGCGGCGCCCGGCCCAAATCCACTACCTGGCGACCGCTGGCCACCAGGCCGTTGATCAGCGCGTTGCTGGCCTCGGCGTCGCCCGTGCAAACCGCGAACAGGGTGTGCTGGCCGGCGGCGCCGGCCTCGCTGCCGATGGCCCGGCCGAGCTGCTCCAGGGCGGTGTCATCCAGGGGCACCTCACCGGTGGCGCGGATGCCGTCGCCACCGAACAGCGCTTGCGGCGGCGCCGGGCCGGGCTCCGGCTCGGTGGGGACTTGCGGCTCCGGCTCGGGGGCTGGCGGCGGCGAGGCGGTGGCCGGCTTGACCGTCCGGGTGGGCGCGGTATCGGCGCGGCGGTCGGCGGCCGGCGCCGGCGCGGGCCGCCGCCGGGCCAGCCGGGCGAATACCGCGTAGATCGCCAACAGAACCAGCAACGCGCTGATTCCGGCCGGCAACAGCAGGCTTTGCCAGGAAGGCGGTGTGGGAGGCACCGCCAGCGTCAGGGTGAAGGGCCCGCCCCGGGCGCTGGCGCTGACGGCATCGCTTTGGCCGCGCCGGATCAGCGTCAGGTCGCCCTGGCTCAGCGTCAGCGCGCTGCTTTGGGGCAGGCGTTGATCGAGGCTGTTCAGCCAGGGGCTCAGGTCGTGCTCCAGGATCACCGCGCCGCCGGGCGTGGTGCGCGCCATCAGTAGCGTGGGCTGTTCACCGCCGGTGCTGGAGACCACCACTTCCCCGCGTTCGCGCAGGTTGTGCAGCAGTTCGCGCAGGGTGAACGACAGCCGTTCCTCGCCGGGGTGGCCGTCGGGCACGCGCAGCAGGCGGGTGTGATCCTGCCAGGGCGTGGGCGTCAGGGGCTGGTCGGCGGCCGGGGCGGGCGCGTCCGGGCGTGCGGCCAGCTGTTCCAGCTGGGCGCGATGGTGGTTCACCCGCTGGCCCAGTTCCCCGGCCAGGGTGTTGGCGAGGCGCCGGGCTTGCTCCGCGGCGGCGGTTTGCGCCTGGTCGTGTTGATGCTGGTGCCACACACCAAAGCCGGCGCCGATCAGTACCAGGCCCAGCAGTGCGAGCAGCCACGCTGGCCTGGTCAGAACCTTGCGTTCGTTCCCCATCCGTTCCCCCTTACGGTACCGTCGCCGTTCTGTGATCGCGGCGTTTCGGTGGCACCCGTGGCGCTTACTGGCGGCCGCTGTGGCCGAAGCCGCCCTCGCCGCGGGCACTGTCGTCGAAATCATCCACCTGTGTCAGCGACACCTGCATCACCGGCACGATCACCAGCTGCGCGATGCGCTCGCCGGGCTCGATGGTGAAGGCGCTGCTGCCCCGGTTCCAGCAGGACACCATCAACTGGCCCTGGTAGTCCGAGTCGATCAGCCCCACCAGATTGCCGAGCACGATGCCGTGCTTATGGCCCAGGCCGGAGCGCGGCAGGATCATCCCCGCGTAACCCGCATCGCCGATGTGAATGGCCAGCCCGGTGGGCAGCAGTTCGGTGTCGCCGGGGTTCAGGGTCAGCGGCGCCTCCACCATGGCGCGCAGGTCCAGGCCGGCGGAGCCGTCGGTGGCGTAGGCGGGCAGTGGAAACGAATCGCCCAGGCGGGCATCAAGAAGCCGGTATTGCAGTTGCATCGATGGTCTCAGCGGTCAGTGGTTTCAGCTCTGGCGGATCGCGATCAATTCGATCAGTTGCTTGGCGATCTGCGCTTTGGAGGCGAGCGGCAGCACCTTGTGCCCGCCGGGCCAGATCACCGTGAGGGCGTTATTGTCGCTGTTGAAGCCGACATTGGTGCCGGATACGTCGTTAGTGGCGATCATATCCAGTTTTTTGCTCTTCAGCTTGCCCTGGGCGTATTCAATCACATCCTGGGTTTCCGCCGCGAAGCCCACGGTGAAGGGGCGTTTGGCGTGGCTGGCCACGGCGGCGATGATGTCCGGGTTCTTCACCAGGGTGAGGTGAATTTCCTCGGTGGATTTCTTGATCTTGTGGTCGGCGGTGACGGTGGGCCGGTAATCCGCCACGGCGGCGGTGGCGATAAAGATGTCGCAGCCTTCTTCCACGGCCTTAAGGCTGGCCTCATGCATGTCTTCGGCCCGGACCACGTCGATGCGCTTTACCCGGTTGGGGGTGTCCAGAGCCACCGGGCCGGCGATCAGGGTGACACGGGCCCCCGCTTCGGCGGCGGCCTGGGCCAGCGCGAAGCCCATTTTCCCGGAGCTCTTGTTGGTCAGGTAGCGCACCGGATCAATGGGTTCCCGGGTGGGGCCGGCGGTGATCACCAGATGTTTGCCGGTGAGCAGCTCGTAGTCGAAGACCTCGGCGGCTTGCTGAATGATCTCCGCCGGGTCCTGCATGCGCCCGGGGCCGACCTCGCCGCAGGCCTGGCTGCCGGCGCCGGGGCCGAAGATATGCACGCCCTTCTCCTGCAGGATGAGCTGATTCTTCTGCGTCGCCTGGTCCGCCCACATCTGCTGATTCATGGCCGGCGCGACGGCCACCGGGGCGCCGGTGGCCAGGCACAGAGTGGCGAGCAGGTCGTTGCCGTGGCCGTACGCCATGCGGGCGAGGAAATCCGCCGAGGCCGGGGCGATCAGCACCAGGTCCGCCCAGCGGGCCAGCTCGATATGACCCATGGCGGCCTCGGCGCGCGGGTCCAGCAGATCGGTGTGCACCGGGTGCCCGGACAGCGCCTGCATGGTAA
>DGNT01000120.1 GCA_002389055.1 Alcanivorax sp. UBA4485
CCGGCCTGGTTCCAGTACCTGCGCCCGGATTTCCATCCCTGGCAGGACGACAACACCCACCTGCTGGACGACTGGCGCGCCACCCTGCCCGAGCCGGCGGTGTCCGCCGCCGCCTGATCCGGTCCGCGAAAAAAATGGACAGCGGAAAACCGCCCCTTCATCCTTTGGGGCGGTTTTCAGCGTCAGGCGGACCCATGACTTCGGACAACGATCCCACTTCCAAACCTGCCTCCGGCAAGGACCGGCTGTTCGCCGAACAGGACCGGGCGATCAGCGACTTTGATTTCGGCGAGAGCACCGCCCGGGTGTTCGACGACATGCTCGACCGCAGCATCCCGCAGTACGCGGAACTGCAACGCATGATCGGCGAGCTGGCCGGCGAATTCGCCACCCCCGACTCGCGGGTCTACGACCTGGGCTGCTCCACCGGCCTCACCCTGAAAAGCCTGGACCGCACCGTGGACGCCGGCGCCACCCTGGTGGGCGTGGACTATTCGCCGGCGATGCTGGAAAAGGCCCGGGGCAACCTCAGCGGCCAGCACCAGGCCGGCCGCCTGCGGCTGGAGCACGCCGACCTGAACGACGGCATCCGCATCGAGAACGCGTCCGTCGTGGTGTTAAACCTGACCCTGCAGTTCGTGCGCCCGGTCAATCGGGAAAGCCTGTTGCGCTCGGTGGTCGACGGCCTCAACCCCGGCGGCGTGTTGATCCTGGTGGAAAAGGTGCTGGGCAGCGACGCCCTGCTCAACCGGCTGTGGATCAAGCTCTACTACGACATGAAAAAGCGTAACGGCTACTCGGAAACCGAGATCGCCAAGAAGCGGGAGGCGCTGGAGAACGTGCTGATTCCCTACCGCCCGGACGAGAACATCAAGATTCTCGCCCGCAGCGGCCTGGATAACGTGGACATGTTTTTCAAGTGGTACAACTTCGCTGGTTTTTTGGGGGTGAAGGCGTAATGGACGCCGTGCCCGCCTTCCCTGGCGATGGGCCGTGCCACTAGAGGGCCCGGCCCGGCCGTCCCTGGCCGGTCTAAATCGCGCTGCGAAGCAGTGCTTCGGTCGCGATTTACCCCTCCTGCAACAACTTACGCAGGTCCACCAGGGAGGCGTTGGCGCGGGTGATGTAGTTGGCCATCACCAGCGAGTGGTTGGCGAACACCCCGAAGCCGGAGCCGTTGAGAATCACCGGACTCCAAAGGGTCTGCTGGGTCGCCTCCAGTTCGCGCACCATCTGCCGGAAGCTGACGGTGGCGTTCTTGCGGCGCAGCACGTCGGCGAAGTCCACCTCTATCGCGCGCATTAGCTGCACCAGCGCCCAGGACGCGCCCCGCGCCTCGTAGAAGACGTTATCGATCTGCATCCAGCCGGTTTTAACAAAGCGCTCTTCCTTATCCAATTGACCCACCGGGGTGTCGTTGTCGGTGTTCAGCTGGGTGCGGCCGACGCTCTGGCTGAGGCTCAGGCTCAGGGAGCCGAGCCGGTTCTGCACTTCGTTGAGCCAGTAATTGAGGTTGTCGGCGCGGGCGTAGAACTGGGCGCTGCCGTCCTGGCGGCGCAACGCCTCCAGGTAGTTTTCCAGCGCGCGAATGCCGCGCCGGTACTCGCTCTCGGTGGCCGGCATCGCCCAGCTTTCCGCGTCGAAGTTGAACTGCGGCTCGGCGATCGCCAGGAACGGGTCTTCCTGGCTCTGCGACTGGGAACGGCTCATGTCACGGCGCATCACCCGGGTCACATCACGCAGCTGCACCAGCACGCCAAATTCCCAGGACGGCATATTATCCAGCCACAGACGGTGCGGCAGCATGTCGTTGCTGAGGTAGCCACCGGGTTTGTCGAGCAGGGTGCTGGCTACGTGAATCACTTCCCGGGTCATGGTCTCCCCGGCCACCGCGCCATCGCGGCGGTTCACTTCCGACAATTCCGGCTCCCAGCTCCAGTACCAGCCCAGCGCCACGTCCACCAGTAACAGAATCGCCAGCAGCCACAGCAGGCCTTTCCAGATACGATTGTTCCTGGGGTCCAGCAGGGTGTCCCCGACCTTTTGTCCGAATTTGTCGTCCGTCATTATCGTTCCCGAGTGTCGTCTTGTCCCACGAGGCTACCAGAGTAACGTCAAGCAGCGGCGAAGGGCGACCTCCGCGGCGTTTAGTTTTGCGTCGCCGGGCCGGGACGGCGAGAATTGACCCGGCGCTAATCCAGGCTCGGGCATACTTGTGCGATGTTTTTCCCGGCGCCTCCGGGAACCCGGCCTCCGGTCCGGCATCGAAAGGCTGTATCCAGTGGGAGGAATAGATGACGTTGACTCTGCGCATGCTGATCGCGGTGATGGGGCTCGCTTTAAGCGCGGCCGCTCCGGCGCTGTCCCTGGACGGCGGCGATAGCCTGTTCGGCGGCGACGAAGCGCGCCTGCCCAATGTGGACGAAGCGATCCAGGTGGTGCCCGACGCGGACTGGGACCGCCAGCAGCTGCTGGTCAGCTTCAGCCTGCTCGACCGGGTCTACCTCTACCGCCATCGCCTCGACTTCACCCTGCGCGACGCCAACGGCAACCTGCTGGACGATTTCGACGATCTGGAGCTGCCCCCCGGCGAGGCCAAAACCGACGAGATCTACGGCGACGTAAACGTCTACTTCGGCCAGCTCGATGTGCGCCTGCCACTGGACAGCGTGCCCCTCGCCGACACCGAGCTGGAGGTGCACTACCAGGGTTGCATCGAGGACAAGCTGTGCTACCCACCGGAGGTGCGCACCTTCTCCTTCAGCGCGCCCGGCCCGGAGCGCGCCCCGGCGACCGGCGGCCCGGCGGCCACCGAGGTCTCGGCAAGCGACGGCGCGCCCCGCGACGACCAGGGCGGTTTCTTCAGCATCCTGCTGTCCGAGGACGCCAATGCCTTCAACAGCTGGATGCACGACCGCGACCTGGGGCTGATCGTGGCGTTATTCTTCGCCGGCGGCCTGCTGCTCGCCTTCACCCCCTGCGTGTTCCCCATGGTGCCGATCCTGTCCGGCATTATCGCCGGGCAAAGCGATGCCAGCGCCCGGCGCGGCTTTATACTCAGCTGCGCCTACGTGCTCGGCGTGGCGGTGCCCTACACCCTGGCCGGCCTGCTGGTGGCGGTGTTCGGCGCCGGCCTCAACCTGCAGTTTTTGCTCCAGCAGCCGGCGGCCATCCTCACCAGCGTGGTGATCTTCGTGCTGCTGGCCCTGTCCATGTTCGGGCTCTATGAGCTTCAGTTGCCCGAACGGCTGCGCAACCGCCTTAACAACGCCGGCCCCAGCGGCCGCGGCGGCTTGGGCGGCGCGGTGTTGATGGGTGTGATTTCCGCCCTGGTGGTCTCCCCCTGCGTCACCCCCATCCTGGCCGGCGCGCTGCTCTATGTAGCGGGTACCGGCGACGCGGCCACCGGCGCCGCCTCGCTGTTCGCCCTGGCCCTGGGCATGGGCGTGCCGCTGATCATCTTCGGCACCGGCGGCGGTCATTTCCTGCCCCGCGCCGGCCAGTGGATGGAAGACATCAAACGCTTCTTCGGGGTGGTGATGCTGGGCGTCGCCATCTGGCTGCTCGAGCGCATTGTCAGCGACACCCTGACCCTGGCGCTCTACGGCCTGTTACTGGCGGTGTATGGCGTGCAGCTGGGCGCCCTGGAGCCGGTCCGCGAAGGCGGCTCACGCCTGAAACGGGGCCTTGCCCTGGTAATGGCCCTGTATGGCGCAATCATGGTGGTGGGCGCCGCCGGCGGCGGCAGCGACCCCTGGCAGCCGCTCAAACCCCTCACCCAGACCCCGTCCGCAAGCAGCGCCCAGGCCGGCGGCGACAACCCCGCCGCCACCACGGACGACGCCCAGCACGGCCCCTGGATCGACGTGGACGGCCGTCAGGGCCTACGCGACGCCCTGGCGCGCTCCGCCGACGCGGACAAACCGGTGCTGGTGGATTTCTTCGCCGAGTGGTGCGTCGCCTGCAAGGTGATGGAAGACACCACCCTCAGCGACCCGCGCGTGCTCGACGCCATGGCCGACTACGACCTCTACCGGGTCGACATCACCGAAATCACCCAGGAAAACCAGAACATCATGGCCGACTACGACATCTTCGGCCTGCCCAGCTTCGTATTCTTCGCCCCCGACGGCGACGAAATCCCCGAATCCCGAGTCCTCGGCGAGATGGACAGCGAGCGCTTCCTCAAGCATCTCGACCGCCGCGTGACGCCGCACCTTTGAGCCGAGCATCAACTGCGTCTCTGGGATCCCGCCGGGTGGCTTACGCCACCCTTTCGCGGGCAGGCCCGCTCCCACAAGCCCGCTTCGTAGAAGGTCCGGGCGGTGTTCTGGTCCGTGGCGGTGGCCTCTCCGCACCAGCGAGGTGCCGGGCAGGGCTGCCCAGGACCGTATTTGGCCAGGGACGGCCAAATCCGAGCCTACAGGGAGGTACTCGTGGCGTGTCCTGGGCAGCCCTGCCCGGCACCTCGCCCCGCTGGAGAGCCCAGTCGACTCTACTTGTAACCAATGGTGTAAAGTCCTTTTTTCCTTCATGAGATACCCTTAGACTCCCAAATATAGGGAAAAGCCGGACAAACCGGGTTTTTGCCACACGTTCAACGCAGATAACGACAAATTCAGGGGTATACGCCTTGGCTAGCATCCTCGTCCTGCACGGGCCCAACCTGAACCTGCTGGGCCGCCGCGAGCCGGACCAGTACGGCGCCGCCACCCTGGCGGAGATCGATCAGGCACTGATGGACCAGGCCGCCGAGGCCGGCCACCACCTGCAGCATCTGCAAAGCAACGCCGAGTATGAATTGATCGAGCGGATCCACGGCGCCCCCGCGGAAGGCATCGATTTCATTGTGTTCAACCCGGCCGCGTTCACCCACACCAGCGTGGCGCTGCGCGACGCTCTGCTGGCGGTGCGGATCCCGTTCATCGAGGTGCACCTTTCCAACGTACACCGCCGTGAAAGCTTCCGGCACCACTCTTACTTCTCCGACATCGCCGAGGGCGTCATTTGCGGGCTGGGCGCCACCGGCTACCGGCTGGCGCTGGCCGCCGCTCTGGAAAAACTGGATCAGGCACAGGAATGAGCATGGACATTCGAAAAATCAAGAAGCTGATCGAACTGCTGGAAGAGTCCGGCATTGAAGAACTGGAAATTCAGGAAGGCGAGGAATCCGTGCGCATCAGCCGTGGCAGCCGCCACGCCGCGCCGGTGTACGCCCCGCAACCGGCGGCCCCCGCGCCCGCACCGGCGGCCCCGGCTCCGGAAGCGGCGGCACCCGCCCAGGACGATACGCCCAGCGGCCACATCGTACGCTCGCCGATGGTCGGCACCTTCTACCGGTCGCCGTCCCCGGGCGCGGCGTCGTTCGTGGAAGTGGGTCAGAAAGTGAAAGCCGGCGACGTGCTGTGCATCGTCGAGGCGATGAAAATGATGAACCAGATCGAGGCGGACAAATCCGGCACCATCGACGCCATTCTCGTGGAGGACGGCGAGCCGGTGGAATTCGACCAGCCCCTGTTCTCCATCGTTTAACGGGGGTTGCCCATGCTGGAAAAAGTACTGATTGCCAACCGAGGCGAGATCGCTCTGCGGATCTTGCGCGCCTGTAAGGAAATGGGCATTCGCACCGTGGCGGTGTATTCCAAGGCCGACCGGGATCTGATGCACGTGCGCCTGGCGGACGAGGCGGTGTGCATCGGCCCGGCCCCGTCGGTGAATTCCTACCTGAACATCCCGGCGATCATCAGCGCCGCGGAAGTCACCGACGCGGACGCCATCCACCCCGGCTACGGTTTCCTGGCGGAAAACGCCGACTTTGCCGAAAGCGTCGAGCGCTCCGGCTTTATTTTTATCGGCCCGCGCGCGGAAACCATCCGCCTGATGGGCAACAAGGTGTCCGCCATTGAGGCGATGAAAAAAGCCGGCGTGCCCACGGTGCCCGGCTCCAGCGGCTCGGTAGGCGACGACGCCGACGCGGCGCTGATGATGGCCGAGGAAATCGGCTATCCGGTGATCATCAAGGCGGCCTCCGGCGGCGGCGGGCGCGGCATGCGCGTGGTGGAAAGCCGCGACCAGCTGCTCAACGCCATCACCCTGACCCGCTCGGAAGCCAAGAACGCCTTCGGCGACGCCACCGTCTACATGGAAAAGTTTCTGCAGAAACCCCGCCATGTGGAAATCCAGGTGCTGTCCGACGGCGCCGGCCACGCCATCCATCTCGGCGACCGGGACTGCTCCCTGCAGCGCCGCCACCAGAAGGTGGTGGAAGAGGCGCCGGCCCCCAACATTCCGCTGCACCTGAAAAACGAAGTGGCCAAACGCTGCGTGGACGCCTGCAAAGAGATCAATTACCGCGGCGCCGGCACCTTCGAGTTCCTCTACGAGGACGAGCGCTTCTACTTTATTGAAATGAACACGCGCGTGCAGGTGGAACACCCGGTCAGCGAAATGATCACTGGCGTGGACATCGTCAAGGAACAGCTGCGCATCGCCGGCGACAACGCCCTGGGGCTGAAGCAGGAAGACGTCACCTTCCTGGGCCATGCCATCGAAGTGCGCATCAACGCCGAGGACCCGGTCAGCTTCGTGCCCAGCCCCGGCCGGATCAGCTACTTCCACGCCCCGGGCGGCAACGGCGTGCGGGTGGATTCCCACGTCTACGGCGGCTACACCGTGCCGCCCTACTACGACTCGCTGATCGGCAAACTGATCACCTGGGGCGAAAACCGGGACGTGGCGTTCGCGCGCATGCGCAACGCCCTGGATGAAATCGTGGTGGAGGGCATCAAGACCAACGTGGCCCTGCACCGGGACAAGATTTTCCGCGATCCCGCCTTCCAGGAAGGCGGCGTGGACATCCACCACCTGGAGAAGAAGCTCGGCTCATGAGCTGGCTTCAGCTCCACATCGCCACCGACCCGGACCACGCCGACGCCTTCCAGGATGCCCTGGAAGCGCTCGGCGCCGGCGCGGTGACGCTCACCGACGGCGCCGACCAACCGGTCTTCGAGCCGCCCCCGGGGGCGCGCCCCCTGTGGCGCACCACCGTGGTCACCGCCCTGTTCAGCGACGACACCGATACCGACGCCGTCCTGGCCCGCCTCGGCGACCAGGGCCTGGTGTTCGCCGATCATCGTGTCGAGGCACTGGCCGACCAGGTCTGGGAGCGGGCCTGGATGGCGGATTTTCAGCCCATGCGCTTCGGCGAGCGGCTGTGGATCGTGCCCAGCTGGAGCGAGCCCCCGGAGCCCGGCGCGGTGAATCTGAAGCTGGACCCGGGCCTGGCGTTCGGCACCGGCACCCACGACACCACCGCCCTGTGCCTGGAGTGGCTGGAGCAGACCGACCTGAACGGCAAGCAGGTGCTGGACTTCGGCTGCGGCTCCGGGGTGCTGGCCATCGCCGCGCTGCTCCTCGGCGCGGACCGGGCGCTGGGCACCGACATCGACCATCAGGCGCTCACCGCCAGCGCCGACAACGCCGCCGCCAATGGCGTCGGTGAACGGCTGGCACTGTGTCTGCCGGAAGCCCTGGCGACGGACTATCGCTGCGACCTGCTGGTGGCCAATATTCTCGCCGCGCCGCTGATCGAGCTGGCGCCGGTGCTGGCCGACCGCTGCCGCCCGGGGGCGCCGATGGCGCTGTCCGGCATCCTCGCCGACCAGGCACAAAGTGTCCGCGACGCCTACGCGCCCTGGTTCGACCTCAACCCGACCCGGCAACGGGGCGACTGGGTCAGAGTGGACGGGGTTCGCAAGGCGGACAGATAAGCGGCCGCGGCGCTTGCCGCCACCCCCTGTTTTTCTGTACAACAAACTTTCTATCCCTCAAAACATAAAAACCATGGCCGGCCAGTACAAAACCCGCTGCCCGCATTGCGGTGCCCAATTCAAGATCAGCGACGAGCACCTGGGGCAGGCCCGGGGAGCGGTGCGCTGTGGCTCCTGTCTGCAGATCTTCCAGGCCACCGATCATTTCATCGGTGATACGCCCGCCCCCACCCTCGCCAACGACGACGACAAGGCGCCGGCCGACGATAACGCCGGCCAGTGGCAATACGCCCTCGACGACGAAACCGACCCGCAGGACGACGGCAAGGCCACCGGCGGCGGCAAGTTTGGTGATAGCGAGTTGAGCGATTCTTTCCTGTCCCTGGACCGCGACGGCGACGAGGGCCTGGGCGAGGATTTCTCGGACATGGAAGGGGCCAGCCGGGCCGGCGGCAGCGACGACGCCGACGAAGCCTGGGCGGAGGCCCTGCTGGAGGACCTGGACGACGAGAACGACCCGCCCCCGGCCACCACACCGCCGCCACCGAAGCCCCGCCCGGCGACCACGTCGCGGCCGGACCCGATCAGCGAAGACGACGATCAGTTCGAGTTTCTTAACAGCACCTCGACACGGCGCCATAAAGTCGCCAATGAACGCCTGGACTATATGGCCCCGCCGCCCTCCGGGCCGGCGGTGACGGCCAAATGGGTGCTGCTGTCGGTGCTCGCGCTGGTGCTGCTGGCCGCCCAGTACGCGTTCTTTCATTTCGACACCCTGGCCCGCTCGCCCCAGTGGCGGCCGCTGTACGCCCAGGCCTGCCAGCTGCTCGGTTGCCAGCTGCCGCTGCAGACCAACCTGAGCCGGCTGCGCGGCGCCAACCTGGTGGTGCGCAGCCACCCGCACTACCAGAACGCCCTGATGGTGGACGCCCTGCTGTTCAATGAAGGCGACTGGCCACAGCCGTTCCCGGCGCTGGAACTGACCTTCAAGGATCTGCGCGGCAACACCGTGGCCACGCGCCGCTTCGCGCCGGCGGAATATCTGCGCGGCGAGCTGGCCGGGCTGAACGCCATGCCGGTGAATACGCCGGTGCACATCGCTCTGGAAATCGTCGACCCCGGCGAGCAGGCGGTGAACTACAATCTGCGTCTGCGCGCCCCGGCGGCGGCGCCGTCCCGGGTCTCCCAGCGGCCCTGATTGATCACGGGCCTTTCCCCCGGAGCTCCGGGTCACTATCATTGTCGCCCCGCGCGGCCCGCGCGGGGCACTTTGAACAGTGTTCCAGGCGACACCTGACTGCCAACCGAACCCGAATCCAGCATGCAAATCGGCTCCTATCAGCTCCCCAACCCCTTGATTCTCGCGCCCATGGCCGGCGTGACGGATCGTCCTTTCCGGCGTTTGTGCCGGGAACTGGGCGCCGGGCTGGTGGTATCCGAAATGGTGACGTCCGACACCCGCCTGTGGGACACCCGCAAGTCCGCCCACCGGCTCGACCATAGCGGCGAGCCGGGGCCGGTGTCGGTGCAGATCGCCGGTGGCGAACCAGAGATGCTGGCGCACGCGGCCCGGGCCAACGTGGACCGGGGCGCGCAGATCATCGATATCAACATGGGCTGCCCGGCGAAAAAGGTGTGCAAGCGCGCCGCCGGCTCCGCACTGCTTTCCGACCCGGACCTGGTGGCCCGGATTCTGGACGCGGTGGTGGCGGCGGTGGACGTGCCGGTGACTTTGAAAATCCGCACCGGCCCGACCCGCGACGAACGCAATGCCGTGGCCATCGCCCGCATCGCCGAGCAGGCCGGTATCCAGGCGCTGGCGATCCACGGACGCACCCGCGCCGACAAGTTCAACGGCGAGGCGGAGTTCCGCACCGTCCGCGACGTCGTGGCCGCGGTGGGCATCCCTG
>DGNT01000039.1 GCA_002389055.1 Alcanivorax sp. UBA4485
CTGGCGCACCGATTCGAGAAAGCCAAGCCGGTTCCTGAACGCGTAACGGGGGGTCACTGATGAGAAAGCTAGTCGCGGTAATGCTTTTCAGCTGCCTGCCGGTGATGTCGTTCGCCGCCGGCGGCGGCAACAATGAATACGTGGTGGACGCACCGGTGAACCTGCAGGACAAGGTAAGCCTGCAGAACGGTGCCAAGTTGTTCGTCAACTACTGCATGGGCTGCCACAGCATGGAGTACCTGCGCTACGGGCGCATGGCGGAAGATCTGGGCATCCCCGATGACCTGGTGCTGGAGAACCTGAACTTCACCAGCGACAAGATCGGTGACCCGATGGAAAACGGCATGGCCGAGGAAGACGGCAAGCAGTGGTTCGGCGTTACCCCGCCGGACCTGACGCTGGCCGCCCGCCACCGCTCCGCCGATTGGGTGTATTCTTACCTGATCAACTTCTATGAGGACGATTCCCGTCCCTATGGTTACAACAACCATGTGTTCCCCAACGTGGGCATGCCCCACGTGATGGCCGGAATGCAGCAGGAGTTGAGCGAGGAAGAGTTCAAGTCCAATATGGGCGACATCGCCAACTTCATGACCTACGCGGCCGAGCCGATGGCTCCCACCCGCGAGCGCATCGGCGTATACGTGCTGGTGTTCCTGGGTATTTTGCTGATTCCGGCATACCTGCTGAAGAAAGAGTACTGGAAAGACGTTCACTAAGCGGAAATTACCGCTCGGAACGCTTTTCAGCGAGCAACAGGGTACCCGCGCGAGCGGCTACCCTGTTTGTGTTATATAGAGACGTAGCGTGGAGATGATTCAACCATGGGTGTGGTGACAAAACGTTCCTCAATGACTTTCTTTTCCTCGCCGAACGATCATTACTGCCATCGCGTGCGGATCGTTCTGGCGGAGAAAGGCGTCACCGTGGATATCGTCGATGTGGACAATGGTGACAAGCCGGAAGATCTGGCCTCACTGAACCCTTACAACGAAGTGCCCACCCTGGTGGACCGGGAACTGACCCTGTATCAGTCCACGGTGATCATGGAATACCTGGACGAGCGCTTCCCGCATCCGCCGCTGTTGCCGGTGTACCCGGTGGCCCGGGCGCAGAGCCGCCTGCTGATTCACCGCGTCGAGCGCGACTGGTGCGCCCATGTGGACGCCCTGCTGGCGGGCAACGAGAAAGAGGCCGCCCTGACCAAGCGTCGTAAGGAACTGCGCGAAGCGATGATCGCCACCGCGCCGATCTTCAGCGAGCTGCCGTTCTTCATGAGCGAAGAATTCACCCTGGTGGATTGCGTCGTGGGCCCGATCCTGTGGCGGTTGCCGGCACTGGGCATTGAACTGCCGCCCAAGCAGGCCAAGCCGCTGCTGGACTACGCCGAGCGGTTGTTCGACCGTGACGCCTTCCAGGCCAGCCTTTCCGAAGCAGAGCGCGAACTGCGCCAGCTGTAAGCCATGAATGATGACATGACCCCCAATCGCCCGTATCTGATACGGGCGATGCACGAATGGATCTGCGATAACGGCCTGACCACCCATCTGGCGGTGGACGCCCATTTTCCCGGGGCGGAAGTACCCCAGGAATTCGTGCAGGACGGCCAGATCGTACTCAACATCGCCCCGCGGGCGGTGACCAATTTCGAGGCCAGCAATCAGGAAATTACCTTTTCCGCCCGCTTCGGCGGGGTGCCGCGCACGGTGCGCGTGCCGGTGGAAGCGGTGATGGCGGTGTTCGCCCGCGAAAACGGCCAGGGCATGGCCTTTGAACCTGAAGACCCGCCGCCGCAGCCTAGTCCCACGGACCCAGGCGACGACGACAAACCTGCCTCCAAGGGCAGTCACCTGAAAGTCGTGAAATAGCTCACCCTGTGGGAGCGGGCCCGGCCCGCGAAAGGCCCGGCAAAGCCGGCCGGCAGGATCCCAGAGACCTAGGGGATTGGTCGGCCGCTAATTAATATACTCAATAATCTTAACGATCTTCTGAACACCCCCGACCTCACGGGCCTGCGCCACCACGGCGTCGGCCTCGTCGCGGGTCAGCAGCCCCATCAGATAGACAATACCGCTTACCGTCACCACCTTGGTGCGCATGCCCGGCGCATCGCCGTCCACGAACAGGCGGGTTTTCAGCTTGGTGGTCAGCCAGCCGTCGTTGACCCGGGATAACACCCCGCTGTCACCGGACAGCTTCAGTTCGTTGTGCACGTGGCGCACATGGCGCACCCGCGCGGCGATGTTTTCCGCCTGCACGCGCAGCTCGTCGCTGGCCACTTCCCCGGCCAGCAGCACATTGCCGTTAAAGCTCACCACCACGATGTGGCTCTGGTCCAGGGCCTCGCTGGCACGGGCCAGATTGACCTTGATCTTGCGTTCGATATTGCCGTCTTCCACGAACGCGCCGAAGGTGCGCGAGCCGTGATCCCGGTCGACCGGTTCCTGGGCCATGTTCTTGGTCAGGGCGGCGCAGCCGGACAGGGCGAACAGCATCACAAGCAACGCCGGCAGGGCAGGGTGACGCATCAAGAGCCTCCGAAAAGCTGTTGATCGATAAAGTCGCAAAGCGCGTGGATCACCAGTAGGTGCACTTCCTGGATGCGCGCGGTGGAAGTGGCGGGGACCCGTACTTCGATATCGCCGGGGCCGTAAAGGTTCACCATTTCGCCGCCTTCCTTGCCGGTCATCGCCACCACTTTCATTTCCCGGTCGTGGGCGGCCTGGATCGCCTGAATCACGTTGGCGGAGTTGCCGCTGGTGGAAATCGCCAGCAGCACATCGCCGGGGTTGCCCAGGGCGCGCACCTGCTTGGAAAAGATTTCGTTGTAGCTGTAGTCGTTGGCGATCGAGGTAAGCGTGGAGGAATCCGTGGTCAGCGCCACCGCCGGCAGGGCCGGGCGTTCCATCTCGAACCGGTTAAGCAGCTCGGAAGAGAAATGCT
>DGNT01000038.1:0-8806 GCA_002389055.1 Alcanivorax sp. UBA4485
CGCTGCGTAAAATACGCGGCTCCACACAGGGCGCAGCCCGGTGGGACAGCTTTTGGGGCCATAGCTCAGCTGGGAGAGCGCTACAATGGCATTGTAGAGGTCGGCGGTTCGATCCCGCCTGGCTCCACCAAACACGTCCCCTTCGTCTAGTGGCCTAGGACACCGCCCTTTCACGGCGGTAACAGGGGTTCGACTCCCCTAGGGGACGCCAAATAAAAAGGCCCCGGCTCGCGAGAGCCGGGGCCTTTTTATTTGGCGTTCATCCTCTGGGGGAGGCGCCACTTGTGCGAGCGGGCCCGGCCCGCGAAAGGGTGGCTTTAGCCACCCGGCGGGATGCCAGAGACGTTGTTATTGCTGTGCTTGTAGAGGTCTCTGGTATCCTGCCGGCCGGCGTTGCCGGCCTTTCGCGGGCCGGGCCCGCTCCCACAAGGCAGGCTCCTACAGGCCTGCGTTTCTAACCAAGCTGCCGAATCGTCAGAATATGAGCGATCCGCTCTCCATCCCAGATGTATTCATAATGCGTGGCCGGCGTCACCGATTCGATCAGATGCGGTGACAGCAACGCGAAACAGCGTGCCTGGTTGTGCCGCACCGAGCCGTACACCAGGCCGTGCTCGTCGGCGTCGAACAGGGCCCGGCCCAGCCGGCGCGCGCTGCCGTAGTCGTCCGGGTGATACCAGGCCTCGTCGTCGCGGTAGGGATCGTGGATGTTGCGTAACCGCGCGCTGAATCGAACCTTGAGGCCGCGCATCACGATGCGATCGAATTTCAGGCCCCGTACCCCCTGAAAGTAACGCTCCTGATGATAGCGGGTCTCGGCGATGGCCGTCGCCATGCGCTCGGCGCAGTAAAACACGCCGTACGCTCCGTCGGAGAAGCGCGAGCCGTACGGGCTCAGATGCACGAACGGGCCGAGGGCGTAGTTGCAGCCGGGAATGCCCCAGGGGCGCCGCCCCGGCGGCACGCGGTGCAGCTCACCGACCTGCATCTGGATGCGCGGGTTGGTCAGCGCCTGAACCGCGTACAAGGCTTCAAAATCGGCCTCGTCGGCGACGTCGTCAAACAGTTGAATGGGCGGGTATTTGCCGTTGACCAGACGATAAGCGTCCTGGTGAAGGAGGGCGGTCGCCGGCAGATCTTCCGGGCTGGTCACCACTGGCCTCCACGCAGTCCGTCCAGCTGGCGGTGGACTTCATAGAGGCTGGCCACCCGGCCGTTGCTCATCACCTCCATGGGGCTGGTGCCGTTGAAAAACGGGTTGTGGTTCGGCATGCGCACGAAGCCATAAACGTTTTCGCGGTTGCCGAACAGCGTGCGCAGCGCCTGATGGATGTTCAGCAAATAGCTGAGACGCTCAAGCAGGTCGTTGCTGACCCGGGCGCTTTCCGGTCGGCTTTGGTATTTATGCAGGGTGGAACGGCCCACGCCGAGCAGGGCGGTCTTTTCCTTTTCCGAGCACTGCCAGTGCTCAAAAAGGCGTAGCACCGCCCGCAACGCGGCATGGCGGGCCGTGTCATCCAGGGGTTTGGGGCAAGGTTCGATGGCTGGTTGCATACTGCCTCCTGACGGTTTTCTCCATAATAAGCCTTAAAGTCAGTAAATGTCCATAAATAGACAGCCGGTCGTCCGGTTGTGAAATAGTGTTCAATGATGACCGTTCCGTGAAACCGCTGGCCGCCTCCCGGGTCTGTTAAGCGGGAACGTAAAGACCGCCGCCTAGGGAGAACACTCAATGAGAATCGCGTTGGTTGCCGTGCTGCTGGGCGCCGTGGGCCTGGTGTCCGCAGGGGATGACGATTGGGTCGACGCCCACCTCCACTACGTGGATTTCATGCAGCAGAGCGATGGCAGCGGAGCGATGTTGGCCGCCATGGATAAAGCCGGCGTCGAGGAAGCCTGGCTGTTCGGCTTGCCGGTGGTGAAAAAATGGCAGCAGGACGCCCCGCGCCGGCCCCGCTATTACCTGGGGGATGAAGCGCCGCTGTACTACTACAGCGCCACCGATGACATCGTCGCCGGCGCGGTGCTGGCTCTGCCGGAGGATCAGCGCCGCCGCCTGGCGCCGTTCATCAGCGGGTTCAATCCCACCGACATGAACGCCGCCCGCCATGTGGAAGCGTTGATCCAGCGTTACCCCGGCCTGTGGCGGGGCATCGGTGAGGTGATTACCCGCCACGATGACCTGACCGCTCTGACCGCCGGGGAAACCGCCCGCGCCAACCACCCGGCGCTGATGAAAGTCTACCGCCTGGCGGGCCGCTATGATCTGCCGGTGCTGCTGCACAGCAACCTGACCTCGTTGCGAGAGGAGACGCCGATCTACCTCGGCGAGCTGGAAGAGGCCCTGAAAAGCAACCCGGACACGCGCTTCGTTCTCGCTCACGCCGGCACCAGCGGCGGTGTGGAAGAGCGCCAGGCGCCGCTCGCCACCTTGAATGAAATTATTCGCGCCTTGTTGGAGCGTTACGACAACCTCTACGTGGACCTGTCATGGAGTGTCCGCGAGCACTATCTGATCAAGGACGGCGAGCCGCGGCCCGCCTGGGTGGCGCTGATCCGGGATCACCCGGACCGCTTCGTGCTGGGCAGCGACGTGGTCGGGCATTTCGACAGCATTGGCGAGATTCTGGGTGAGTACCGGCCCCTTTTGGACGCCTTGCCGGAGCCGGTGGCGGCGAAACTGAAGGCGGACAACGCCCGGGCCCTGCTGCCCGCCCGCGGCGCGGTGGCGGAGGATTAGCCCCGCCGCTGTTGCAGGCGGCGCAGCAGGCTGGACGTGTCCCAGCGGCCGCCGCCCATGGCCTGGACTTCTTTGTAGAGCTCGTTGACCAGCGCCGCCATCGGCAGCGGGGCCCCCAGCCGGCTGGCTTCCGCCAGGCAGATGTCCAGGTCCTTGCGCATCCAGTCGACCGCGAAACCGTGGTCGTACTGGTCCGCGAGCATGGTCTGATGGCGGTTCACCAATTGCCAGGAGCTGCCCGCGCCCGCGCCGATCACGCGCATGGCTTTTTCCGCGTCCAGGCCGGCTTTTTGGGCGAAGGCGATGGCCTCCGCCACGCCTTCGATCACGCCGGCCACGCAGATCTGGTTGGCCATCTTGGTCAATTGCCCCTGGCCCACCGGGCCCATGTGCACCACGCTTTTGCCGTAATGATCGAGCAGCGGGTGCACGCGCTCGAACACGCCGTCCTCGCCGCCGCACATGATCGACAGGGCGCCGTCCTTGGCGCCTTGCTGGCCGCCGGACACGGGGGCGTCCATGAAGTGCGCCTCGTGGTCGCGGCAGGCCTGGTCCAGGACGTGCGCCATGGCGGCGCTGGCGGTGGTGTGATCGACCAGCACCGCGCCGGCTTTGAGGCTCTGTACGGCGCCGTTGTCCCCCAGGGTGACCTGGCGCAGGTCGTCGTCGTTGCCCACGCAAACCAACACCAGGTCCGCGCCCCGGGCCGCCAGTGCCGGCGTTTCCGCCTGCTGGCCTTGGTATTCGCCGACCCATTGGGCGGCGCGTTCCGGCGTGCGGTTGTAGACCGTGACGGTGTGGCCGGCGTTGGCGAGATGGCCGGCCATCGGATAGCCCATATTGCCCAGGCCGATAAAGGCTGCGTGGATCATGGCGTTACTCCTGCGGGTCGCTGAGCGGATAGACGGCGAAGCTGTCGCGGGTCAGGCTGCCCAGATAGAGGCGGTCGCCGGCCTGTTCCGCACTGGTGATCGGTGCGAAGGCCTGTTCGCCAAGGTGTTGCAGATTGGCGGTGACCGCGCCGCTTTCATCCAGGCCCAGCACGAACCCGTGGCGGGCGGGCTGCGGCTGCATGAATTGCGGCAGGCGGAACACCACTTTGCGCAGCAGCGGTTTATCGGACATGGCGTCCAAGGCGGCGTTGCGCGGCGCGAACAGCGCCAGCCAGAAGGTGCCCTGGCCGTTGCCGGAAATGCCGTCGGGAATGCCCGGCAGGTTGTCGAAGAACACATCGTGGCTGCCCGCTTTGTCGCCCTTGAGCCAGTAACGCAGCACGTTGTAGCTGCCGGTCTGGGTGACCAGCACGAAATCTTCGTTCTCGGAGAGCGCCACGCCGTTGGCGAACTGCAGGCCGTCCATGAGCACGGTGGTGGTGCCGGAAGCGGGGTCGTACTTGAGAAACCGGCCGTGCCCGCCGTGCTCGATGATGTCGTCGCGGGCCTTCATCGCCGGGCCGAATTTGCTTGACGCGTCGGTGAAGTAGACGACGCCGTCGCTGGCCACGTCCACGTCGTCGGTGAAGCGGAAGGGGACGCCGTCAGCCTGATCCGTCAGGACCGTTATCGCGCCGGACGCCGGGTTCACGCGCAGCAGGCCCCGGTAGCCGTCAGCGACCACCAGGGTGCCGTCCGGCGCCAGGTCCAGGCCCAGCGGTCGGCCCTCGGTGTTGGTGATCAGGTCGCCGTTGTTGCCGTCCGGGTCGTAGCGCACCAGCCGGCCGTCTTCATAACCCACGTAGAGGTTGCCCTGGCCGTCGATGGCCACGTCCTCCGGGCCATGGCCCTGGCCGGCGGCGAGCCGTTCAGCCTCGGCGAGATCGTCATTGGCGGCGTAGCGGCCGGTCAATTCCGGGGCCTCGGGGGCGTCCCAGGCCACCGGATCCACCGGCACCGGCCACAGCAGCAAATAGGCGGCGGCAGCGGCCACCAGCAGCAGAACGATGATTTTTTTCATTATGTCTTCCCGGTCTTGAAGCGATGCCCGCGAGTTTAGGCATTCACGACCGGGAAGACAAAGCGGCCCCTCAGGGGCGGGGTCTGAACGCCGGCGCCGATACCCCGTCGCCGCCTTCCGCCAGTGGCCCCTCCTGCGGCAGCGGTTCGCCGCCTTCGATCACCCGACCGGCATCGCCGTAGTGCAGCCAGGCCCGGGTGGGAACCACACCGGCGCCGGGCCGGGTGTAATCGCACACGCCGTCCGGGAAAATCTCCGCCACGCGCTCGGCGAAGGCGGTCGGGTCGAAGATACCGGCGAGCGGGTTGGCCGGATAATCCGCCGGGTCCACCGCCTTGAGCTGGCACTTGTTGACCAGGGTGGTGATGGCGTCGCCGGCCACCGTACGGGGGGTGCCGAAGCGGGTTTGCACCACCCGTTGTTGCAGTGTCACCAGCGGGTCCGTGACCGGTGCCAGCAGATCGGCGATCTGACCGGGCAGCTGCAGGGCGCTCAGGTCCAGGCCGCACACCTGGCCGGTGAGGGCGTCCAGCACCAGGCCCACCTGCGCGGGCGGCGCGGGCAACAGTGAAGGATCCAGACCCGGCACGATGGGGTCCGGGTAAAGCAGGTTACCGGTGAGTGGCACCAGCGGGGCCTCGTCATCGAACAGTGACGATAATGACAGGCAGCGGTCGCGGGCCTGGGCCGGTTTGTGCGCCACGACTTTCTCGGCGATCGCCGTGGCGCCGTTGTCCGCTTCGATGTTCGACAGCCAGCGGTCCATGACCAGCAGGGCCTCGGTGGTGAACACGGTGTCGCCGGCAAGCGGGAAGGCGCCGAACCAGATCACATGGTTGTCCGCGTGGCCCTGCACCGCCTCCAGGCGTGCGCGCATCTGCCAGGAGTGGTAGGCGTCATGGGCGATGCCGGGGTCCGGCCCGCGCAGATCGATAATCGGCACGTTGCTCAGGTGTTCAGCGGTGTTGATCGCGCCGGTCCGGTAGGCGTTGCTGAGCGCGGTCGGGTCGGCGACGGTGCGCGCCGCCTGCGGCTGGATATCCACGTTCAGGCCGCCGATTTCCCGGTTGACGCGCAGGAACTGCTCGCCGCTGATCAGGCCCTGTTGCAGGGCGCCCAGACCGTACTGAACGCCGACGTTATCCAGGGGGATGCCGGCGAAGCCCCGGGACAGCAGGGCTTCGTTGGTGGACCACACCTCCGACGGGCGGCTGCCGAACTGATTGATCATGAAATCCACCAGCCCGCAGCGGACCCCGTCCGGCTGGGTTTCGGCGTTGTACACCGGCACGTCATCGGCCAGGCCGGGACACTCATCCTGTTCCGGGAACGCGGAGGGAAAGAAGGCCAGATCGGACACCAGTGGATTGATCGGCAAATGGCCGTAGAACGCGGGCCATTGCACACCGGGGAGCACGCCGCTGGTGAGCAGCGCGGTGATCACCGCCAGGAAGCTGTCCGGGTCGGAGGGGATCCGGTTGCCGAAATGGCGGCTGAGCAGATTGTAGTCGGCGAACTGGGTGGCGGTGGTCCAGACGTCCGGGTACGAGCACTGCACGATCAGGCCCTGGTAGATGCCCGGATAGGCATTGGCGACGTGCTGCTGGGCGATGGCGCCACCGGAGCAGCCGGTGCCGATGGTGTAGCGCAGTTCGCCGTACTGCTCGATGATGCGTTCCTTGCCCATCATCAGGGATTCGGCGGCGGTCACCAGGTTGACGTTATGGCCCAGGTTCGCCTGGGCCGTGGAGAGCGTGATGAAGCCACGCCCCAGCGCGGTGGTAATACTGTCGCCGAGCAGGATTTCCGCGCCTTCCGGCGCGGTGCCGGCGATATCGCCGTTGGGCGGTTCGCCGGGGCCGTAACTGACACCCACGTTGCCGCCGTGGTGGATCAGCAGCTTGCCGTTCCATTGTTCCTGGGGGGCGAGGGCGGTCCAGTCCTGGCCGGGCTGGAACAGGGTCATGATCTGGTAGCGGTCGCGGTTCTGGACGCCGGTTTCAACGCGCACGATGAAGGGCACTTCCACGCCTTGATCGGTGGTCACCCGGGCGATGTCACCCTCCGCCGGTGGGTTATCCGGTTGATAGTCCAGGAACGCCCCGGGCAGGCCCGGGTTCATCGGATCGAAGCCGGTGATGAACGCCTGCAGTTTGCCGGCGGGCACGTATTTGAACCGGTACTCGGCGGGCTGGTTGCACTGCGCGTCCACGGCCGCCTCGTTGTCGCAGGTCCAGGGCTGAATCTGCGGGCCGGAGAAGACCGGTCCGCCCTTGGGGTGGTTGATCAACGGTTGTTGCAGTACCGAATCGTCGGCCAGTGTCACCCGCAGTGTGTGGGGGCCGGGGGCCATGCCCTCCACCAGGCCTTTGAGGGCCTCTCCGGTGCTCTGAAAACGGTTGCTGACGTCGGTGTCGCCGAGGGTGACACGGGCGTTGTGAAGCAGGGCGGGGTTGTCGGCGGTGATCTCGATCAGGGCGTCGCCGCCGCTGACCAGGTCCGCGCGGTTGGAGAGCACTCGCACCGAGCCTTCCCCGACGACCGGAGTCGGCGGTTCCGGCTCCGGCTCGGTGGGCGAGGGGGGCGGGCCGCCGGAAACGGTGGATGAGGAGCTTGAGCCGCCACCGCAGGCGGTCAAAAGTGTGGCGAGTGCAAGCAGGGCAATGCCTGCGTAGCGACTTAGGCGGTTGTTCATCAGGGGCACTCCGATGGGCCGGACTGAAGGTCCGATCCTGTTGTTATTGAAATTGAGCGTCGCCTGCCAGTATTCAATAAATGGCGGAGGTGAACCGTTGTTGGTTGGTTGGGTGGCGGTTACCGATAAGACACCTAGGTGTACTAATGTTGCACGAGTGTTCCACTCCTGGGGCGAGTCGCCGAGCGGTGCGAGGAAGCCAGGTTTGTGGGAGCGGGCCCCGCCCGCAAAGCCCGGCTTTGGCGCTTACAGGCAGGGCAAAAAAAAAGCGAACCCGGAGGTTCGCTTTTCAGGTCCCGAAGGACCGGGTAATGCGCCGCGAGGCGGCGATTACCGTTTACTTGCGGTCGCTGAGCGCGGTCATTTCACGCTCGGTCTCGCCGGTGTAAAGCTGGCGGGGACGGCCGATCTTGTACGGGTTGGAGATCATCTCGTTCCAGTGCGCGATCCAGCCCACGGTGCGGGACAGGGCGAAGATCACGGTGAACATGGAGGTCGGGATGCCGATCGCCTTGAGGATGATCCCGGAGTAGAAGTCCACGTTCGGGAACAGCTTCTTCTCTTTGAAGTAGGGGTCGCTCAGGGCGATCTCTTCCAGCTTCATGGCCAGTTCGAGCTGCGGGTCGTTGACGCCCAGCTCGTTGAGCACTTCGTGGCAGGATTCGCGCATCACGGTGGCACGCGGGTCGTAGTTCTTGTAGACCCGGTGGCCGAAGCCCATGAGCTTGAACGGATCGTTCTTGTCCTTGGCCTTGGCGATGTACTCGTCGATGTTGGAGATGTCGCCGATCTCGTCGAGCATGTTCAGCACCGCTTCGTTGGCACCGCCGTGGGCGGGGCCCCACAGGGCGGAAATGCCGGCGGCGATGCAGGCGAACGGGTTGGCACCGGAGGAGCCGGCCAGACGCACCGTGGAGGTGGAGGCGTTCTGCTCATGATCGGCGTGCAGGATGAAGATCTTGTCCATGGCGCGGGCCAGGGTCGGGCTGACCTTGGTTTCCTCGCACGGGTTGCCGAACATCATGTGCAGGAAGTTTTCCGCATAACCGAGGTCGTTGCGCGGATACATCAGCGGCTGACCCAGACCGTATTTGTAGCACATGGCCGCGATGGTGGGCATCTTCGCGATCAAACGGAACGCGGTGATTTCCCGGTGGGTGGGGTTATTGATGTCCAGCGAGTCGTGATAAAACGCGGACAGAGCCCCCACAACGCCACACATGATGGCCATCGGGTGCGCGTCGCGGCGGAAGCCGTTGAACAGATTGCGGATCTGTTCGTGCACCATGGTGTGGTTCTTGACGGTGCCGACGAAGGTCTCTTTCTGCTCGGCGGTGGGCAGTTCACCGTTGAGCAGGAGGTAGCACACTTCAAGATAGTCCGACTTGGCGGCCAATTCCTCGATGGAATAGCCCCGA
>DGNT01000038.1:9039-9446 GCA_002389055.1 Alcanivorax sp. UBA4485
AACGAGAAGCCGGCCCCCGGCGAGGGCGACTTTTGTAGGGTAAACAGTCTATTACGGCGCCCCGCGCCGACCGTTGCGAAAAGGTCCTTTATAAAACAAGGGATTAACCGCGCACGTCCCGCCACGGCGGGATGCGGGCACGATCCGCGACGCCGGCTAGGATAAAAGTAGCAGGTTGACGTTTGTTTTGCCGTAAGCGCGGCGATATACTGCCGCCCGCGAAGGAGTCTCCGGCCCCGTTCCTATCGGTTTTCACCGATCGGCACCAAGCAGGAGTTCCCTGTGGGCTCCAACCCCGGCCCGGGCACCATCGGCTTTATCCGCATTCACATTCTGATGTCGCCGTTGATGCCAAGTTCCCGATAACCGCTCCGGTGTATCCGGAGCCCGGCAAAAGTGTAGGCTAC
>DGNT01000059.1:0-3602 GCA_002389055.1 Alcanivorax sp. UBA4485
TGGACCAGGACAACCCGGGCTACAAGGCCGGCAGCCTGTTTAAGGGCAAGCAGCCCATGGGCCGTCTGAAGCGCGAGACCCGCTGGCCACACCTGGACGCGGTGCCCGCCGACATCAGCATGCGCAACGCGGACGTGAAACTGGCGGAAAGCGGTGGCGGCAAGAACCGCCTCAAGGAACTGATCGCGCCGTTCGGCGAATCCTACGAACTGGTGTTGCTGGACTGCCCGCCGACGCTCAGCCCGCTGGCGGAAAGCGTATTCGCCGCCGCCGATTATCTGTTCGTGCCGGTGATTCCCACCCACCTTTCCCTGCGCGCCTTCGAGCAGGTACTCGACTGGATCGACAGCAAGAACATCAAGAACCTGCAGGTGGTGCCGTTTTTCAACATGGTGGACCGGCGCCGGGACCTGCACGTGCAGATGCTGGTCAAGCGCCCGGCGTTGATGAAAAACGGTCTCAAGACCTGGATCCCCTACTCCACCCATGTGGAGCAGATGGGCGACCACCGCGCGCCGGTGGGCGAGTTCGCCCCCTATACGCCGGCCGCCCAGGCCTTCCGCGCGCTCTGGTTCGAGGTGCTCGGCCGCCTCAAGCTGTAAGCGCTAGGCGTGCAGCGGATTGGCGCGCTGGATCAGCGTGTCGATGTCCAGGCCGCGCGGCAGGCTGCCGTAATTGCGAGTGTGGCCGCTGCCCAGCCGCGCGGCGATAAACGCCTCGCTGACCGACTCGTTACCCGCTTTCACCAGCAACGCGCTCTGCATGGTCAGCGCCATGCGGTCCACCAGGTCGCGGGCCCGAAACTCAATGTCCTCCGGATCGGCCAGCTCTTTCTTGAGCGCGTTGATGGCGTTATCCAGGGTGGCGTTCTTGCCCTGGGCGCCGGCCAGCTCCTCGAACCAGGTGTCCACCACCGCCGGGCTCTTGTTCATGGCGCGCAGCACGTCCAGCGCCTGCACATTGCCGGAGCCTTCCCAGATCGCGTTAATCGGCGCGTCCCGGTACAGCCGGGCGAGAATGAAATTCTCGGTGACGCCGTTGCCGCCCAGGCACTCCATGGCTTCATAGGCGTGGTGCGGCGTGCGCTTGCAGATCCAGTACTTGCCCACGGCGGCACCCAACCGGGTGAACCGTTTCTCGTGCTCGTCGCCCAGGTTATCCAGGGCCCGGGCCATGCGCATCGTCATCGCCACCGAGCCTTCCACTTCCAGCTGCAGATCGGCGATCACGTTGCGCATCAGCGGCTGGTCGAGCAGCGTCTCGCCGAAGGCGGCGCGGTGGGCGGCGTGATGCACCGCCTGGGCCACCACCTGACGCTGGCCGCCGGACGAACCGATCATGCAATCGAAACGGGTCATCGCCACCATTTCGATGATCGCCGGCACGCCGCGGCCCTCTTCGCCGACCATCCAGCCGTGGGCGCCGCGCAGCTCCACCTCGGAGGAGGCGTTGGACACATTGCCCATCTTGTTCTTCAGGCGCTGCACTTGCAGCGGGTTCTTGCTGCCGTCCTCGCGCCAGCGCGGCACCAGGAAACAGCTCAGACCGCCCGGCGACTGGGCCAGCATCAGGAAGGCGTCGCACATCGGCGCGGACATGAACCACTTATGGCCCACCAGTTCGTAGAGCTCGCCGGAACCGCCGGCGCCAACAGGATGAGCGCGGGTGGTGTTGGCGCGCACGTCCGAACCGCCCTGCTTCTCGGTCATGCCCATGCCGATGGTCAGCGCGGACTTCTCGTGGTGGCTGACGTTACGGCCGTCGTAGCCCCGGGCGGTGACCTTGGGCAGCCAGCGCTCGGCGATGGACGGGGTCAGCCGCAGGCTGGGCACGGCGGCGAAGGTCATGGTAATCGGGCAGCCGTGGCCGCCCTCCACCTGGGCGTGCATGTAGTACTTGGCGGCGCGCAGCACCTGGGCGCCGGGGCCCGGGTCGGTCCAGGGTGAGGAATGCAGGCCTTCCCGCGTCGCCATGTCCATCAGCTTGTGGTACGCCGGATGGTAATTGACCTGGTCCGCCCGGTGACCGTAGCGGTCGTGGGTTTCAAACTCCGGCTTGCTGGCGTTGGCCTGGTAGCCCCACTCGATCACTTCCGGGCGGGTGGTCTCGAAACCGTAGCGGTCCAGTTCCTCGACACCCCGCTCACCGCCTTCGCGCAGCACCGCGTCGTAGAGCGCGCTATCGCCCCGGAAGGCGTTGTAGTCCTGCAGAGGCGTTGCCTGGTTGAACACCTCATGGGTGTTGGCCAGAGCATCCGGTTGTGAAAGGGCTTTCTCTTTAATATTCATGACGGTTTCTCCCCGGCTTTGCGCCGTACATAGAGTACTTTTTCCACCCGGGCGACGGCCTCGCCGGCGTCGTCGCGCACGGTGACCTCCCAGGTGGGCAGATATTTTTCGCCACCGGCGGTGGCCGCCTTTACCTCGTCGATCATCGCCTGGGTCAGTTCGAACTCGGCGAACACCCGGCCCTTACCCGGACGCAGAAAATCGATCGTCGCGCTCTTGTCCCAGACGATGTAATCGCCGCCCAGGTTGTTCATCAGCATCAGCATGTAGAACGGGTCCGTCATGCTGTACAGGCTGCCGCCGAAGTGGGTGCCCACATAGTTGCGGTTGTACCAGTGCATGCCCATGGACACGCGCACCCGACGGAAATCCGCGCTGAGTTCCTCAACCCGCACCCCGGCGCCCAGAAACGGCCCGTACAGCAGCAAACCCCGGCGCAAGCCGGCTGCCCCAGAAAACAGCTTCTTCAGTGGGTTATTCATAACGCGCTCTCCGTCTGGCTCAGACCGGGGGCGGCGACGGACTCGGCATCGGCGACGCCCACCGCACGCAAGCAGAACACCGCCAGATGGTCGGCCAGCCCGGCGTCGTTGAGCGGCGCCGCCAGCGGCCCCACCAGCGCCTCGGCGATGGCGCCCACCAGCGCGGCGGCCGCCAGCGCCGTGGATTGCGGCGGCAGCTCACCGGCCGCCACGCCCTGGTCCAGCACCCGCTGGTACAGGGCCGCGTAGGCGGCGCGGTAGCGCAGCCGCTCGGCGTCCACCTCCGGCTCCACCGGCTCGGCGATCAGCGCCCAGGCCAGCCGGGGCGCCGCCAGCGCCCGGCGGGCGAACAGCCGCAGGGCGCGCTCCAGCCGCGCCGAGGCATCGCCGCCACCGGCCAGCGCCCGGTCCACCGCGTCCACTTCCCGCTGCGTGGCCACCGCGAACACCGCCGCCGCCAGCGTCGCCTTATTGTCGAAGTAGCGGTACAGGGTGCCGACGCCCACGCCGGCGCGGTCCGCCACCGTCTGCATGGTCATGGCGGCGAAGCCGCCCTCGCGCACCAGCGCCTCCGCGGTGCGCAGCAGCGCCTCGCGCTGCGCCGCCTTGCGCGCCTTTATCTGCGCCGTCTCTCTATAAGCCATCAGCGTTCGCCATGATCGGAATCCTGATTCCAGTCTTTAAAGGATTGAATCACGGTTCCGATCTTCAGACAAGCAGCACCCTCTCAGCATCGACCCGGAGCTTCGTAGCCACGTTTGTGGGAGCGGGCCCCGCCCGCGAAAGGGTGGATCTGACCCGTGGCGGTTCCGCTGCTCAGTGAGCGGGGCAA
>DGNT01000059.1:3651-5752 GCA_002389055.1 Alcanivorax sp. UBA4485
CGTCTCGGATACGGAGCACCGGGCACCGGAAGAGCCAGCGTCTCTGGGATCCTGCCGGGAGCTTCGCTCCCTTTCGCGGGCGGGGCCCGCTCCCACAAGCCCGCTCCCACAAGGGTCAGCCTAGTGCAACATCAGCCCGAGGGCGGCCATGACCACCACCAGAGCCAGCAACGGCACCCGCCCGGTTCGCAGGGCCAGGAAGCCCAGCACCACCAGGGCCAGATCGCGGGGGCCGGCCACCGCCGACAGGAACACCGGCTGGTAGAGCGCCGCCAGCAGCAGACCCACCACCGCCGCGTTGATGCCGGCCACCGCCCCGGCCATGGCGGGCCGCGCCGCCAGGGCGCGCCAGGCGTCGCCCAGGGCCAGCACCAGCAGGAAGCCGGGCAGGAAGATCGCCAGGGTGGCGACGCCGGCGCCCAGCCAGGGGGTGGCCGGGGCCAGTTGCGCGCCCAGGTAGGCCGCCAGTGAGAACATCGGCCCGGGCACCGCCTGGGCGGTGGCGTAACCGGTGAGGAACTGGTCCTGGTCGATGGCGCCGCCGACAAAGCCTTCCAGCAACGGCAGCACCACGTGGCCGCCGCCGAACACCAGCGCCCCGGCGCTGTAGAAGTCGCGGGCCAGCCCGGCCATCATGCCGCCATCAATCAGCCACAACAGAATCCAGGCGGCGGCGAACAGGCCGAGCGGCAGCCAGGCGACCTGGCCGTCGGCGGCGCCCGCTTGCGGTGGTGTCGGCGACGGTTTCAGCCGGCGCCGGCCGATCAGCGCCGCCAGCACCAGCGCCAGCAGTTGCACGCCAACCCCGGGGAACAGCCACAAAGCCAGCGCCGTCGCCAGCGCCAGCCCGCGGGTAAAGCGGTCACGGCAAAACTTGCCGCCCAGGGTGAGCACCGCATCGGCCACCACCACCACCGCCAGCCATTTCAGCCCGGTGACCAGGCCGTCGAGCCAGGCCTCCGGCAGCCGGGTGGCGTACAGGGCCACCATCACCATGATCAGGAAGGACGGCAGCGTGAACCCGAGAAAGGCCGCCACGCCACCGGCCAGCCCGCTCCGGTGCCGGCCGATGGCGAAACCGAGCTGGCTGGACGCCGGCCCGGGCAGGAATTGGGTGAGGGCCAGCAGGCGGGCGAAGGCGGCCTCGTCCAGCCAGCCCAGCCGCACCACGAATCGGCGGTGGAAATAGCCCACGTGGGCGGCGGGGCCGCCGAAGCTGACGCAGCCTAGCCACAGGAATTCCCAGAACACCTTCCAGAATTTCATGGCGATACTCTTAAACACACGAAAGCCCGATCTTAAAACAAAGGGCGACAATGACGGAAAACGGTGTCAGCCGGATGTCAGTGTCGGCGGCGGGCGGGTATACTCGCCGCCATGCAACGCGACGCCCTTTCTGTTTTACAGCACGTCTTCGGTTATCACGACTTCCGTGGCGAACAACGCGCCATCATCGACAACCTGATCGACGGCGACGACGCCCTGGTGCTGATGCCCACCGGCGGCGGTAAATCCCTGTGCTACCAGATCCCGTCGCTGGTGCGCGACGGCGTGGGCGTGGTGGTGAGCCCGCTGATCGCCCTGATGCAGGATCAGGTCAGCGCGCTCAATGCGCTGGGGGTGCGCGCCGCCTTCCTCAATTCCACGCTCAGCGCCGAGCAGAGCCAGGCCCTGCAGCAGCAGGTGCGCAACGGCGAGCTGGACCTGCTCTACGTGGCCCCGGAGCGGCTGATTCAACCGCGCACCCTGGAACTGCTGCATCAGTCGCCGCTGGCGCTGTTCGCCATCGACGAGGCCCACTGCGTATCGCAATGGGGCCACGATTTCCGCAGCGACTATCTGCAGCTTTCCCTGCTGCACCGGGAATTCCCCAAGGTGCCGCGCATCGCATTGACCGCCACCGCGGACCCGCGCACCCGCACGGAAATCGCCGAACGGCTGGACCTCACCGGCGCGCGCCACTATGTGTCCAGTTTCGACCGGCCCAATATCCAGTACCGCATCGAACGCAAGGACGGCGCCCGCAAACAACTGCTGCGCCTGCTGCGCGCCGAACACGCCGGCGAGGCGGGCATTGTCTACTGCCTGTCGCGCAACAAGG
>DGNT01000115.1 GCA_002389055.1 Alcanivorax sp. UBA4485
ATCTGGACCAATTTCTCGCCAATTGTCATCGCCGAAAGTACCCGGCCAAGAGCACCATTATTTACGCCGGTGACGAGTCGGACGCCCTGTACTACATTCTCAAGGGCTCCGTGACGGTGATGATCGAGGACGATGATGGCCGTGAGATGATCATGGCTTACCTGAATGAAGGCGACTTCTTCGGTGAGATGGGCCTGTTCGAGGCCGATCCGTCCCGTTCCGCCTGGGTGAAAGCGAAAACGGAGTGCGAGGTGGCAGAAGTCAGCTACCCCAAATTCCGCCAGCTGGCCCGCGAAGACGCCGAGATCCTGTTCGCGGTGTCCGCCCAGATCGCCGGACGCCTGCGCGCCACCACCCGTAAGGTGGGTGACCTGGCGTTCCTGGACGTCACCGGTCGCGTCGCCGGCACCCTGCTGGACCTGTGCAAGCAGCCCGACGCCATGACCCACCCGGACGGCATGCAGATCAAGGTCACCCGCCAGGAAATCGGCCGCATCGTCGGCTGCTCCCGCGAAATGGTCGGCCGGGTGTTGAAGAACCTGGAGGAGCAAGGTCTGGTGTCGGTGAAGGGCAAGACTATGGTGGTCTACGGCACCCGCTGAGGGTTAGTTGACAGTTGATAGCTAAAACAACGCGGGCGACGCCCGCGAACAGAAAACAAAGAGGCCGCGTTCCCGGTTGGGGCGCGGCCTCTTTCGTTTCAGACTGGCAGCGGTTTCATCCGCGAGCTATCAACTATCAACTGTCCACTATCAACTAGAAGAACAGCGCTTTAAGGGCGGCACCCGGATCCTCAGCCCTCATAAAGGCTTCGCCGACGAGAAAGCCATTGATGCCGTTTTTGCGCATCAGGCGGACGTCGTCGCGGGTGTGGATGCCGCTTTCGGTGATCACCAGGTGGTCGCCGGGGACCTGCTCGGCGAGCTCCAGGGTGGTGTCCAGCCGGGTGTCGAAGGTGTGCAGGTCGCGGTTGTTGATGCCGATCAGCTCGATGTTGAGCTTCAGCGCCCGGGCCAGCTCGTCGGCGGTGTGCACTTCCACCAGCACATCGCAGCCGGCCCGCAGGGCGGCGTGGTAGAGCTGATCAAGCTGGGCGTCGGACAGCGCCGCCATGATCAGCAGCACCGCGTCGGCGCCCATGGCGCGGGTTTCGAACACCTGCCAGGGGTCGATAATGAAGTCCTTGCGCAACACCGGCAGATTGACCGCGTTGCGGGCGGCGCGCAGATAATCTTCGTGGCCCTGGAAGAAATCCTGGTCGGTGAGCACCGACAGGGCGCTGGCGCCGGCGCCTTCGTAGCGGCGGGCGATATCCACCGGGTCGAAGTCCTCGCGGATCAGCCCCTTGCTGGGGGAGGCTTTCTTGACCTCGGCGATCACCGCCGGCCGGCCGGCGGCCACGCTGGCGTACAGCGATTTGGCGAAGCCCCGGGCCTTGCCCTGGTTGTCGGCCATGGCTTCCAGTTCACCCAGGCTGTAGCGCTGCTGACCGGCCTGGATCTCTTCGCGCTTGCGCTCGATGATGCGTTCCAGAATGGTTCCGCTGATCGCTGCTTCGCTCATACCTCTTCCTTCAATGCGAAAGTGAACTGCGCCAGTTCGCGCATCCGCTCGGCGGCTTCCCCATTGTGGACCAGATCCTCGGCCATCCGAACCCCTTCTTCCAGGGTGCGGGTGACGCCGGACACGTAAATGGCGGCCCCGGCGTTGAGGGTGATCATATCGGCGGCCTTGGCGGCGTCGCCTTCTTTGCGCTTGCTGAACGCCTCGCGGATCAGCGCCAGGGACGCCTTCGGGTCGGTCACGTCCAGCCCCACCAGGGAGGCCGAATCGATACCCACGTCTTCCGGGGTAAGGCTGTATTCGCGTACTTCTCCGTTCTTGAATTCCGCCACATGGGTGCGCCCGGCCAGGCTGATTTCATCCAGCCCGTCGAGGCCGTGCACCACCATCACGTGTTCGGCGCCCAGGCGCCCCATCACTTCCGCCATCGGCTTGCAGAGTTTGTCGGAGAACACGCCCACCACCAGCCGCTGGACGCCGGCCGGGTTGGTCATCGGGCCGAGAATATTGAACAGGGTGCGCATGCCCAGTTCCTTACGCGGCCCGATGGCGTACTTCATGGCGCTGTGGTGCGACGGCGCGAACATGAAGCCGACGCCCACCGCGTCCACGCACTGGGCCACCTCGTTGGGGCTCAGATCCAGGCGAATGCCGGCCTCTTCCAGAAGGTCCGAGGAGCCGCTTTTCGAGCTCACCGAGCGGTTGCCGTGCTTGGCCACCCGACAGCCCGCGGCCGCCGCCACGAAGGCGCTGGCGGTGGACACATTGAACAGATTGGCGCCGTCGCCGCCGGTGCCGACAATGTCCACCAGATGACGGCGGTTGTCGATCACCACCGGGGTGACCAGCTCGCGCATCACCATGGCGGCGCCGGTGATCTCGTCCAGGGATTCGCTTTTCATGCGCAACGCCACCAGAAAGCCGCCGATCTGCGCGTCGGTGGCGCCGCCGGTCATGATCTGGCGCATCACGTCGTTCATCTGCTCGGTGGACAGATCGATATGCTCGACCACCGTGGCCAGGGCCTCCTGGATGTTCATGCGCTTTCCCCCTTCAGAAAGTTGTTGAGCAGATCATGGCCGTGCTCGGTAAGAATCGACTCCGGGTGATACTGCACGCCTTCCAGCGGCAGCTCCCGGTGGCGCATGCCCATGATCTCGTCCATGTCGCCGTTGTCGTCCAGGGTCCAGGCAGTCACCTCGAAACAGTCCGGCAGGCTGGCCTTGTCCACCACCAGTGAATGATAGCGGGTGGCCGTGTAGGGACTGGGCAGGCCGCGGAACACCCCCTTGCCGGTATGATGCACTGGCGAGGTCTTGCCGTGCATCACCGTGCGGGCGCGCACCACCTGGCCGCCGAACGCCTGACCCAGGGCCTGGTGGCCCAGGCAAACGCCGAGAATCGGCATCTTGCCGGCGAAATGGCGGATCGCCTCCACCGAGATGCCCGCCTCGTTGGGCGTGCAGGGCCCCGGCGAGATCATCAGCCGGTCGGCGCTGAGCGCTTCCATGCCGGCCAGATCGATCTTGTCGTTGCGGTGCACCAGCACCTCGGCGCCCAGCTCCTGCAGGTACTGCACCAGGTTGTAGGTAAAGCTGTCGTAGTTGTCGATCATCAGCACGCGCATTACTGGGTCCCCCCGTCCGCGTTGGCACCGCCCAGGTCGAGGCCGCCCAGCGCCATATTCACGGCGCGGAACACGGCGCGCGCTTTGTTCATGGTTTCCTTCCATTCCAGCTCGGGCACCGAATCGGCGACGATGCCGCCGCCCGCCTGCACGTACAGCCGGCCATCCTTGACCACGGCGGTGCGAATGGCGATGGCCATGTCCATATCATCGTTGAAGCCGATATAGCCCACGGCGCCGCCGTAGACCCCGCGTTTGGTGGGCTCCACCTCGTCGATGATCTCCATGGCGCGGATCTTGGGCGCACCGCTCAGGGTGCCCGCCGGGAAGGTGGCCGCCAGCACTTCCAGTGGCCCCAGGCCCTTGCGCAGGGTGCCTTCCACATTGGACACGATGTGCATCACGTGGGAGTAGCGCTCGATCTCCATATTGCCGGTGACGCGCACCTGGCCGGGCTCCGCCACCCGACCCACGTCGTTGCGGCCCAGGTCGATCAGCATCAAGTGCTCGGCGATTTCCTTGGGGTCGGCGAGCAGCTCTTCTTCCAGTTCCTTGTCGCGTTGCGGCGTGGCGCCTCGTTTGCGGGTGCCGGCGATGGGCCGCACCGTGACCTGATTGTCCTCCACCCGGGTGAGAATCTCCGGCGAGGAGCCGGCGATGTGAAAATCCTCCAGGTCCAGATAGAACATATAAGGGGACGGGTTCAGGTAGCGCAGCGCCCGGTACAGGTCGATGGCCGGGGCGGGGAAATCGCAGCTCATACGCTGGGCCGGCACCACCTGCATGACGTCGCCGGCAAGAATGTACTCGCGGATTTTCTCCACGGCGGCGGCGTGCCGCTCACGGGGAAACTCGGAGACGAAATCGTTTTCATCCACCGGTTCGCCGTACACCTGGTCCTCCGGTTCCGGCAACGGCGCGCGCAGGCGGCGCTGCAACTCGTCCAGACGGGTCTCGGCGCTGGCCGCCGCATGCGGATCCTCCGGGCTCACATGCACGATCAGGAACAGGCTGCCGCGAAGGTTATCGAACACCACCACTTCCTCGGAGCGCATCAACAGGATGTCCGGCACCTGCAGCACGTCCTCGCCGCGCGCCGGCCCCAGGCGGGGTTCGAAATAGCGCACGCTGTCGTAGCCGAAGTAACCCACCAGGCCGCCGTTGAAGCGGGGTAGCCCGGGCACGTCCGGGGCTCGATACTGGAGGCGATAGTCCTCGATCCAGGCGATCGGGTCGTCGCTTTCGATCTCCTCAACGACGACGCCGTCGGCATCGCTCACGGTGATGCGCGGGCCGGTGATGCGCACCACCTCGCGGGCCGGCAGGCCGATAATCGAATAGCGCCCCCAGCGCTCGCCGCCCTGCACCGATTCGAACAGATAGCTGTAGGGCCCGGCGGCCAGCTTGCGGTAGGCGGACAGCGGCGTGTCCAGATCCGCCAGCACTTCGCGCACGATGGGTACGCGGCTATAACCCTGGCGGGCGTAATCGTCCAGATTGCGTGGTGACATGGTGGTCCCCGGTCTTTGTTCAGGTGCGGCAATCGCAAGCCGTAAATTGTAGCGGAAAAACAGCGGAGACTCTCAGGCAACGAGCGGTGCCGGGAGACTCCCGAGGGCGAGCGTCACCATCGCCAGCCGGCGGGGGAGAAAGGCAGGTACGCATTAAGCGGGTTTGAACGGTCCATGGGCGGATTCTAGCGCCGCCGCGGGCCGCTGCCAACACCCGTCCGGAGAATGGCCAACAGCCCGTCAAGACGCCATACTGCGTGCCCATGAGCTTACCCCAGCGATGGACAGACTGGTTCGAGGCCACCCGCAAGGCCGCCCCCCACTGCTTTATGCAGCTCGCCACCGTGGGCGACGACGGCGGTGCGCGCTGTCGCACCCTGAGCCTGCGCGAGCGTCACGGCCGCGCCCTGTGGTTCACCACCGACCAGCGCAGTGAAAAAACCATGCAGCTGGAGCGTCAGGCCGGCGCCGAAGCCTGCTGGTACGACCTCTCCAGCCGCACCCAATGGCGCTTCCGTGGCCGCGTGCACTTCCTCACCCCGCAGCAGCACCCCGAGGACACCCTGCGCCTGTGGCGCCTGCTCGACCGCGAAGCGCAATCGCGCTTCTGCGGCCCGCCGCCGGGCAGCCTCTGGCGCCCGCCGAAATCCGACCACTACCGCTACCCGCGCACCTGCCCGGACCACCAACCGGCGGAGGATTTCTCCATCCTGGTGCTCACCGCCGACCACGTCGACGTCCTCGAACTCGCCGAATCCCCCCACCGCCACTGGCAATACCACGGCGAAGGACGCGCTGCGCCGACGCGGCTAGTGCCCTAGCCGCGTCGGCAGTTGACAGTTGATAATGGACAGTTGATAGCTAAAACAACGCGGGCGCTGCCCGCGAACCAAAAACGAAAGAGGCCGCAACCCTCATCTGGGCGCGGCCTCTTTCATTTCAGAGTGGCAGTGCTTTCATCCGCGAGCTATCAACTGTCCACTATCAACTATCAACTGCTTTTATTTTACTTGTCGTTTGCCGAGTTTGCGGGCGAGGGTGCGGCGGTGCATGCCGAGGCGGCGGGCGGTTTCGGAGATGTTGAAGTCGGTGTCGGCGAGGGTTTGGTGGATGCGTTCCCACTCCAGGGTTTTGATCGAGGTGGGGCGGCCGGTGACCTCCACCTCCGCGTTGCCCTCGGCGCGCTCGAAGGCGGCTTCGATGTCGTCGGTGTTGGAGGGTTTGGCCAGGTAATGGCAGGCGCCCAGCTTGACCGCCTCCACCGCGGTGGCGATGCTGGCGTACCCGGTGAGCACCACGATCAGGGTTTCCGGGTTGTGTTCGTGCAGGGCCTGCACACAGGCCAGCCCGGAAGCGCCGCCTTTCAGTTTGAGGTCCACCACCGCGTAGTCCGGGGTCTGTTCGCTCAGTACCTCGCGGACCGCTTCCAGGCTGTCCGCGTTGCGCACCTGGTAGTCGCGCCGTTCGAACGAACGGCCCAGGGTACGGGCGAACGCGGCGTCGTCCTCGACAATCAACAGCGTCCGCTGCGGTGCCGGCTGCTCAGTGGTCATAACCGCCCTCCTTCTGGTCCGGTTCATCCATCCCCTGCTCATCAATGGTAAGCGCCGACAGCGGCAGCGTCAGCGTCACCACCGCGCCACCCTGGGGGCGGTTGCCGGCGCTAATGTTACCGCCCAGGGTGCGCACCACATTGAACACCAGGAACAGGCCCAGGCCGCCGCCGGGGCGGCCCTTGGTGGACTGGTAGGGGCGCCCCAGGTCGCGGAGCATGGCGTCGGGAAAGCCGGCGCCCTGGTCCATCACCGAGACAATCAGGGTATCGTCGCGGCGGCTGACTTCCAGCCCCACCCAGTGCGGCGACGCTTCCAGGGCGTTATCGAGCACGTTGCCGAGGGTCTGCTTGAGCGCGGAATCGGAGATGATCGCCAGATCCTCACCGAACAGGTTGCGGTATTCGAAGTCGTTCACCGGCCGGGTGGCGCGCCATTCCGCCACCAGCTCGTCGACGAACGCCTGCACGGTGGTCTCTTCCAGGGCTTCACCACGGGCCTCGCCGGCGGACAACAAAATACCGCTGACGATGGATTTGCAGCGCAGCACCTGGGTCTGCATTTCGCCGATTTCCTGGGCCAGATCCGGGTCGGAGCGGAACACCGGCATGCGCCGCCAATCGCCCAGAATCACCGCCAGGGTGGCCAGCGGCGTGCCCAGTTCATGGGCGGCGCCGGAGGCCAGCAGGCCCATGCGCACGATGTGCTCTTCCTCGGCGGCGCGCTGCCGCAGGGCCGCCAGACGCGCGTCCCGGTCGCGCCGGTTACGGGTAATACGGTTGATAAAGATCACCAGCAGCACCGCGTTGAGCACGAAGCACAGCAGCATGCCCTGGATATAAAGACTCAACGGACCCAGCTCGTAGTCGAGCGGCAGCGGCAGCGGCTGGCCGGCGAACTCCAGAGCGACGAAACAGGCGGCGGTGACCAGCAGAATGATCCAGGTGGACCAGGCCTCCAGCAGCACCGCCGCCAGCACCACCTGCAGCAGGTACAGGAAAATGAAGGGGTTGGTGGCGCCGCCGCTGAGATAGAGCTGCATGGTGAGCGTGACCACGTCCACCAGCAGGGCGACGAACAACTCGCCGTTACTGACCGGCCGGCGCAGCCGCAAGCGCAGCAGGCTGGCGCCGTTGAACGCCACCAACCCGGCCAGCACCGCGAACATGTACAGCAGCGGCAGCTCGATCTTGAACACGAAGTAGACCACCAGAATGGTACCCACCTGCCCGAGCACGGCGATCCAGCGAAGCTGAATCAGCTGCTGCATGTTCTTACGGCCGGTGGCGTCGTCATCCAGCGGCGCGGTCGGGCTGGGCGGAATCATCGCGGGTCTCCTGAGCGGCGCGGCCGGAATTCCTCCCGGGCCACGTAGCCGGCACCGCCGGCCACCATCAGCGCGAGCATAAACCAGGTGAGCGCATAGACCAGGTGATTGTTGCGAAATTGGATCACGGTGAGGCCGGACACCGGCTGACCGGCGCCGCTGCCGGCGGCCAGCGGCGGCGCGTCGGCGTCGGCGAAGTACGGCGCCACGCCGCTCAGGCCACGGGCCTCGGCGATGGCGGCCACGTCGCGGGAATACCAGCGGTTTTCAGACGGGACGTTGTCGCGCAGAAAGGCGCCGCCCGGTTCACTGGGACGCAGCAAGCCGGTGACCGTGACCGGCCCGCGCGGCTCGCCCTGCCGGCGCTGCGTCCGATGCCGGTTTTCCGGTGCCACGAACCCCCGATTCACCAGCACCGTGGTGCCGTCCTGGCGGCGCAGTGGGGTCAAGACCCAATAACCACTGCCCAGACGGGTGCTGGCCTGGACCAGCGTCTCCCGCTGGTGCAGGAACTCGCCGTGCAGGCGTACCCGCAGGTATTCGTAGGCTTCCGGGTCGATGTCGGCGCCCGCCGGGGCCGCCACCGGCGGCGCGTCCACCCGCTGCTCAACCCGTTCGATCAGGTCCAGCTTCCAGGTCCGCCGTTCCAACTGCCACTGACCGAGCGCCAGGAAGCCGACAAAGGCCAGCAGCGCCAGCGTGCCCCACAGCAGCCGCCCCAGCCAGCGACGGGCAGTCCGCCGGGCCATCCTAGCCCCAGGGGTCCTGCATCATTCCCGGCATCATGTTCACGTTCAGGTGGTACATGACCCACAGCGAGCCGGCCAGGGTAATGAACACGATCACCGCCGTGAAAATCAGCGCCAGCATGTTCCAGCCGCCTTGGGAGCGGAAGTTCATGTGCAGGAAATAGATCATGTGCACCACGATTTGCACCGCCGCCAGGCTCAAAATCACCAGGGCCGTGACGCCGGTGCTCTCGAACACATCGGCCATCACCACCCAGAACGGAATCACCGTGAGCACCACGGCGAGCACGAAGCCGGTCATGTACCCCTTGAAGGTACTGTGCGGCGCATCGGGGAGGACATCGTCGTGAGCCGCGTCGTGATGATCGCTCATGGCAGGACTCCCATCAGATAAACAAAGGTGAAAACGCCGATCCAGACCACATCCAGGAAATGCCAGAACATGGACAAACAGAACAGGCGGCGCTGGTTCTCGACGATCAGCCCGTGCTTACGCAGCTGCACCACCAGCACCACCAGCCAGATGATACCGAACAGCACGTGCAGGCCGTGCGTGCCCACCAGGGCAAAAAACGAAGTCAGGAAGGCGCTGCGCTGCGGGCCCGCGCCTTCATTCAACAGATGGGCGAATTCATACAACTCCAGGCCCAGGAAGGCCACGCCCAACAGCCCGGTCATCGCCAGCCAGCCGATGGTGGCG
>DGNT01000148.1:0-339 GCA_002389055.1 Alcanivorax sp. UBA4485
AGCACCGAACGCCAGAAATACCGTTTGAGCAGGGTCATGCGCGGGCCCTCCTCGGCTTGAGCCGGTCACCGAAGTACAGCATGAAGACGGCGAACCCGGCGATCAGGTGGATCAGGCCCATGGAGTAGTACCAGGGCCGTTCGCTGCCGGGCACTTCGGCGATCCAGCTGCGCATGGTCAGCAACAGGCCCACGTAAAGCATGTAGCCCAGCACCGCGGGGATCATGCGCAGAAACCGGCCCTGGCGGGGGTTGACCCGGGACAGCGGCACGGCGGCGAGACACATGATCGGCACCGTGAGCACCAGGGACCAGCGCCAGGCCAGCTCCGCCATGGCCT
>DGNT01000148.1:499-2537 GCA_002389055.1 Alcanivorax sp. UBA4485
AGGTTGCCGCTGCGCGCCCAGACCGTGAGCAGGCGGCCGGCCTCCTCGCTGGAAAAGCTGGCGTCGGCCACGAACACGTTTTCCAGCACGCCTTCCTCGCGGTTGAGGCTTTCCGCGTAGGTGGCCCGCTGGTTGTCGTCGTCGCCTTTGACGTGGAAGCGCCCGGGGGTCAGCAGCTCGAGCACCGAGCGGCCCTTTTGTTCCTCGAAGATGCGGTTCACCTCGGCGTCCCCTTGCGGGGTGACGTAGAGGGCGAACAGAGCGATCACGCTCATCGCCACCAGGGCGGGTACAATCAATGAACGGACCACCCGGCCGTCGCCCTGCCCGCCGGCGCGCAGCACCACCATCTCGTTGTCCATGTGCATGCGCCCCAACACCAGCAGGATGGCGATGTAGAGGCTGAGTGGCAGGATCATCTGCAAGAACTCGGGGAGCCGGAACGCCATCACCAGAAACAGGGCGTCCGCGGCGATCTGCCCGGCGGCGGCCTCGGCTAAGTACTTGATAAAGCGGCCACTGACCAGCACCATCACCAGAATGAAGGTGACCAGTACCGTGGTCATGAATACCTGTCGATTTATATAGCGGTGTAATATCAACGTCGGCCCCGCCCGCACTTAACCTGCACTGAAAGTGTGCGGCATTGTAACTCAGGAGACAGCATGGAGTACGCCATTAGCCATTCCGCTTTAGCAAAAATCAAAGCGGATTGCGTGATTCTTCCCTTGAGCAGCGACGCAACCCTGCCTGAAAACCTGCCCGATGAGACACGCGAAGCGGTCAAGGCGTTCATTAAGGCCGGAGATTTCTCCGGCGACAAGGGCCAGACCGCGTGGTTGCATCAGCCGCCGGGGCTGACCGCCAGCCGCCTGTTTCTGGTCGGCTGCGGCGACAAGAGCGAGCTGGACGGCAACGCCTTCCTGAAACTGGTCGGCCAGGTGAGCCGCACGCTGCAGCGCGGCCCGGCCAAGCAGGCGGTGTGGGTGCTGGGCTCGGTGGCCGTGGCCCGGGACACCGAATGGCAGGTGCGTGAAGGCACCCGGGTGGCGGAAGAAGCCGCCTACCGGTTCGACCTGTACCGCAGTAAAGCGCCCAAGGCGGCGACACTGAAGAAGTGGACCTTCTGGGCGGCCGAACGCAATAACGGCCTGAAGAAGGCCTCCAACGTGGGCAAGGCGGTGGCCGCCGGGTCCGCGCTGGCCAAGGACCTGGGCAACATGGCGCCCAACGATTGCTACCCGGAGTACCTGGCCAAGCGCGCCCGTCAGCTGGCCAAGGACTACGAGAAAAAGCTGTCCGTGAAGGTGATCAGCCACGCCCAGGCGGAAAAAATGGGCATGGGCGCGTTTTGCGCCGTGTCTCAGGGCAGCAGCCGCAAGGGCTGCCTGATCGTGATGGACTACAAGGGTGCCACCGGTAAGCCGGTGTCGCTGGTCGGCAAGGGCATTACCTTCGATACCGGCGGTATCTCCCTGAAGCCCGGCGCCAGCATGGACGAGATGAAGTACGACATGGGCGGCGCCGCCAGCGTATTCGGGGCGATGAAGACGGTCTGCGAGCTGGGGCTGCCGATCCACCTGGTGGCCGTGGTGGCCGCGGCGGAAAACATGCCCGACGGCGAAGCCACCCGCCCCGGGGACATCGTCAAAACCCTGTCCGGCCAGACCGTGGAGATCCTCAACACCGACGCCGAGGGCCGGCTGGTGCTGTGCGACGCCCTCACCTACGTGCAGCAGAAGCACAAGCCGCACACGGTGATCGATGTGGCCACCCTGACCGGGGCCTGCGTGATGGCGCTTGGCAGCCACGCCCAGGCGGTGTACAGCAACGACGACGCCCTCAGCGAGGCACTGCTGGAAGCGGGCCGGGACACCGGCGACCGGGGCTGGCCGATGCCGCTGTGGGAGGACTACCAGACTCAGCTGGACAGCCCGTTCGCGGACATGCAGAACATCGGCGGCCCCAAGGGCGGCTCGATCACCGCGGCCTGCTTCCTGCACCGCTTTGCCCGCGACGTGAAATGGGCGCACCTGGA
>DGNT01000077.1 GCA_002389055.1 Alcanivorax sp. UBA4485
TACGGAGCACCGGACACCTGAAAAACCAGGTCTCTGGGATCCTGCGGGGCAACCTTTGCAGGGTGGCTGGCGCCACCCTTTCGCGGGCCAGGCCCGCTCCCACAGGCCGCTTCCACCAAGAGCGGGCCTCGACCTTGCGGAGCAGCCACCCCCGGCGCGGGCCGCTGGGCGCGCTTAGAATTGCATCTCGAAGCGGGCGCCGAGGCCGTGGTCGCGGCGGTCGCCGGCGAGCTGGCCGCTGTAGCTGAGGCCCAGGGTGGCGCGCTCGGAGAGCCCCAGTTCCAGGCCGGCCTTAACGACCGCCGCGTCCTCGGCGATGGGGACGCCGCTGACGGTGAAGGCCTGACCGCCGGCGAAGCTCTGGGTGACTTCCGATTCGGTGTCGCCGAAGGCGTGGCGCCAGCCCAGGGTGCCGTGCAGCCGGGCCGGCACGCCGGCGATGCCCAGGCCGGTGGCGGCGCGCAGCCCCAGGGTGCTGAAGGTGGTGTCGGTGCGGTCACCGTCGTCGTGCAGGGCCGCCGCGCCGCCGTCCTCGTCGCCGCCGTCGCTGCTCAGGCGCACTTGCGCCAGCCCGACGAAGGGCTCCAGTTCCAGGGCGTCGGTATCCAGCCGATACCCTGCCTCGCCGAAGAGCTGCACGGTATCGGCGCGGTTGTCGCCGCGCAGGGTCTGGTCGAAGTCGTCGAACGCCACGCGGCGGTCCGTTTCGATGTCGTGCCAGGTGTAGCCGAGCCCGGCGGTGAGGCGCAGTGCGTCCCAGCGGCCACCGCTGTAAAGCCCCAGATGGTAGTCGTCGCTGCTGCCGGACGCTTCGCGGTCGTCAATATCCACGGAGGTGCGGCCGGCGCCGGCCAGCAGGCCGAGCCGCCAGGTCTGGTTGAGCGGCGCGTCGGCGCCGATCAACAGGCCGCCGCTGGAATGATCCATCGACGCGGCGCCGCTGCCGTCGCGGTCGGTTTCCCCCCAGTTGCCGTAGGCCCGGCTCCACACCACGGTGCCGGCGGGGCGCGCCTGGAAGGCGGCGCGCAGGCGCTCGCCGGCGGTGTCGCGCAGGAAGCGGCTGTCCTCGATCAGGGCGCTGCGCACGGAGGCGTGGATTTCCCCGGCGAGCTGATCGAAGGCGCCGCGGATCAGGGCATTATCGTCAGGCAGGGCGAGCAGCGCGCTGTAAATGTCGTTGCCGGGCCCCAGTGTTTCGGCGCTGCCGGCCACCGCGAGCTGATTGTCGGTGACGGCCCGGTCGGTGAAGCTGGCGTAGCTGTCGCGGGCCAGTTGCAGGTAGACGTTGTTGGCGTCGTAGAACAGATCGGCGACCAGAAAGGCGTAGTCGGAGGTGACGCCGCCGAAAGTACCGTCGAGGCCGCCGTCGGCGCTGAGAATGGTATAGACCGTGGCGGGCCGGTAGTTGCCGTTGTTGCCGATGTGGGCCACCTCGGCGCCGTTGAGCCGCGCCTGGCCGGTGACCTGGACGCGGTCGCCGCTGGAACCGTCGGGGGCCACTTCCACCTGGTAGGTGGTGTCGCTGTCGAAGGTCAGGTCACCGTCCACGGTGAGCGTGCCGATCGAGTTGCCCGGCGCCAGAGTGCTGCCGGCGCCCAGGCGGGTGGTGCCGACCGTGCCGGTGCCGCCCAGGCCGGCGCCGTTGTGGACCGTTAGCGGCGACGAGGTGAGGTCGCCGTTCACGATCAGGGTGCCGGTCTCCACGTTGGTGGCGCCTTGGTAGGTGTTGGCGCCCGACAGCACCAGGGTGCCGGCGCCGATTTTGGTGAGGCCGCCGGCGCCCTGCAGGTCGGTTTGAATGCCGACGTCGTGGCCGTTGTTATCCAACCAGGCGCCGCCGGCGTCGATCCGCACCTCCCCGCTGCTGAAGCCACTCAGGAAGTCGCCTTCGTCGGCGGTGGCCCGCAGCACACCGCCGTCCAGCGTGACGGTCCCGGCGCCATCCTGTTTCTGCACAATGCCGGTTTCCAGGGTGCCCCGGGCGCCGGCGGTGCCGCTCAGGCTCAGGGTGCCCGAGCCGGACGCCGCGGCGCCCAGGACCACCGCGCCGGAGGAGGCCAGGGCGCCGTCTTCAATGGCCAGCTCGCCGCTGCCTTCGAAGCCCACCACTATGCCATCGGTGCTGTTCCAGTTTGCCGTGTCGCCGGCCACCCGGACCCGGCCGTCGGCGCCGGCCGCGCTACCGATAGTGCCGCTCTGGCTGCTCACCGTGCCGTTGTTGATGTCCACGGCGCCGCTGCCCTGGGCACCGACGATCAGCGCGCCGGCGTTCTGCCAGCGGGCATTGTCGCCGTCCACCACCACGGTGCCGTCACCGTCCGCAAAACTGCCCACGAAGGTATTGAGGTTGGTGACCGTGCCGCCGGCACCGATGTTCAGGGCGCCGGTGCCGGCGCTGCCCACCACCAGATCGCCGCTGTTTTGCCAGCGCGCCTGGTCGCCGCTTACCGTCACCACGCCATTGGAGCCGGCGAACGAGCCGATATAACCCACCGTGTTGGTGACCGTGCCGCCGGCGCCGACGGTCATCTCCCCCTGGCCGTAGTTGGCGATGGAGAGCGTGCTGGTGTTTTCCCATAGGGCGTTCTGGCCGGCCACGTTGACGGTCCCCAGCACGCCATCGCTGCTGCCGACGATACCGTAAGAGCTGGTCACGGTGCCGCCGGCGCCCACGGTCATGTCGCCGTCGTTGATGTCGCCGACGAACAGCCCGTCGGTCACGGTCCATTGCGCGCCACTGCCCGTCACGCTGACCCGGGCCGGGTTGGCGGCGGCGGGATCGCCGCCCACATAGGTGATCGAGCTGGTAACAGCGCCGGTCTCGCCGATGGTCAGAGTGCCGTCGACCTGCAAGAAGCCGGTGTCCCAGGGGTTGGGCTGCGTGCTTTGCGCCGTGTTATCGACAACTTCCTCGTCGCCGGCGTCGATAAAGGTCTGGGCCAGCGCCTGATCGGCGCTCAACAGCGCCACCAGCGCCGGACCCGAGACAATAAAACGCTTCAAGCCGGACGTTCGCGGCGCGAATACTTCCTCCATGATGGTTCCCCCCTTCATTTTTCGAATCGGAGGAATACATCATGCGAGGCGGGCGACTGGTATCCCTTAAATAGGGGAGGGGGCTTGTAGGAGCGGGCCGGGCTACGGAGTCCAAGCAGCGAGCTTGGCAGTGCCTCCCCGGGGCCGTACCATGAGGCAGTCTTAGAGAGGGACCATGGCCCGATTACACCCCCGCCTTCACGATGCGATCAGTCTGCTTCCGGCTCACCGGCCGGCCCATCTGTTGACCCGCCACTCGGTGCGCGAACTGGCCAAGAACGGCTTCGCCGACTACCGTCTGCCGCTCACCGCCGAGGGCGTGGCAATGGCCCGCGAGTGGGGCGCCCGTCTCGAGCGCCCGGTGCAGGCGTTCTATTCCAGCCCGGTGGGCCGCTGCGTGGACACCGCCACCGCCATGGCGGAAGGGGCGCTGGAGGCCGGTTTGATCGAAGCGCTGCCGGAGGTGATTACCGACCCGACCCTGGTGGAACCGGGGTGCTACGTGGAAGACATTAACCGGGTGGGCCCGACCTTTCTCAAGATGGGGGCACTGCGCTTTCTCAACCAGCACCTGAAAACACCGTTCGAAGGTATGCTGTCGCCGGCGGCGGGCCGCGCCAAGCTGGCCGGCTATCTCTACCAGCGCGAGCCGGAGCCCGGTTCACTGGCGGTCCACGTCACCCATGACACCATTCTCGCCGTGCTGGTGGCGGAACTGGAAGGCCGCGACGCCATCGACGAGGCACACTGGCCGTGGATGATGGAAGGGCTGTGGGTGTGGTTCGAGGACGCCCGCATGCACTGGGTGTGGCGCGGCCACCACGGCCACCGGGATCTGGCGCTGGCTTGAATCGTGCCGTGGCGCCCCCACCTGTGTTGTTCGTTTCTTTTCCGCAGCCGGCGAGGTGATGTTTGTCTGCCCTGACCCTTCGTAATCTCACCAAGACCTACGCCAACGGTGTCGAGGCGCTCAAGGGCATCGACCTGACCGTGGAGCGGGGGGATTTCTTCGCGCTGCTGGGCCCCAACGGCGCCGGCAAGTCCACCACCATCGGTATCGTCAGTTCGCTGGTCAACAAGACCGGCGGCGAGGTCACCATCCTCGGCCACTCCCTGGACCGGGAGCGCGAACTGGCCAAGCAGAAAATCGGTGTGGTGCCCCAGGAATTCAATTTCAGCCAGTTCGAGAAAGTGTTCGACATCGTCGTCACCCAGGCCGGCTTCTATGGCATTCCGGCGCCGCTGGCCCGGGAACGGGCGGAGAAGTACCTGCGCAAGCTGGGCCTGTGGGACAAGCGCAAGAACCAGGCGCGCTCCCTGTCCGGGGGCATGAAGCGCCGGCTGATGATCGCCCGCGCCCTGGTCCACGAGCCGGAGCTGCTGATTCTCGATGAGCCCACCGCCGGGGTGGATATCGAGCTGCGCCGCTCCATGTGGGATTTCCTGATCGGTCTGAACAACGAAGGCCGCACCATTATTCTCACCACCCACTACCTGGAAGAGGCGGAGACCCTGTGCCGCCGCATCGCCATCATCGACCACGGCCGCATCGTCGAGAACACCGACATGAAGTCGCTGTTGGAAAAATTGCAGGTGGAAACCTTCATCTTGGATCTGGCCCGGCCGGTGGAGCGCGCCCCGGAGCTGCCCGGTTTCGAGGTGCATCTGCGCGACGCCGGCACGCTGGAAGTGGCGGTGCCGAAAACGCAAAGCCTGAACCGGCTGTTCGTGGCCCTGGCGGAGCAGGATTTCGAAGTAATGAGTATGCGTAACAAAGCCAACCGGCTTGAGGAATTGTTCGTGCGCCTGGTGGAACAGAACCTGCCCGAGCAGAACCCGCAGCGGGAGAACGCCTCATGACGTTGCATCAACAATGGGTCGCGTTCCTGACCATCGTTACCAAGGAAGTGCGCCGCTTCCTGCGCATCTGGCCGCAGACGCTGCTGCCGCCGGCGATCACCATGACGCTCTATTTCGTGATCTTCGGCAACCTGGTGGGCAGCCGCATCGGCGAGATGGGCGGCTTCGATTACATGCAGTACATCGTGCCGGGCCTGATCATGATGAGCGTGATCCAGAACAGCTACGGCAACGTGGTCAGTTCGTTTTTCTCCACCAAGTTCCAGCACTCCATCGAGGAGATGCTGGTGTCGCCGATGTCGCCGTTCGTGATTCTGTCCGGCTTCGTGGTGGGTGGCATGGTGCGCGGCATCATGGTGGGCGGCATCGTCACCACCGTGAGCCTGTTCTTTACCGATCTGAACGTGCAGCACGCCTGGATCACCCTGCTGGTGGTGGCGATGACGTCGGCGCTGTTCGCACTGGGCGGCTTTATCAACGCCATCTTCGCCAATAATTTCGACGACATCAGCATCATTCCCAATTTTATTCTCACGCCGCTCACCTACCTGGGCGGGGTGTTCTATTCCATCGATCTGCTGTCCGAGTTCTGGCGCACCGTGACTCTGGTGAACCCCATCGTGTATATGGTCAACGCGTTTCGCTACGGCGTGCTGGGTGTGAGCGACGTCAACGTATACGCCTCCCTGGGTGCTATCTTCGCCTTTACGGTGGGGTTTTTCCTGCTGGCGCTGTGGTTGCTGCGGCGTGGAACCGGAATTCGCGGGTAAATCGACATGAGCTTTCTGAACGACACACCGCTGGGGCGAACCAGCGCCTTCATCGACGAGTACACGCCTTCTTTGCTGTGCCCGGTGCCCCGTTGGGACGCGCGCGAAAGCCTGGATCTCGAGAGTGGCGAAGAGGGCGCGCCGCTGCCGTTCCACGGCCAGGATATCTGGAACGCCTACGAACTTTCCTGGCTCAACGAGCGCGGCAAGCCGGTGGTGGCCATGGCCGAGCTGGTGGTGCCGTGCATCTCGCCGAACATCATCGAGTCCAAATCGCTGAAGCTGTATCTGAACTCGTTCGCCAACACCCGCTTCGCGTCCCGCGAGGCGGTGATCAAGGCGATCGCCGGCGATCTGGCCCAGGTAGCCGGGGCGCCGGTGGACGTGCGCGTCATGAGCCTGGAGGAAGCGGCCCGCGCCGCGGTCTGGGACGACCACGGCGACAGCGTCGACCATCTGGATGTGGCCTTCGACGATTTCGAGTATCAACCCGAGTTGCTGCTGACCGAACAGGGCCCGGAGCGCAACGGTGTGCTGGTCTCGCATCTGTTGCGCAGCCACTGCCCGGTGACCAACCAGCCGGACTGGGCCAGCGTGCAGGTGCGCTACACCGGCGCCGCGATCAGCCCGGCCAGCTTCCTGCGTTACGTGGTCTCGCTGCGCAACCACCAGGGCTTCCACGAGCAGATCATCGAGCAGATGTTCGTCGACCTGAAGCGACAGTGCGCGCCCCGTCACCTGTCGGTGTACGGCCGCTTCACCCGGCGCGGCGGCCTCGACATCAATCCGTTCCGTTCCGATTACGAAGACGCGCCGACCAACCGCCGCACCATTCGCCAGTAGCACGCCTCTGGTATCCTGCCGGGTGGCTGTAAGCCACCCTTTCGCGGGCGAGGCCCGCTCCCACAAGGCCCGCTCCCACAAGGTCTCCCGTCAGCCGGCGCCCAGCGGCCAACCAAAGCCGATCCACACGCCGAGAAGCACCGACCAGCTGGCCAGCAGCGCCAGGCTGTACGGCAGCATCAGCGCGACCAGCGTGCCGATGCCGGTGTCGCTCCGGTAGCGCCGGGCGAAGCCCAGCACCAGGGCGAAGTAGGGCATCAGCGGCGTGATGATGTTGGTGCTGGAATCGCCCACCCGGTAGGCGGCCTGGGTGGCTTCCGGGTCGATGCCCACCAGCATCAGCATGGGCACGAACACCGGCGCCAGGATGCCCCACTTGGCCGAGGCGCTGCCGATCATCAGGTTGATCAGCGCCACCAGCCCCACGAACAACAGCAGCAGCGCCACGGTCGGCAGATTCAGATCACCCAGCCAGGCGGCGCCCTTGATGGCCAGCACCAGCCCCAGCTGGCTGTAGCTGAACCAGGCCACGAACTGGGCGGCGAAGAACATCAGCACCAGGTAGCCGGACATGGAGCTCATGGTGGTTTCCATCGCCTCGATGATGCCGCCGGCGGAGCGGAAACGGCCGCTTACCCGCCCGTAGACGGCGCCGCACAACCCGGCCAGCAGGGCGATCAGCACCACCAGCGACGACATGAACGGCGATTGCAGCAGGCCGCCGTCCTCGCCGCGCAGCGGCGCGTCCGCCGGCGCCACCAGCAGCACCACCGCGATCACGCCCAGCGCCAGCACCGCCAGGGTCCAGCCCAGGGCGCGGCGGTCCATGTGCGGCGCCAGGTCCTGGTCGGTGTTGTCGGCGGGGCGGTCGGCCACGCGCGGCTCGGTGATGCGCACCGTGACCAGCGACACCACGGCGGTCACCAGCACCGTGGAGACCATGATGAACCAGTAGTTGCCCGCCGCCGACACCACGCGCCCGGGCTCGACGATCGCCGCCGCCTCGGTGGACAGCCCGGCAAGCACCGCGTCCACCGGGCCGAGCAGCAGGTTGGCGCTGTAGCCGCCGGACACCGCCGCGAACGCGGTCGCGATACCGGCCAGCGGCGAGCGTCCGGCCAGCTGGAACAGGAAACCGGCGAGCGGAATCAGCACCACATAGCCGGCGTCGAACGCCAGGCTCGACATCACCCCGGCGAACGCCACCGTCACCACCAGCGTGCGGTGCGAGGCGCGCCGCACCAGCGCCGCCAGGCTGGCGCCCAGCAGGCCGGAATGCTCCGCGATACCCAGCCCCAGCATCGCCACCAGCACCACGCCCAAGGGCGCGAAACCGGTGAAGTTGGTGACCATATTGCTGAACAAATACTGAAGACCGTCGCCATCGAGCAGCGAGCGCACCGCGATGCTGCGGTCTTCCAGTGGGTGGCTGGCGGTCAGGCCGGCGGCCGCCAGCAGCGCGCTCAGCGGCAGCATCAGCAGGCACAGCCAGACGAACAGCAGGGTGGGGTGCGGCAGGCGGTTGCCGGCGCGTTCCAGGCGGGCCAGCCAGCCCGAGGACGGTTCAGCCATAGCGGTTCTCCTTACAGCCGTACTTGTTGTTGTATTTTGGCCGCCGCCTTGCCCATAACGTCCAGCACCTTCTCCCGGTCCCGGTCGGCCAGGCTCGCCGAGTCAAGGTGCAGCGCGAAGCCCTCTGCCTCAAAATCCGTCGCCACTGTCTTCTGTTTCTTGAGGTCCGAGGCGGAGCGGGCCAGAGCCTTCAGTATGCGGTTTTTGTCCACGTTGTGAATGCGTTCCAGGTCCATGTGCAGGCCGAACCCGGTGGTGGCGACGCTGACGAACCGTTGCTTGCCGCCGGCGTTGCGTTTCAGCGCCTGGGCCTCGAACACCGGAATTGGCCGGCTGAAGCCCTTCGCCGTCACCTCGCCCACGCTGCGGCAGCGCACCCGGTCCTTGATCAGCTCATGGGTGCTTTCCGAGATCAGCACCTGCCCCGGTCGGCAGGCGGATTCCAGCCGGCTGGCCAGATTCACATCGGTGCCCAGGATGGTGTAGTCCATGCGGCTGTCGGTGCCGAAGTTGCCCACCGTCACATAGCCGGTGTTGATGCCGATGCGGATTTCCAGCTTCTGGGTGATGCCCTCGCGCTGCCAGCGCTGGCGCAGAAAGCGCATGTGCTGCTGCATCTCGATGGCCATGGCAGCGCACCGGTAGGCGTCTTCCTGGGCGCCTTCGCTTTTCGGGTCGCCGAAGAACACCATCACCGCGTCGCCGATGAACTTGTCGATGGTGCCGCCGTGGCGCAGGGCGATGCGGGTCATCTCGCTCAGGTAGGTGTTGAGCATGCGGGTCAGGGTATCCAGCGGCAGCTCCTCGGAGATGGCGCTGAAGCCTTTGATGTCGGAAAAAAACACCGTCAGCCGTTTGCGCCGGGTCTCCAGCTTGGCGTCGCGCTTGCCGGAAAACAGCGAGCCCCAGATCTGCGGCGGCAGATACTTGGCCAGCTTGCGCGACATCTCCACCGCCTGTTGCTGCTGTTCGCGCACGCGGATTTGCGCCTGGCGCAGGAACTGGGCCTGACGGTTGGCATAGAAGGAACTGGCGCCCACGTACAGCCCCAGCCCCACCAGGGACAGCACCGACAGGCTCAACGGCACCGTGGTGGGGGTGGGCGGCACGCCCAGCAGTAACGAGGCGAGGGCGGCGCCGCCCAGCGTCATCAGCACATTCAGCAGCCAGGGGCGCAGACCGCCGCTGCTCACCGCGTTGGCGTGCACGATGATCAGCAGCACCAAACTCGGCACCACCGCGAAGTGCAGCAGCGCGCAGGCGACGCCGATGATGGCCGCGTCCAGCTGCATCACCACCGGCGAGAAATGCTCGGGTAACAGATCCTTGCGCTGGCCCACCACCACCAGGGTCTGCACCAGTAAGGGGTAGGCCAGCAGGCCCGCCACGCCGAGCAGATAATGGGACGGATAAAGCTGCAGGGTGACCCCGGCCATAAGAATCGTCGCCGCCACCACGAAGGCCAGCAGGCGGATATAATTGCTCAGCCGGCGCGCGCGCTCCATGGGATCCAGGTAGGGCTTGCGGGGGCGGTTCTTGGATGTACTCATGCAGTGCCAATCAGGACATTTGACCGGAGCTTACCCAGTTGTGGGTTAAGAAAAAAGACTGATCGCCCGGCGGCAAGGAAAGCCGGCGCGCTTTGCCGTACAATCCACGGCGCGTCACCGTTCGCACACAGGAGTTCCGATGGACACACTGACCGCGCTCAACACCCGGGTTTCCGTGGCCCGACTCACCGAGCCCGGCCCTTCCGCCGACCAGGTCAGGCAATTGCTGGCGGCGGCGATTCGCGCCCCGGATCATGGCATGCTGCGTCCCTGGCGGTTTCTGGTGCTGGAAGGCGAAGAGCGCGAACGCCTCGGCGACATCATGGAATGGCGCCTGCTGCGCCGGCAGCCGGACGCGGACCAGTGCGCCCGCGACAACATCCGCAACAAGGCGCTGCGCGCGCCCACCATTATCGTCGCCGTGGCGGACATCACCGAAGGCCACAAGGTGCCCGCCTGGGAACAGGTGCTGGCGGTGGGCGCGGCGGTGCAGAACATCATGGTGGCCGCCCACGCCCTGGGCATCGGCGCCATGTGGCGCACCGGGGATCTGGCCAACGACGAAACCGTCAAGGAACGCCTCGGCTTCGCCGACAAGGACCAGGTGGTGGGCTTTGTCTACCTGGGCACCCCCGCCGGGGCCCTGAAGAACCTGCCGGATGAGCAGCCGGAAACCTTTCTGCGTGAGCTTCCCCGGGGGCGCGATGATTGATCTTGATGCTCTGGCCACTCGCGTGTGCGCGGCGATACCGCTCACCACTCATCTGGACTTCCGGTTCACCGCCTTCGACGGCGAACGGCTCACCCTGACCGCGCCGTTGGCGCCCAACCATAACGACAAGGGCACCTTCTTCGCCGGCAGCCAGGCGGCGTTGCTCACCCTGGCCGGCTGGGCCTGCACCACGCTGATGGCGGATTCCGCGGTGGGTGAGGGCGAGGCCAGCGTCGACGTGGTCGCGGTGGAATCCAGCCTGCAGTTCCGCGCGCCGCTGCACGGTGACATCGAGATCCGCGCCTGGGCCGACGATGGCGAGAGTGGCCGGTTTCACCAGCGCCTGAAACGGCGTGGCAAAGCGAGCCTGGGCATTTTGGCCCAGGCGACCGATGCCCAGGGCGTCGTGGTCTGCGAGTATCAGGGTCTTTACCTTGCCAGGACCAATAACAATGACACTTGAACACGATGCGGTTTTCTATCTGCTTGCCTACGGCCTCTGGGCCCTGCTGCTGCTTGCCGTGCTGGTGCTCGGCCGCGGGCTGCGCGTCATCAGCGGCCAGGCCAAGGCCGACCAGTTCCCTCCCTACGCCTACGACCCCGCCAGGCTGCTCGACCGGCTCTCGCGCGCCTACATGAACACCCTGGAAATGCTGCCGGTGCTGCTGGTGGTGGGCGGCGCCGCGCTGTGGGCCGGCACCGTGGAGCTGGCCGCCTGCGTATTGCCTTGGGTGTTCGCCGCCCGCGTGGCGCAAAGCCTGGTGCATCTGATCGGCGTGAACCACTGGCTGGTGCAGGCGCGTTTCGCCTTCCTGTTGGCGCAGATCGTGTTGCTCGGCTGGCTTGGCCTGAGTACCGCCTGCACGCTTGCCTAAGCGCCGACCCTCGGGTACCCTACGCGCCCTCTGATGATGACTCAGAGACAGCCAGTTTTGGTGAGGTGTCCGAG
>DGNT01000165.1 GCA_002389055.1 Alcanivorax sp. UBA4485
GGCGGCAATGCGCGCGGACGCCGTCGCCATCAAACCCGACGGCGGCGAGAAGCTGATCGCCACCGGCTCGGTGACCAAATCCATCATCACCCCGGCCGGCGCCTGAGCCCGCCCGGGCGACCAGACGGCCCGGGAAGGCGATGAAATGGTTTGTTTACTCTGAACCGGTAGTAGTATCTTCGTAGAAACAATGAGCGCGCCGTGAACGGTGATGACTTTTTAACCAGCGGCGCCGATAATTTGAACAGTTTCATGGGGCAAGGGGAGATCACCATGTACCGCATCATGGTTGTCGACGACGAAGATTATATTCTCAAGGCGCTGAACCGGGTTCTGGCGACGCGGCCGGACTGGGAAGTGGAAACCTACACGGACGCCGCCACCGCGTTACGGCGCGCCCGCACCACGGTGTTTGACGCGGTGATCACCGATTACCGCATGCCGGACATGGACGGCATCGAAATGCTCCAGGAACTGCGGGCCATGCAGCCGGATACCATCCGTATTCTGCTGACCGGCGTGATCGACATCGACACCCTGATGTCCGCTATTAACCAGGCCGGCGCCTTCCGTTTCGTGCCCAAACCCTGGGACGACGACCAGTTGCTGGAGAGCATCGAAGAGGGTCTGAAGTTCCGCGACATCCTGGTGGAGAATAAAATTCTCGCGCAGACCGTTCGCGATCAGCGCGAAGCGCTCAGAAGCATGGGTTACGACGGGGGCTAGCCCACATGGATTTATTCACATCGTTACAGGGGCCGTTCGCTGGACTGGGAAGCCAGGGACTGTTTCTGATGTCGTCCACGGTGATCCTGCTGATCATCATTTTCTTCATGTACAAAACCTACCGGGCCTCCATGAACGTGGAAGCCAGGTTGTCGGAATTCGCCTCGCTGAGTCAGAGCGCCTTCGGTCGCAAACTGCGACTGATCGAGGTCAACGCGGACGAGTACAAACTCAACAAACGGGTGCTCGGCCCCTTGGCGCGGATCATTGATGAATACTGCGTAATGACCACCAACGAAAAGGGGGTGATTACTTTCGCCAACGATCGCTTTCTGTCACTCAGCGGTTTTTCCTTCCGACAACTGATCGGCCAGCACGAAAGCATGCATCACCCCAAGGACCGCCCCGATCTGAGCGCGCACTTCATGCGCTGCGAGCAGGCGCGGCGCGGTGTCTGGAGCGGCGAGGTCTGCGGTCGCGGCGAGGACGGCGAACTGTACTGGGTGAATATGTTCATCTTCCCTCTGTCGTACATCACCGACGAAGACGACGGCTACATTTATTTCGGCACCGACATCACCCAGATCAAGGCGCAGAACAGTGAGTTGATCCAGGCGGTGCGGGACAAGGACGACAAGATAAACCAGGTCGAATCGATGCTGCTGCACTCGGAAAAGATGGCGTCGCTGGGCACGATTTCCGCCGGCATCGCCCATGAAATCAATAACCCGATTGCCTTTGTCTCGGCCAATCTGCGCCGCAGTGAACAGTACCTGACCACGCTGTCGAAGGTGATCGCCGGATTGCGTCGCCGCATCAGTCCGGAACGCTTTGAACAGTTCCTGCAGGTGGAGCAGTCGCTGCGCCTGAACATGGACTCACTGGAAATGATCCTCAACGATCACCCCAACCTGATGCGCGAAACCAGCGAAGGCATCGACCGGATCAAAAAAATCATCCGTGACCTGAAGCACTTCTCCCATAACGAGCAGGAGCGCTATCAGCCGGTGGATCTGTCCCGTTGCGTGGCCACCTCCATGAATCTGGCACGCCATGAACTGGAGCGCGTGCGGGTGACCACGCACCTGCCCCCCGAGCTGCCGCCGGTGAACGGGTCGGAGAGCCAGCTTTCCCAGGTGCTGATGAACATTCTGGTGAACGCCGCCCAGGCGGTGGAACAGGACGGCGAGATCCGCATCGAAGCGCACAGCGACGAGCAGTCGTACTGCCTGTCCGTGACCGATAACGGTCCGGGCATGGACGCGGCCCAGCTGGCACAGATCTTCGAGCCGTTCTTCACCACCAAACCGATTGGCCAGGGCACCGGCCTGGGGCTGTCCATTTCCCAGGATATTATTCAGCGCCACGGCGGCACCCTCACCGCCACCAGCGCGCCCGGCGAAGGTACCCGCATCGACATCCGCCTGCCGCTGGCGGAAAAGAAGCGTGCCCATGCAGCCTGATATTCACTACCAGCTGACCGCCACCGACGGGCGCGTGACCCACATCGAGCTGCACCAGGAACCGGAGAACCACGGCCTCGCCGTGGACCCGGATTTCGTGCCCCCGGACTGGGCGCTGCTGGAACACTGCCAGTGCTCGCACTGCCCGCTGAGCCGCGACGAACACCGCTATTGTCCGATCGCCCGCAACCTGGCGTGGCTGCTCCCTGAACAACAGCTTGGCCACTCCTTCGACCCCATCCATCTAAGGGTCACCACCCGGGAACGGGAATACCGGCTGGACACCACCGCGCAGCGGGCGCTGAGTTCACTGTTCGGGCTGGTGTGCGCGCTCAGCGACTGCCCGCACACCCGCTTCCTGCGGCCCATGGCCCTGTTCCATCTGCCGGTGAGCACGGAAACGGAAACCCTGACCCGCGCCGCCGGCTTCTTCCTGCTGCGCCGCTACCTGGCGAAACGGGACAACCCCGACCTGCCGCTGAACCTGGAAGACATGGACCGCGCGTACCGCAATCTGGGCGAACTGAACCGCTGTTTCGTCGGCCGCTTCCGCCACCCGGACGGCTCCGACGCGCCGATCAACGCGATGATCCTGCTGCACGTCCTGACCAAGGAAGTGAACGGCGAACTGCACGAGCAGCTCGACGACCTGGCCGGGCTGTTCCGCCAGGCCGCCGGCCCCGCCCCCTAGCAACCCGATGCGCTTTCAGCGGCCGGCGTGTTAACGTCGATTTTCTTTTTCGTTTGTCTCGGGAATACAACCATGAAACTAAAAAACGCCGTGGCTCTGATCACCGGTTCGTCTTCCGGCATCGGCGCCGCCACCGCCCGCCTGTTCGCGGAACAGGGCTGCCACGTAGTGATCAATTACAGCCGTAACGAAGAGGGCGCCCGCGCCGTGGCCAAGGATTGCGAGGCGTTCGGCGTCCGCACCCTGGTTCAGCAGGCGGACGTGTCCGACGACACCCAGTGCCAGACCCTGGTGGAAGCGACCCTGGCGGAGTTCGGCCGCCTGGACGTGCTGGTCAACAACGCCGGCACCACCAAATTCTGCGCCCACCAGGATCTGGACGGCCTGAGCAAGGACGACTTCCTGCACCTCTACGCGGTGAACACCGTGGGGCCCTACCAGATGACCCGCGCCGCCGAGAAAGCGCTGCGCCAGGCGGGCACCGCCCAGGTGATCAACATGGCCTCCATCGCCGGCCTCGCCGGGGTGGGCAGCTCGATCGCCTACGCCGCCTCCAAGGGCGCCCTGCTGACAATGACCAAGTCCCTGGCCCGGGTGCTGGGTCCGGAGATTCGTGTCAACGCCATCTGCCCGGGCTTCGTGCAGGGCGAATGGCTGGAGAAAGGGCTGGGCAAGGAGGCTTACGCCAACCTGCTGGCCAAGACCAAGGCCGGCGCCGCCCTGAA
>DGNT01000060.1:0-3763 GCA_002389055.1 Alcanivorax sp. UBA4485
CAATGGGTGGGGCGAAAAAGAGTCATTCTAAACACAATAGACCAAGGAGATAAGGTGCGGAGGACGACTATTCAAGACCTGGCATGTGGGAGCGGGCCTTGCCCGCGAAAGGACGGCTTCAGCCGTCCGGCGGGATTCCAGAGCCCCTTGATCGGTTGCAGGGCCCGCTTCAGCGGCGGGCGCGGTAAATATAGGGGTGCGGATTGACCTGGCGGCCGTTCTTGAGGACTTCATAGTGCACGTGCGGGCCGGTGGAACGGCCGCTGGAGCCCATCTTGGCGATCACGTCGCCGGTGCGCACGATATCGCCGACTTTTACTTCCACGGTCTTGGCGTGGCCGTAGCGGGTGCTGATGCCGTTGCCGTGGTTGATCTCCACCAGACGGCCGTAGCCGGAACGCTCGCCGGCGTAGGTGACCACGCCGGCGGCGGTAGCGACCACATCGGAGCCGTCCTTGCCGGCGAAATCCACCCCTTCGTGCCACGCCACCTTGCCCGAGAACGGGTCGGTGCGGCGGCCAAAGCGGCTCGACATCCAGCCCTGGGTGATCGGACGGCCGGACAGGAAGGTCTGGTTTTCCAGGTTACGGTTGGCGAGCAGATTCTCGAGGATATTCAGTTGCTGTTCGCGGCGTTCCAGGGTCTCGGTGAGGCCGTCCAGTTCCTCCATGAACGACGGCGGCGCGAAGGCGCTGCTGTCCTTGGGTTCGGGGCCGCCCATGGCCAGCTCGCCGCCGCCGAAATCGAATTCGTCGCTTTCAATGCCGGCCACATCCACCAGTCGCTCGCCGAGGGCATCCAGACGCACCAGGCGGGCCTGGGCATCGGCCAGTTTCAGGGTCAACGCACGGAACTGTTCTTCACTGAGCTGCTTGAGACCGGCCACTTCGTCGCTTTGCCGGTCCAGGGAGGCCTGGAACCGTTTCGCCACTTCCTCGCTGTAGGAGGGCGGCGCGACCCGGTAACTGACCCAGTAAGCGCCGACGCCGGCCGCCATTGGGATCAGCACCAGCACCGCCAGCACCAGCGCCGGCAAAAAACGCGGCAATGTAAGGGTGCGGGAGTGGCCGCGCTTGCTGTTCAACAATATGATGTTCATCGTTGTATCGCGCCTGTCTCGAATTCAGCTGTCGCCAATAAAAACGTACCCGGGCCGGAGGCGAGACCGCCCGGCGGGGCAAAGGGTTCCTTTCTTCCGTGAACGAGCTTCCGTGGATGAGATAGCGAGCGCCTTCCCCGTGTGCTCTCGCCTGGCAAGCTTTATAATTTTTTTACATTCGCAGGGTAGCCCAAGGAAAAGGTATGAGCAAGCCGTCCCTACCCAAGGAATTGCAGGGTCTGTTGCGCCAAAACAGCGCCCTGGCGCCGCTGGCGAAGGCCGCCCGCGGCCACCAGGCGGCGGCCCCCAAAGGCCCGACCGCCCCGCCCCAGGACTGCCTGCCGCCGGCCCTGCGCGACCGGGTGACGCTGGTGGAGGAAGACAACCGCTGGCTGGCGATGGTGGAAACCAGCGCCACCGCCCAGCTGCTGCGCTTCCACCTGCCGCGCCTGGAGCGCGGCCTGACGCCGGGCAAAAGCATCAAGATTCTGGTCACCGGCCGCCGGGCGGCGCCCGCCGCCACCGCCGAGAAACTGCGCGCCAACGAGCGGCCGCCGCTGGACGCGGGCAGCGCCGCGCATATCCGGCAGGCGGCGGATTGTGTCGAGGATGATGAGTTGGCGAGAGCTTTGCGGCGGTTGGCGGGGCGGGCGGAGAGTTAAGGTCTCTGGGATCCTGCCGGGAGCGTCGCTCCCTTTCGCGGGCAAGGCCCGCTCCCACAAGGGACGCTGCCACCGGGCTACGGAGTGCTATTTGTGGGAGCGGGCCCCGCCCGCGAAAGGCCGGCTAAGCCGGCCGGCAGGATTCCAGAAACCTTTTTAACCGCACCCAAAACGAGAGCGCCCCGACCGCGGGAGAACGGTCGGGGCGCACAGGGAGGCACGACACCGCGCGGGCACGCGGCGAGGTGTTTTCGGGACGGGCCGTTATTCGGCGGCCATCACCGGCTTCACGTAGGAAATCGGTGCGTTTTCCGCGTCCTCGAAGGTCACCAGTTCCCAAGCGTCTTCCTGCTTGAGCAGCTCGCGCAGGAGGGCGTTGTTGAGAGCGTGACCGGACTTATGACCCACGAACTCGCCGATCAGGCTGTGGCCGAGCTGGTACAGGTCACCGATGGCGTCGAGCATCTTGTGTTTGACGAACTCGTCGTCATAACGCAGGCCGTCCTCGTTGAGGATGCGATACTCGTCCACCACGATGGCGTTGTCCACGCTGCCGCCCAGCGCCAGGTTCTGGCTGCGCAGGAACTCGATGTCGCGCATGAACCCGAAGGTCCGGGCCCGCGCCACTTCCTTCACGAACGACGTGGAGGAAAAGTCGATGCTGGCCACCTGGTTGCGCTCTTCGAACACCGGGTGATCGAATTCGATCGAGAACGTCACCTTGAAGCCATCGAACGGTTTGAAGGTGGCCACTTTGTCGTCCTCGCGGACGGTGACTTCCTTCTTGATCCGGATGAACTTCTTGGCGGCGTCCTGCTCCTTGATGCCCGCGGACTGCAGCAAGAACACGAAAGGACCGGCACTGCCGTCCATGATCGGCACTTCCGGCGCCGACAACTCCACGTAGGCGTTGTCGATGCCCAGACCGGCCATGGCGGAAAGCAGGTGTTCCACGGTGCCCACTTTAACGCCGTCTTGAACCAGCGTGGTGGAGAGCGTGGTTTCACCGACTTTATCGGCGCCGGCGGGGATTTCCACCACCGGATCCAGGTCCACCCGGCGGAATACGATGCCGGCGTTTACAGGCGCCGGGCGCACCGTCAGGTACACCTTTTCACCGGTGTGAAGACCCACGCCGGTGGCGCGAATCACATTTTTGAGAGTTCGTTGTCTGATCATCGATCCGTCACAAATCCGTCGGTATCCCGGAGGATACGGGTATCCTCAACGCGAAATAAGGGGGCGATGATAGCAAATCTCCCCTTTTCGCACCATATTTCCAACGCCGTCAGTCAGCCTGACGGCGCAGGAAGGTCGGGATATCGATAAAGTCCAGGTCTTCCGCGGTGTTCACGGCCTGGCGACCACCGCCACCCGCGGCCTGCTGCTGGGCGCGCTTGCGCTCCACCGCCGGACGATCCAGATCGTTATAGTCCACCCGGCCATCGGCGCCCATGGGGGTCTGACGCCCGCGCACCACTTTCAGTTCCTGGTGCTGGGCACCCAGACCGGTGGCCACCACGGTCACGGAAATATTATCGCCCATATCCGGGTCGATCGCCGTGCCGATGATCACGTTGGCGTCTTCGCTGGCCAGTTCGCTGACGATATCGCCCACTTCGGAGAACTCATCCAGTGCGATGGACTCGTTGGCGGTAATATTGATCAGGATGCCGCGCGCGCCGCGCAGGTCCACGTCTTCCAGCAGCGGGCTGGAAATCGCCGCCTGGGCCGCTTCCGCCGCCCGGTTTTCGCCGCTGGCGACGCCGGTGCCCATCATCGCGGTGCCCATCTCGCTCATCACGGTGCGCACGTCGGCGAAGTCGACGTTGATCATGCCGGGACGGACGATCAGGTCGGCGATGCCTTTCACCGCGCCCTGCAGCACTTCGTTGGCCGCCTTGAAGGCGTCCAGCAGGGTGGTGGAGCCGCCCAGCACGGACTGCAGCTTCTCGTTGGGGATGGTGATCAGCGAGTGCACGTGCTCCTTGAGCGCTTCGAT
>DGNT01000060.1:3820-4077 GCA_002389055.1 Alcanivorax sp. UBA4485
TCCTTGGCCACTTCGGCCACCACCGGTGCCGCGCCGGTGCCGGTGCCGCCGCCCATACCGGCGGTCACGAACACCATGTCGGCGCCTTCCAGCAGCTCGGCGATACGCTCACGGTCTTCCATGGCGGACTGCCGGCCGATGTCCGGGTTGGCGCCGGCGCCCAGGCCCTTGGTGACCTGGCTGCCGAGCTGAATCACGGTTTTCGCGGAGGAGTTGCGCAGCGCCTGGGCGTCCGTGTTGGCGCAGATGAAATCCAC
>DGNT01000060.1:4107-4903 GCA_002389055.1 Alcanivorax sp. UBA4485
ACGCCCACTACTTTGATCACCGCGCCATGGGGTACGGAATCTTCGAGTTTGAATTGCATGGTTGATCTCCCGTTAATGCTTCCCTGTTTACTGCTTTTCCCAAAACCGGCCGGACCATCCGACCGCTTCTGAAACCTTTAAAAATTGCCCTGGAACCACTTCTTGAAGCGTTCCATCCAGTTCACTTCGCCGCCGCCGGCCTGGGCACGGGGGCTGCGTCCTTCCTTCTCCATGCGCTGGCCGTACAACAGCAGGCCCACGGAGGTGGAATAAATCGGGTTGCGCACCACGTCGGTGAGCCCGGCCACGCCCTGCGGCGTGCCCAGACGCACCGGCATGTGGAAAATTTCCTCGGCCAGTTCCGCCGCGCCCTCGATCTTCGAGGAGCCGCCGGTGAGCACGATGCCGCCGGGGATCATGTCCTCGAACCCGGAGCGGCGGATTTCCGCCTGGATCAGGGTGAACAGCTCGTCGTAGCGCGGCTCCACCACCTCGGCCAGGTTCTGGCGGCTGAGGGTGCGCGGCGGCCGGTCGCCGACGCTGGGCACCTTGATGGTCTCGTCGGCGCCGGCCAGCTGGGTCAGCGCGCAGGCGTACTTGATCTTGATCTCGTCGGCGTGCTGCTTGGGCGTGCGCAGCGCCATGGCGATGTCGTTGGTGACCTGATCGCCGGCGATGGGGATGTTCGCCGTGTGGCGGATCGCCCCCTCGGTGAAGATGGCGATGTCGGTGGTGCCGCCGCCGATGTCGACGATGCACACGCCCAGCTCGCGCTCGTCCTCGGTGAGCACCGAGT
>DGNT01000036.1 GCA_002389055.1 Alcanivorax sp. UBA4485
AATTCGAACGCCGCCAGCGCGTTTCCCACGGCGCCTAACACCGCCCCCTTGTGGAACGGCCGGCGTGAACCTGCCTGTGGCAGCGAGCCCTATGGGAGCGGGCCTTTGTGGGAGCGGGCCCAGCCCGCGAAAGGTCGGCTAAGCCGGCCGGCAGGATTCCAGAGAGGGTGTTGGTGCTGTCGTTAGAAAAGCCTCTGGAATCCCACAGGGCAATCTTTGCCGGGCGCTTCGCGCCCTTTCGCGGGCCGGGCCCGCTCCCACAACGGCAAGCACCCATCCCCGCTTTAACCAACGGACCAGGCAACAGTGACTGCAAAGAAAGATACTTCCCCAGCCGAAGAAATCCGCGCTCTCCGTGACCAGCTCAATGACTGGTCGCACCGTTATTACGGGCTGGACGATCCGTCCGTGCCGGACGCTGAGTACGACCGCGCATTCCGCCGCCTGGAAGAGCTGGAAGCCGAGCATCCCGATCTGGTAACCGCAGACTCTCCCACACAGCGCGTCGGCGAGCCTCCCCTGGATGCCTTCGACGAGGTGCGTCATGACGTGCCCATGTTGAGCCTGGGCAACGCCTTTGACGAACAGGAACTGCGTGACTTCGACCAGCGCGTGCGCGAGCGCCTGGATGTGGGCGGCCCGGTGGCCTATGTGGCGGAGCCCAAGCTTGACGGGCTGGCGGTATCGCTACTCTATGAAAACGGCGAGCTGGCGCGCGCCGCCACCCGCGGTGATGGCGAGACCGGCGAGGACATCACCATTAATGTTCGGACTATTAAGTCAGTACGCCTAAAGCTGCTGAGCGATAATCCGCCGGCCCGGTTGGAGGTGCGCGGTGAGGTGGTGATGCCCCACGATGGGCTCGCCTGGCTCAATAAACGTCAGGAAAAAGCGGGTCAGAAAACCTTCGCCAATCCGCGCAACGCCGCCGCCGGCAGCCTGCGTCAGCTGGATTCGAGCATCACCGCTCAGCGCCCCCTGGAGTTTTACGCCTATTCGGTGGCGCAGCTCGACGGTGAAGATTGGCCGGATACGCACTCCGAAATGCTGGAGCGCGTTAGGGATTGGGGCCTGCCGGTCAACGAGGAGGTGAAAGTCCGCGACGGCCTGGACGCCATGCTGTCGTTCTACCAGGACATCATGGAACGGCGTATTGATCTTGGGTACGACATCGATGGCGTTGTTTATAAGGTGGACCGTCTCGATTGGCAGGAGGAGCTGGGCTTTGTCAGCCGTGCGCCGCGCTGGGCGGTAGCGTATAAGTTTCCCGCCCAAGAACAGAGGACCACTCTGAAAGCCGTCGAATGGCAGGTCGGTCGAACGGGCGCGTTAACGCCGGTTGCTAAGCTGGAGCCTGTGGAGGTTGGCGGCGTGGTCGTCAGTAATGCCTCGTTGCACAATATTGATGAAATCCGGCGCCTTGGATTGGAAGTGGGAGATCGGGTCGACGTCTATCGAGCGGGTGATGTCATCCCCAAGGTGGTACGCCGTGTGCCCGCGCCGTCGCGAAAGCCGCCGCCGTCTATGCGTCGCCGGCTGCGCAAGAAAATAAAGCCCCAGGTCAGATTGAGGTTGCCTCCAGCCTCCAAGTACATACCAGTACTTCCGTGGCAGCGACGTATATCGCTTCCGGCGAAGTGTCCTGTTTGCCGAAGCGACATCATTGCTGAGGCTGGTGGTGTCATCCAGCGTTGCACCGGCGGCCTGATCTGCGGCGCCCAGCAGCGCGAAGCGATCAAGCATTTCGCCTCGCGGCGCGCCATGGACATCGACGGTCTGGGCGACAAGCTGGTGGACGCTCTGGTGGATCAGGGCCTGATCAAAACGGTGGCCGATCTCTATGACCTGCAGGCCGAGGACGTGGCCGGCCTGGAGCGCATGGGCGAGAAATCCGCCGCCAATCTCATCGAGGCCCTGGAAGCCTCCAAGGATATGCCGCTGAGCCGCTTCCTGTTCGCGCTCGGCATTCTGCAGATCGGCGAGGAAACCGCCAAGGCGCTGGCGGAAGCGTTCGGCGACCTGGAAAGCATTCGCCGGGCGCCGCTGTTGCTGTTCCTGCAGGTGCCCGACGTGGGCAGCGAAGTGGCCAAGGCGATCGCCGCCTTCTTCGCGGAAGAACACAACGAGAAGGTGATCGACGGGCTGCTCGCCGCCGGCGTGACGCCGCGATCCAACGGCGCGCCGTCCCGGCGTTTCGTGGACACCCTGACCCTGGCCAACTTCCTGAGCAGCGCCAAGATCCTGGGCATGCCGCTCAGCGGCGTGGGCACCAAGACGCTGGAAACCCTGGGCCGCCACTACCGACATCTGGACGCGCTGCTCAAGGCGGTGGGCGACGGCGAGGACGACAGCGGCGTCAAAGCCGGCACCCTGGAGAAGCTGGCCGAGGGCCTGAAAGCGGACGGCTGGCGCACCGAGTTACAGAAAGCACAGGCCTACGCCGACGCGCTGGCCGCCAAAGCCCCCGCCGGCGCCGCCGATGAGCGCCCGCTGGAAGGCCAGACCTGGGTGCTCACCGGCACCCTGGCGCGCCTCACCCGCGACCAGGCCAAACAGCATCTGGAGGCGCTGGGCGCCAAGGTATCGGGCAGCGTATCCAGCAAGACCGCCCGCGTGGTGGCCGGCGAGTCCGCCGGCTCCAAACTCGACAAGGCCCGCAGCCTCGATGTCGACGTGATTGATGAGGAGGAATTTATCGGCTTCCTCGCCGAACACGGCATCAAGCTGGACGACTGAACAACGCTGGGAACGGGCCAGGCCCCTGAAACGGAGCTCTTGTGGGAGCGGGCCTTGCCCGCGAAAGGGAGCGAAGCTCCCGGCAGGATGCCAGAGAGATGTCTGACGGCAGCACCAACAACTTCTCTGGAATCCTGCCGGCAAGCTGCGCTTGCCTTTCGCGGGCGGGGCCCGCTCCCACAAGGCCCGCTCCCACAAGGCGCCTCCCAACAAATTGGCTCCTACAAGCCATCGCTTGCAGCCTTCCCTCAACCCGCTACCATGA
>DGNT01000080.1 GCA_002389055.1 Alcanivorax sp. UBA4485
CGGCGTCTTTCGGGTTGGTGGCGCCCATCAGATCACGGTTTTTCTTCACCGCGTCGTCGCCTTCCAGCACCTGTACTACCACGGGGCCGCTGGTCATGAAACCGACCAGGTCGCCGAAGAAGGGGCGCTCTTTGTGCTCGGCGTAGAAGCCTTCGGCCTGCTCTTTGCTCAGGTGCAGCATCTTCATGGCCACCACGTTCAGGCCAGCCTTTTCGAAACGGCCAACGATCTCGCCGATCGCGTTTTTGCCCACGGCATCAGGCTTGATAATAGAGAGGGTACGCTCAACAGCCATCTGTCTGATCACTCCAGAATTGCATTGGTCTTTGGGGGTGTAAGGCTCGGGGCCTGAAACCGGCGGATTATACGCATGAAGGCCGAAATATGATACCGTTGCCGGCCCTATCCGGGCCATCAGCCGCGCTTTCCTGCCCCGGATTCCCCCTCGCCGTCATATACCGTATAATACCTGAGTAATTTACTCTGGTATTCCGCTAATTATGAGCACGCAAGCCGAACTCGACAAAGTGATCAGCTCCGAGTACGAGGCGGGTTTCACCACCCTGGTGGAGTCCGACACCTTGCCTCCGGGCCTGAACGAGGACGTGATCCGCGTCATTTCCGCCAAGAAGGGCGAACCGGAATGGCTGTTGGAGTGGCGTCTGGACGCCTACCGCAACTGGCTGGAGATGGCCGAGCCCAACTGGGCCCACGTCACCTACCCGCCGGTGGACCTGAATTCCATCTCCTATTACTCCGCGCCCAAGAGCATGGAGGACCGGCCGCAGAGCCTGGACGAGGTGGACCCGGAACTGCTGGACACCTACAAGAAGCTGGGTATCCCGCTGCACGAGCAGGAAATGCTCGCAGGCGTGGCCGTGGACGCGGTATTCGACTCGGTCTCCGTGGGCACCACCTTCAAGGCCAAGCTGGCGGAGGCGGGCGTGATTTTCTGCTCGATCTCCGAGGCGGTCCACGAGCACCCGGAACTGATCAAGAAGTACCTGGGCTCCGTGGTGCCCAAAGGCGACAACTTCTTCGCTGGCCTTAACTCAGCGGTATTCACCGACGGCTCCTTTGTTTACATCCCCAAGGGCGTACGCTGCCCCATGGAGCTGTCCACCTATTTCCGTATCAACGAGGCCAACACCGGCCAGTTCGAGCGCACCCTGATCGTCGCCGACGAAGGCAGCTACGTGAGCTACCTGGAAGGCTGCACCGCGCCGCAGCGCGATGAAAACCAGCTGCACGCGGCGGTGGTCGAGCTGGTGGCCCTGCCCGGCGCCGAGATCAAGTATTCCACGGTGCAGAACTGGTACCCCGGCGACAAGGACGGCAAGGGCGGCATCTACAACTTCGTGACCAAGCGCGGCGTCGCCCACGACAACGCCAAGATCAGCTGGACCCAGGTGGAAACCGGTTCGGCGATCACCTGGAAGTACCCGTCCGTGGTGCTGCGCGGCGACAACTCCGTGGGTGAGTTCTACTCGGTGGCGCTGACCCGCCACGCCCAGCAGGCGGACACCGGCACCAAGATGATCCACCTGGGCAAGAACACCCGCAGCACCATCGTCTCCAAGGGCATTTCGGCGGGCAAAAGCTCCAACGCCTACCGGGGCCTGGTGCGTATGGGCCCGCGTGCGGAAAACGCCCGCAACTTCACCCAGTGCGATTCGCTGCTGCTGGGCGACACCTGCGGCGCGCACACCTTTCCGTACATCGAGTCCAAGCACCCCAGCGCCACCATCGAGCACGAGGCCACCACCTCCAAAGTGAGTGACGACCAGCTGTTCCTGTGCCGCCAACGCGGCATCGACCCGGAGAAGGCGATCTCCATGATCGTGAACGGCTTCTGCAAGGAAGTGTTCAAGGAACTGCCCATGGAGTTCGCGGTGGAAGCCGGGAAGTTGCTGGAAGTGAGCCTCGAGGGGGCAGTGGGCTAGTTGACAGTTGATAGTGGACAGTTGACAGCGAAAGGCGGGCTCGGGCTTTGCCCATCGCGACAAGACGCAGTGGGAAACATCTCAGACAGTTAATAGACAGGCGTTATTTACATGCTGGAAATTCGTGATCTGCACGCCGCCGTAGCCGGCGAACCCATTCTCAAGGGCCTGAACCTGACCGTGAACGCCGGTGAGGTGCACGCCATCATGGGCCCCAACGGCTCCGGCAAATCGACGCTGGCCAATGTGCTGGCCGGCAAGGACAACTACGAGATCACCGGCGGCGACGCCCTGTTCGAGGGCAAGAGCCTGGCCGATCTGGAGCCGGAGGAGCGCGCCCAGCTGGGTCTGTTCCTGGCGTTCCAGTACCCGGTGGAGATCCCCGGTGTGTCCAACATGGAATTCCTCAAGGCGGCACTGGAAGCCACCCGCAAGGCCCAGGGCAAGGAAGAATGGGATTCGGTGACCCTGCTGCGCAAGGCCCGCGAAACCTGCAAGCAGGTGGACCTGGACCCGCAATTCCTTAAGCGCGGCGTCAACGAAGGTTTTTCCGGCGGCGAGAAAAAGCGCAATGAAATCATGCAGATGCTGCTGATGGAGCCGAAGCTGGCGCTGCTCGACGAGACCGACTCCGGCCTGGATATCGACGCCCTGCAAACCGTGGCCCGGGGGGTTAACTCCCTGCGCAGCCCGGAGCGCGGCATCGTGCTGGTGACCCACTACCAGCGCCTGCTGGACTACATCGTGCCCGACGTCGTGCACGTGCTCTCTGACGGCCAGATCATCAAGTCCGGCGGCAAGGAGCTGGCCCACGAGCTGGAAGAACACGGCTACGGCTGGCTCACCGGCGACCGGAACGACGGTAAGGACCAAAGCGCATGAGTGCATTGCTTTCCCCGGAGGACCTCAAACGCCAGGCGCTGGCGAATGTCCAGGACGCCACGGAGAGCAACGCGGAGAACCCGGCGTTGACGGCATTGCGCGACAGCAGCCTGGCGGCGCTGAAGGCGGCGGTGTTCCCCGGCCGCAAGACCGAGCAGTGGAAATACACCTCGCTGCAGCCGCTGGCCGACGGCCATCTCAACCGGCGTGCCGCGGCCGCCGCCACCCCGGCGGATTTGCCCAAGCTGGGTGACTACCGCCTGGTGCTGGTCAACGGCCGCCTGGACGAAAGCACCAGCGCCCTGCCCGACGGCGTCACCCTGAAGCGGGAAGCGTCCCGGCTGGAGGGCCTGACCACGCCGTTCGCGCTCTACAACGGCGCCGCGCTGGACGACGCCGTGACCCTGGAAGTGGCCGCCAACA
>DGNT01000151.1 GCA_002389055.1 Alcanivorax sp. UBA4485
CGATGCCGGCGGTGGCGATCTCGGTTTCGCTCATGCGCGTCAGGTCCATCGTCTGGCCGAAGAAGCAGCTGCCGGTGTCGGGCCGGGTCTTGCCGGTGATCACGTCCATCAGCGTGGATTTGCCGGCGCCGTTGGGGCCGATGATGCAACGCAGCTCGCCGGGCTTGATGTAGAGCGTCAGGTCGTTGAGCGCCTTGAAGCCGTCGAAGCTGACGGTGATGTCTTCCATATAGAGGATGTGCTTGCCGCCGGTGTCCAGTTGCCCCGGGCGCACCGGGCGGGTGCCCGGCCGAAGCGGGGCGAACACCTGGTCGCGGCGGAAGGTGTCACGCAGGCTCATGGTCGGCCTCCTTATCGGTGGCGTCGGGTTGCCGTTTGCGTTTGAGCAGGCTCTTGGCCAGGCCCACCAGCCCCTGGGGCAGGAACACGGTGACCGCCACGAACAGGCCGCCCAGGGCGAACAGCCAGGCTTCCGGCATCACGCCGGTGAACACGGTCTTGCCGTAGTTCACCAGGATGGCGCCGATCACCGCGCCGTAGAGCGTGGCGCGTCCGCCCACGGCCACCCACACCACCAGCTCGATGGAGTTGAGCGGCGAGAATTCGCCGGGGTTGATGATGCCCACCTGGGGCACGTAGAGGGCCCCGGCGATGCCCGCGAGTATCGCGCTGACGGTGAAGATCCACAGCTTGTAGTGCTCGGTGCGGTAACCCAGGAAGCGGGCGCGGGATTCCGCGTCGCGCACTGCCATCACGGTGCGGCCCAGGCGGGTGCCGGTGATCCAGCGGCTGAGCACGAAGGCGCCGCCCAGGGCTACCGCCGAGGCGATCAACAGCGCCACCCGGGTGCTGTCCTCGCGCAGCGAGAAGCCGAGGATGTCCTTGAAATCGGTGAGGCCGTTGTTGCCGCCGAAGCCCAGCTCGTTGCGGAAGAACGCCAGCATCAGCGCGTAGGTGAGCGCCTGGGTGATGATCGACAGATAAACACCGGTGACCCGCGAGCGGAACGCCAGCCAGCCGAACACGAACGCCAGCACGCCGGGCACCAGCGCCACCATGATCATGGCGAAGCCGAAGCTGTCGAAGCCGTGCCAGTACCAGGGCAGTTCCTCCCAGTTGAGGAACACCATGAAGTCCGGCAGCGTCGGGTGGCCGTAGACGCCCCGGTCGCCGATCTGGCGCATCAGGTACATGCCCATGGCGTAGCCGCCCAGGGCGAAGAAGGCGCCGTGGCCGAGGCTGAGAATACCGCAGTAGCCCCACACCAGATCCAGGGCCAGGGCGAGCAGCGCGTAGCACAGGTACTTGCCCAGCAGGCTGACGGTATAGCTGCTCACATGCAGACCGGACTCCGCCGGCACCAGCAGGTTGAGCAGGGCGACGATAAGCACCGCCCCGAACAGAATGCCCAGGAAGGTTTTGGCGGTGCGGTCGGTGAGCGCGGTGGTGAGATCCGAATGTCGCATTATTCCTCCGCGGCCCGACCGCGCTGCGGGAACAGCCCGCGCGGTTTGCGTTGAATGAACAGGATGATGAACACCAGCACCATGATCTTGGCCAGCACGGCGCCGGCCATGGGCTCGATGATCTTGTTGGCGATGCCCAGGCTGAAGGCGGCGGTGAGCGTGCCCCACAGATTGCCGACGCCGCCGAACACCACCACCATGAAGGAATCAATGATGTAGGCCTGGCCCAGGTTGGGGCCCACGTTGGTGAGCTGCGCGAGCGCCACGCCGGCAATACCGGCGATGCCGGAACCGAGGCCGAAGGTGAGGGCGTTGACCCGCTCACTGCGGATGCCCATGGCGCGGGCGGTGGTACGGTTCTGGCTGACGGCGCGCACCTGCAGGCCGAGGCGGGTTTTCTTCAGCACCAGTTGCAGGGCGAAGAACACGATCAGCGCGAATACGATGATGTAGAGCCGGTTATAGGTAAGCGAGAAGATCGGGTTGATCTGCAAGGCGCCGCTCATCCAGTCCGGCGTGACCACGGTGCGGTTAAGCGGCGAAAAGATCAGCCGCACCGCCTGCTGCAGAATCAGGCTGACGCCGAAGGTGGCGAGCAGGGTTTCCAGTGGCCGTCCGTAGAGGAAGCGGATCACGCAGCGCTCGATAATAATGCCGACAATGGCGGACACCAGGAAGGCGGCGGGCAGCGCCACCAGCAACGACCACTCGTGACCGTCCGGGAAAATCTGCTGCACCACGAAGGTGGTGTAGGCGCCCAGCATGATCAGCTCGCCGTGGGCCATGTTGATCACGCCCATGACCCCGAAGGTGATCGCCAGGCCGATGGCGGCCAGCAGCAACACTGAGCCCAGGCTCAGGCCGAAGAAAATGGTGTCGGCGGTTTCGTAGCGTTCGGTGCGCAGGTCGATTTTCTTCAGGGCACGGTCGGCGGCGTTGCGTTCGGCGGCGGCGTCGCTCTGCGCCAGGCGGTCGCGCAGCACATTGCGCACCGCCGGCTCCAGGCTGCCGGCCACCGCGTCGATGGCGTTCAGGCGCTCGTTAAGCTGGCTGGCCGGATCGCGCAGCACGGCGATATTCAGGGCGGTATCGATGACGCCCTTGACCAGCGGGTTGGCTTCCTCCGCCTGGCGGGCGCGCAGCGCGTCCAGCACCACCGGGTCAGTATTGCCCACCAGGCGCTGGGCGGCTTCCCGGCGGTTGAGCGGGTTGGGGTTAGCCAGCGCGGTGACCGATTTCAGGTCGCGGATCTGCTGGCGCAGGCGGTTGTTGATGATCACCGGGCGGGCGGCACGGGCTTCGGCGCTGCCCACGTCCTCTTCGCTGATCGGGTCGCGCAGCGCCCAGCCGCCGTCGGCCTGTTCGCCGAGGACGATGCGGTCGCCGGCCAGGTCGTGCAGCAGCTCGCGGTCGAGCAGCGCCTGCAGCAGCGCTTCGCCGCGCGCGTGGCCGGCGCGGGCGATGGTCTCGATGGCTTCGGCTTTGACGTCAAAGTCGCGGTTTTTGAATTTGGCCAATGACGTTCGCAGCGCTTCCTCCTTGGAAACGCCGGGCGCCACCGAATCCGATGGGCGGTCTTCGCCGTCGGGCGAAGCCATCGTGGTCTGCCCGGCGTCGCCGGCCGGTTCAGCGGCGGTTTGCGCCACCGCCGTGCCGGCCACGCCGAGCAGTATAAAAATCAGTAGTAGAACCCTTGGCATGATGGTCCCTCAATGTGGTCCTGGCCTTCGCGGAGAAAAGGCGGGCCGGCGAACCGGCCCGCGGGGCGGCTTACTGGGCGGTCTGGCCGCCGCAGG
>DGNT01000133.1 GCA_002389055.1 Alcanivorax sp. UBA4485
CCCTGCGCCTCGATGATCTGGTCCGGGCTGCCGTCACCGTTCCAGCAGGCTTCGAACACCTGCTTGGCGATCTTGGAACTGATGGTGCCGTCCTTGAGGCGCTGGATAAGCTCACCAAGGTGCTCGGCGGACACCGGGCTGTCGCTGATGTCCTTGTCTTCGGCGTTGAGCTTGGCGGTCAGCTCGCCCATCACCCAGTTGGCGGCCAGCTTGGCGTCGCCGCCATGCTCGGCGGCGGCTTCGAAGTAGCGCGCCGTGGCGATGGAGCCGGACAGCAGATCGGCGTCGTAGGCCGACAACTGGTAGCGCTCGATATAGCGGGCCTTGCGGGCGTCCGGCAGTTCCGGCAGCTGGTCGCGCAGGGTTTGTATTTCCTCTTCGCTGACCATCACCGGCAACAGGTCCGGGCACGGGAAGTAGCGGTAATCGTTGGCGTCTTCCTTGGTGCGCATGGAGCGGGCGGTGTTGGTATCGCCGTTATACAGCCGCGTTTCCTGAACGATTTCGCCGCCGTCCTCGAGCACGTCGATCTGCCGCGCCACTTCCAGGGCGATGGCTTTTTCCATGAAGCGGAACGAGTTCAGGTTCTTGGTTTCGGTACGCGTGCCGAGCGGTTCGCCGGGGCGGCGTATCGAAATGTTGACGTCGAAACGCATGTTGCCCTGGGACATGTCGCCGTCGCAGATGCCCAGCGAGGTGACGATGGAATGCAGCTTGCGGGCGAACGCCACCGCGTCCTCGGCGCCGCTCATGTCCGGCTCCGACACGATTTCGATCAGCGGCGTGCCGGCGCGGTTGAGGTCGATGCCGGTCTGGCCATGACCCATATAGTCAGAGAAAGCCTCGTGCAAAGACTTACCGGCGTCCTCTTCCAGGTGCGCGTGGTGAATGCGCACCACCTTTTTGTCGCCGTTTTCCAGTTGCACTTCCACTTCCCCGGCACCGACGATGGGCTCCGCCAGCTGCGTGGTCTGGTAGCCCTTGGGCAGGTCCGGATAAAAATAATTTTTCCGTTCGAACACCGAGCGGCGGGCGATGTCCGCGTTCACCGCCAGACCGAAACGGATGGCGTTGCGGATCGCTTCCTTGTTCACCACCGGCAGGGTGCCGGGCATGCCCAGATCAATCAGGCTGGCGTGCCGGTTGGGTTCGTCGCCGGTTTGGGTGCTGGTGCCGGAAAAGATTTTTGATTCGGTGGCCAGCTGCACGTGCACTTCCAGGCCGATCACCACTTCCCAGTTTCCTGAATGGCTCATGCGAAACCTCCCGGCGCCTGTTGATGCCAGTCCGTGGCCATTTGATAGCGATGCGCCACGTTCAGTATGCGACCTTCCTGGAAATAGTTGCCGATCACCTGGGTGCCGGCGGGCAGACCGTTGATAAAGCCGCTTGGCATCGACAGCGCCGGCAGGCCGGCCAGGTTCACGGCGATGGTGAACACGTCGGCCATGTACATGTTGACCGGGTCGTCCGCCTTGGCGCCCAGTTTAAAGGCGGTTTCCGGCGAGGTGGGGCCCATGATCACATCCACGTCCTTGAACGCGCGGGAGAAATCATCGCGGATCAGGCGGCGTACTTTCTGCGCGCGTTTGTAGTAGGCGTCGTAATAGCCGGCGGACAACGCATAGGTGCCCACCAGGATGCGGCGCTTCACTTCGGCGCCGAAGCCTTCCGAGCGGGAGCGCTTGTACAGGTCTTCCAGATCCTTGGGATCCTCACAGCGGTAGCCGAAGCGCACGCCGTCAAAGCGCGACAGGTTGGAGCTGGCTTCCGCCGGCGCGATCACATAGTAGGCCGGTACCGACAATTTGATGCTGGGCAGCGACAGCTTGACCAGTTTGGCGCCCTGTTTTTCCAGTTCGCGCATCGCCTCGCGGGCGTTATCGGCGATCGCGCCGTCCAGATTGTCGGGGAAAAATTCTTCCGGCACGCCGATTTTCAAGCCGTCCACGCTTTGATCCAGAGCACCGAGATAATCGTCCACCGGTTCATTCAGGCAGGTGGAGTCTTTCTCGTCGTGGCCGGCCATGGCCTGCAGCATCAGCGCGCAGTCGGCGGCGGACAGACCCAGCGGGCCGGCCTGATCCAGACTGGACGCGAAGGCGATCATGCCCCAGCGGGACACCCGGCCATAGGTGGGCTTGAGGCCGGTGACGCCGTTCAGCGCCGCCGGCTGGCGGATCGAGCCGCCGGTGTCGGTGCCGGTGGCGCCGGGGGCCAGCCGTGCCGCCAGGCTGGCGGCGGCGCCGCCGGACGAACCGCCGGGCACCCGCTCGGTGTCCCAGGGGTTTTTCACCGGGCCGTAGAAGCTGGTTTCGTTGGACGAGCCCATGGCGAACTCGTCCATATTGGTTTTGCCCAGCATCACCGCGCCTTCGGTCGCCATTTTTTCCACCGCCGTGGCGGTGTAGGGAGCGATGAAATTATCCAGCATCCGCGAGCCGCAACTGGTGCGCACGCCCTCGGTGCAGAAAATATCCTTGTGCGCGATCGGCAGGCCGGTGAGCAGGCGATGGTCGCCGGCGGCGATCGCCTGGTCGGCGGCGTCCGCCTGCCGCAGGGCCTGTTCCTCGGTGACGGTGATAAAGCTGTTCAGCTCGCCGTCGTGCCGTTTGATGCGGTCCAGGAAATGCTCGGTGAGTTCCCGGGAGGAAAAGTCCCCGGCGTTCAGGCCGGCTTTGAGTTCGGTCAGTGTTTTATCGTGCATGTGGTTACTCAATCACCCGGGGTACCAGGAAACAGCCGTCCTCGCTGGCCGGCGCAAGAGGCAGGACCTTGTCGCGCACGTCCGGCTCGGTGACCCGGTCGTCGCGCAGGGGCTGGCTGACCTCGAGGGGGTGGGCCAGGGGCTCGACCTGGTCCACGTCCGCCT
>DGNT01000084.1:0-5533 GCA_002389055.1 Alcanivorax sp. UBA4485
GGCAATGCCCACATGCCCGCTGATCGCCACCGGGCGGTCCTTGATCATGAAGGTTTCCAGCAAGGCGCCGTGGACCGCTTCCGCCAGCTGGATCAGCGGCCGGGCCTGCTCCTTATCGGGCAGCATGACGGCGAATTCCTCGCCGGTGGTGCGCGACAGCAGGGCCCCCTCCGGCAACAGCCGGGTGAGGCGCGCGGCGGTCAGCTGCAGCAGCCGGTTGCCGGCCTCCTGGCCCAGGGTATCGCTGACTTCCTGGAAGCCGTCCAGCTCCAGCAGCAGGCAGCCGGCGGGCCGCTCCTGATAGAGCACGGTCTGGGTCTGTTCGGTGAGCAGTTTCTGGTTGGCGAGGCCGGTGAGTTCGTCGTAGTGCGCCTCGTAGAACAGCTTGACCTGTTCCTCCTGCTGGTCGGACACATCGCGGAACACACCCAGCATGCGGGCCGGCCGGTTGTCCTGGTCGAACACCAGCTGTGCCGAGCAGCGTATCAGGGCGAGCCGCCCCAGGTCCCGGCGATGGGCCCGGAAGGTGACTTCGAAATGGCCGCTGACCGCCGCCACCAGGGCGCCGCGCACCACCTGGCGCACGCCGTCGCGGTCGTCCGGATGGACGAACTCCCAGAACAAACGGGTACTGGCGGGGCCGCCCTCGGGGATGCCCACCATGCGGATGATGTTTGGTGACGCCCAGAAGGTGTTCTCACGCAGGTCGTGGTCCCAGATACCCAGGTCGTCGGAATCCAACGCCGCCTGCAGCCGTTCCTCCACCACCGAGGCGGGGCTGTCGGTCCGCGCCACAATGTTCTTTTTCGCGGTAGCGGCCTCCCCGCGCGAATCCTTCATGTGATCCCCAGACAGCGTTTTCGAGCAAGGGGAGCGAACCCGAACTCGCTCCCCGCGCCTCCCCCTGGCGCCCATCTTCATGCTGTCCCTGCACGTCCCCGATGTATGCACTGGGTTTTATACCATCACGGGGCGGTGAATAGGTGCAAATATGAAAAACTGGCGTTTTAACGGTGAATTTTTGACCGCCTGGCAGGTACGGGGGCCACGGTGTGCCCCCGGTTTCAGACGCGCGGCGGGTTCATTCGATAGGCCAGCGTGTAAAGCACCGGCACCACGATCAGGGTGAGTATCGTGGCGAAGCCCAGGCCGAACATGATTACCGCCGCCATGGATTTGAAGAAGGCGTCGAACAACAACGGCACCATGCCCAGGATGGTGGTCACGGCGGTCATGCAGACCGGGCGCACCCTGGTCACGGAAGCATGGATCACCGCGTCCAGGGCGTCCGCTCCGGCTTTCAGCTCCAGCTTGATCTGCTCCACCAGAACGATGCCGTTCTTCACCAGCATGCCGGACAGGCTCAAAAAGCCCAGCAACGCCATAAAGCTGAACGGTGCGTTAAAAACCAACAACCCCACGGTCACGCCGATGATCGCCAGCGGCACCGTAGCCCAGATCACCAGCGGCTGACGCAGGCTGTCGAACAGCAGGATGGTGATAATGAACATGAAAAGGTATCCCAGCGGCACGCTGGCGAACACCGCCTTCTGGGCGTCCTGGGTGAGTTCGTATTCGCCGCCCCAGGTGAGTTCGTAGCCGGCCGGCAACGGCAGCGCTTCGATCTCCGGGCGCACGCGCCGCAGTACCTGATCGCCGGTTTCATCGCCGAGCACGTCCGGCTCCGCCTGAACGGTGAGGGTGCGTTTGCGGTCACGGCGCAGGATCAAACCGTTTTCCAGATCGGTTTCAAAGCTGGAGACGATCTGCCGGATGGCGATGTAATCCTCAAGCACCGGCGACCAAACACGTACCTGATCCAGGTTGTCCGCGCCCAGGCGCTCCTGGTCCGGGGGCCGGGCGAGGATCGGCAGCAGGTCGGCGCCATCGCGGAACAGGCCGACCTCGAGACCGGAGAAATTCATTTCCAGAGCGTCCTCGAGGTCGGCCCGGGTAACGCCGGCGCGCCGGGCCTGGGCTTGCTCGAATTGCGGCCGGATCACTTTTTCCTTCTGCCGCCAATCGTGGCGAATGCTTTCCAGGCCCGGGTCGGCTTCCATGATGGCTTCGACCTCCACGGCCAGGGCGCGCAGCACCGCCGGGTCAGGGCCGGAAAGCCGTGCCTCGATGGTGGCGTTAGCGGTGGGGCCGATCATCAAACGCTTGAGCTTGGCGAAGGCGGACGGGTGATGGTTGTCGATCCAGTCCCGGGTTTGCGCGATCACCCCATCAATGTTTTCCCGCTGGTCGACCCTGACGATCAGCTGCGCGTAGGAGGGATAGGTCTTTTCCGGGAAGTACGGCAGCATGAAACGTTGCGCGCCCTGGCCGATGGTGCTTGTCACCCCGGTAACATGCTCGGTGTCGCCCAGGGCGCCCTCCAGATGCTGCACGCGCTCGCTGGTGGCACGGATATCGCTGCCCTGGGGCAGCCAGTAATCGACCAGAAAGATGGGCGTATTGGACGGCGGGAAGAACGATTGCTTCACCAATCCGAAACCGCCCACCGCGGCCAGCAACAACACCACCATGGACAGCAGCGTCACCACCCGGTGCCGGATGGCCTTGCCCAGCAGGCGCCGGTAGAGCTGAAAGAAGCGGCCTTTATAGGGGTCCTCCCCCTGGTCCCCGTCGTCGTTTTCAGAGCCGTCCCGGTCGCGGGAAAAGATCAGGTGGCCGAAGAACGGGGTCAGCGTGATGGCCACCACCCAACTCAACATCAGGGAGATCAGCAGTACCCAGAACAGGCTGTTGGTGAATTCCCCGGAGGCATCGCTGGACAGGCCGATGGGCGCGAACGCGGTAATCGCGATCACCGTGGCGCCGAGTAGCGGCCAGGCGGTCTGCCGTACGATTTCCGCGGCGGCCGCCACCTTGGACAGCCCCCGTTTTATGCCCACCAGAATGCCTTCGGTAATGACGATGGCGTTGTCCACCAGCATCCCCAGGGCAATGATCAGCGCGCCCAGGGAAATACGCTGCAGCTCAATGCCGAGCACCGCCATGACGATAAAGGTGCCAAGAATGGTGAGCATCAGAATGCCGCCCATCAGTACACCGGAGCGCAGTCCCATGAACAGCAACAGCACGCCGATCACGATCATCACCGCCTGGGCCAGGTTCCAGAGGAAGGCGTTAACGGAACGTTCCACTTCCCGAGGCTGGTCGTAGACCGTGGACAGCTCCATGCCGGCGGGCTGACGGTAGTCCAGCTGTTCCAGCCGCTGGCGGACCCGTTCGCCCACTTCCACCACGTTAACGCCCGGCGCGAAGGAAATCCCCAGGGTCAGAGCCGGCGCGCCCTGATGGCGATAGAGATGACGCGGCACCTCACGATAGTCCCGCTCGATGTTGGCCACGTCCCCCAGGTAAACCAATTGCTCGGCGCCCGGGTCCGAGATCAACAAATCCCGCATCGCCTCCACCGAGTCGAAGTCACCGGTGGGCGCGATGCGCAGATATTCATCACCCACGCGCACCCGCCCGGCCGGGTTCACCGCGTTCTGGGTATCCAGCAGCGAGAAAATCCGGTCCTGGCTGATGCCGAGATTGGCAAGACGTTCCCGGGACAACTCGACGAACACCTGTTCCTGGCGCTGGCCGCCCACCTGGACCTTGCCGACGCCTTCCACCAATACCAGCTCACGGACCAGGACGTCGGCGTAATCCTTGAGGTCCTGATACTCATAGCCGTCGCCGGTGAGCGCCAGCAGGATGCCGTACACGTCGCCGAAGTCGTCGATCACCTGGATGCCGTTGGTGCCCGGCGGCAATCGCGGCTGCAGGTCGCGGATCTTGCGGCGCAGCTCGTCCCAGATCTGCTTCAGATCGTCTTCACGGTAGATGGGCTTCATCTCCACGGTGATCTGGGACAGACCGGCGCTGGAGATCGACGTGACGTAATCGACATAGGAGAGGCTCTGAATCGCCTTTTCCACTGGCAGGGTCACTTCCTCTTCCACTTCGCGAGAGGACGCCCCGGGGTACTCCGTGATCACCATGGCGGTTTTCAGGGTGAACTCCGGATCTTCCAGCTGCCCCAGCCGCAGAAAGCCCACGACGCCGCCGATCAGCAGCACCAGCGTGAACAGCCAGCTGACCACCCGGTGCCGGACGGCGTACTCGGCAATGTTCATTACAGCCCCCGTTCGCGCGTCAGTTCCCGCACCGCCTGGCCTTCCTCCAGGCGGTGCACGCCGGCGACCACGATGCGATCGCCCGCCGACAAGCCCTCGAGAATAGCCACGCCGTCGCCGGAAACCGCCCCCAGCGTTACCGGCTGGGCCTCCACGGTGTCGTTTTCCGTGTCCAGGCGCCACACCCGGGCACCGGTTGCTTCATCGCCGTTGAACACCGCTTCCACCGGCACGATGGGCGCGGTCTTGTCGCCTTGTCGCTCGGCGGCTCGATCGACGCGTACCGTCACGCTCATCCCTGGTAACAGCACCAGATCATCGGGCACCGGCAACGTGACCACGATGGTGTAGGCCTGGGTGGCGCCGGGGCGCGACTCATGCTCGCGGTAGACGGCGCGGAAACGCTGCTCTGGCAGGCCGGGGAACACCACCTCCGGGCGGAACGATGGCCCCAGGGGCAAAACCCGGCGGATAAAGCCCTCGGAGACCGAGAAATGCACGTCGATGGTATCCGCGCTTTGCAGGTAGAGCACCGGCTCCCGGGCTTGAACGAACTGGTGGTTTTCCTGCTCGGTGCTCGCCACCACACCATCGTAGGGCGCGGTAAGACGGGTATAGGAAAGGTTGTCCCTGGCCTGGCTCAATGCCGCCTGGGCCTGCTGATGGCGGGCGGTGAGCTCATCCAGTTCGGAATCGGCGATCATCCCCCGCTTGGACAGGGTCTGGCCACGCCGATACTGGTTCCCGGCAAGCTTGGCATCGGCCAGGCGCTGATCCAGGTCATTACGGAAGTCGCGGGCGTCCAACTCGGCAAGAAGCTCGCCCTGCTCCACCTTCTGTCCATCCCGCACGGGCAGCGCCACCAGTTGCCCGGACACCCGGAAAGCCAGTTCCGCGCGCTCCGTGGCCACCACGCGGCCCGGGTAACGGCGCACTCGATCACTGGTGTGCCCAACGGTCATGAGTTTCACGGAGACCGGTCGCGGCTGCGCGGCGGGCTCCGGCTCACCACATCCGGCAAGCCCGATAACGGCCATGCCGCCCATCAACAGCATCCATGCCCCCACAGGCATTCCTTTCAACCGCTTCATCAACACCTCTTAACAGTACTGGACGGTACAATAATGACAGAAAAAGCAACGGTGGTCACGACGGGGCGGGGCCAGGCAAAAAAAAACGGCGCCCGAAGGCGCCGTTTCTTGTTACACCGGAGAACCTGTTTTAGAACTGGTTCATGGTGTTGTCTTTACCGCCGGCTTTCAGAGCGGCTTCACCGGAGAAGTACTCTTTGTGGTCATCACCGATGTTGGAACCGGCCATGTCCTGGTGCTTCACGGTGGCGATGCCACGGCGGATTTCCTCACGCTGAACGCCTTTGGCGTAGGCCAGCATGCCTT
>DGNT01000084.1:5737-6557 GCA_002389055.1 Alcanivorax sp. UBA4485
CGGAAGTTCAGGGTCCAGTTGAACGACGGGCTGTTGTTGTAAACCAGCTTGGCGTTCGGCTCCTGCTCGCGGATACGGTCGACCATGTGCTTGATGTGAGCCACGTTCGGGGTCGGGGTCTCGATCCACAGCAGGTCGGCGCCGTTGCGCAGGCTGGTGACACAGTCCAGAACCACGCGGTCGATGTTGGTGTCGCGGCGGAACTGGAACAGACCGGAGGCCAGACGGGTGGGCTTGAGCAGCTTGCCGTCGGACTTGATCACGATGTCGCCGTTGTTGATCTGGTCGGCGGAATCGATGTATTCGCCTTCCAGGAAGCTGTTGTACTGGTCGCCCAGGTCGCCCGGCTCGTTGGTCACGGCGATCTTCTGGGTCAGGCCGGCGCCTTCGGAGTCGGTACGGGCAACGATCACGCCGTCGTCCACGCCCAGCTCCAGGAACGCGTAGCGAACCGCGTTGATCTTGGCGATAAAGTCAGCGTGGGGCACGGTCACTTTACCGTCCTGGTGGCCACACTGCTTCTCGTCGGACACCTGGTTCTCGATCTGGATGCAGCACGCGCCCGCTTCGATCAGCTTCTTGGCCAGCAGGTAGGTGGCTTCCGGGTTACCGAAACCGGCGTCGATGTCGGCGATGATCGGCACAACGTGGGTCTGGAAGTTGTCGATCTTCTTAATCAGCTCGGCCTGCTTGGCGTCATCACCGGCGGCCTTGGCATCGTCCAGGTCACGGAACAGGTGGTTCAGTTCCCAGGCGTCAGCCTGCTTCAGGAAGGTGTAGAGTTCGCGGATCAGGTCAGCGACCGCGGTTTTCTCGTGCA
>DGNT01000084.1:6606-17260 GCA_002389055.1 Alcanivorax sp. UBA4485
GGCCTTTGGTATCCCCGAAGTGTTTCTTGATGGAAATCATCTTCTGCTGACCAATGAAGCCGTGCCAGCAACCCAGGGACTGGGTGTACTTGCTGTTGTCGCCGTCGTAGGCCGCCATGTCCTCGCGCATGATCTTCGCGTTGTACTTGGCGATGTCCAGATGCGTTTTGAAACGGTTCTGCAGACGCATGCGAACAGCAGCTTCCGGGTCGATGTCGTGCCAGGTTTTGTTGGCACCAACCACGGAATTCAATGCTTCGATGTCTTTGGAGTATGACATGGTCAATCCTTTCGATATGGAAATGGATACCGAAGCCGGCTCACCAGCTACCGATGGCGCGCATTCTAGGAGTGGCGGCCTCATAAAAGAAATCAATCTTAATGATACCCGGTATTTCTTTCGTGAATGATGGTCTCACCTCAGAATCAGATGCGGCACCCGGGCGTTGCGGATCATGCGGTCGGTGGTGCTGCCGATCAGCAACTCCCGGATTCGGGAGTGACCATAAGCCCCCATCACGATCAGGTCGATGCCCTGCTCTTCCTGGTACTGGTGCAGGGCGGCCTCCACCTCCCCTTCCAGGTGCCCGGTGACCACGGTATGGCCGCTGTTCTCCAGGCACTGGGTGGCCCAGTCGAGGCCCTCGTCGTCGCCGTTGACCTTGACCAGGTGGCAGGGGGTGCCCTTGAACAGCGGGCTGTCGGCCAGCAGCCGCACCGCCGCCCGGGTGGTGTCGCTGTTATCGAACGCCACCATCACATTGCGCGGTTCCTGGAAGGCGCCCACGGTGATCAGCACCGGCTTGTGGATGGTGCGCACCACCCGCTCCACGTTGTCGCCAACCTCGCCGCCGGGCTGCCCCGCGCCGCCGTGCTTGACGCCCTGCTTGCCGATCACCAGCAGGCGGGTGTCGTCGTCCAGGCTTCGCAGCGCCTCCACCAGGTTGCCGTGACGCTGACGCAGCAGCGGGTCCGGCACGCCGTCGGCGGCCACCCGGACGCGCGCCGCCTCCAGGGTCGCCTTGCCCTGCTCCAGGGCCAGCCGGTTGCGCTTGGCGTCCAGGTCCGCCAGTTCGGTCAGCAGGCTTTCGCGGGCGCCCAGGCCCAGGTTGCCGCTAAGGTTGGTCTCGCTGGGGCTCTTTGTTCCAGGGTATTGAGCCTCATCCAGAACGTGCAGCAGCATCAGCGGCGCGTTCAGCCGGCCGGCGGCCCAGGCGGCGTGGTCGCAAATCGAGTCCGCCGCGGCGGAGCCGTCGATGCAGGCAATCACATGACTCATAACTCTCTTCCTTTTATCAGGGGAGCCTCTGGAAGGCTCCTTAGTGACCGCCCATCAGTTTTTCCACGGCGTCGGGTTTGTCGTGCACGGCGTACTTGTCCACCAGGGTGGCGCTGGCCTCGTCCAGCCCGATCACCTCCACCTCGGTGCCTTCACGGCGGAACCGGATCACCGCCTTGTCGAGCGCGCCGATGGCGGTAATGTCCCAGAAACGGGCCCGGTGCACGTCGATGGTCACCTTGTCCACGCCTTCCTTATAGTCGAACGACGCCAGAAACTGGTCGGCGGAGGTGAAGAACACCTGGCCCACCACCTTATAGTCGCGGCGGTAACTGCTCTCTTCGGACTCGCTGGTGACGTAGAACACCCGGCCCACCTTGTTAGCGTAGAACAGCGCACTGAGCAACACGCCGATACCAACGCCGATGGCCAGGTTGTGGGTGAATACGGTCGCCACCACGGTGGCCAGCATCACCACGCTGCTGCTGGCCGGGTGAGTGCCCAGGTTGCGGATCGATTCCCAACTAAAGGTGCCGATGGACACCATGATCATCACCGCCACCAGGGCGGCCATGGGAATCCGCGACACCCAGTCGCCCAGGAACACCACCAGCACCAGCAAAAAGGCACCGGCGACCAGCGTCGACAAACGGGTACGGCCGCCGGACTTAATGTTGATCACCGACTGACCGATCATCGCGCAGCCGGCCATGCCACCGAGGAAACCGGACGCGACATTGGCCACGCCCTGGCCCCGGCATTCGCGGTGCTTGTCGCTTTCGGTATCGGTGAGGTCATCGACAATGGTGGCGGTCATCATCGATTCCAGCAGGCCCACCACCGCCATGGTCAGCGACACCGGAAAGATGATCTGGAGCGTTTCCAGTGAAAGAGGGATATCCGGCAGCAGGAACACCGGCAGGCTGTCCGGCAGATCGCCCTTATCGCCCACGGTGGGCATCTCCACACCGAAGTAGAGCGCCACGCCGGTGAGGACCACGATGCACACCAGCGGCGACGGCACCGCCTTGGTCAGCAGCGGGAACAGATAGATGATGCCCAACCCGGCCGCCGTCATCGCATAGACATGCCAGGTGACGCCCAGCAACTCGGGAATCTGCGCCATGAAGATCAGAATCGCCAGCGCATTGACGAAGCCGGTGACCACCGAACGGGACACGAACCGCATCACCGTGGCCAGCTTGAACACCCCGAACACGATCTGCAGCACACCGGTGAGCACCGTGGCCGCCAGCAGATACTGCAGGCCGTGCTCCCTTACCAGGGTCACCATCAGCAGCGCCATGGCGCCGGTGGCGGCGGAAATCATCCCCGGGCGGCCGCCGGTGAACGCGGTCACCACGGCAATACAGAAGGAGGCGTAAAGCCCCACCTTGGGGTCCACTTCGGCGATGATCGAGAACGCGATCGCTTCCGGAATCAGGGCCAGAGCGACCACGATCCCGGCGAGCACATCACCGCGTACATTGGAAAACCAGTTTTGCTTAATATCGGGCAACATAGGGTCCCTTAACCTGAACAACAGACGGACAACCGCGGTCATGCCACGGCGGCAAACAAAAGAATCAGCTTGAGAATCAAGACGGGGGATGGACCGCCAGAAGGTTTCTGGGATCCTGCCGGCAAGCATCGCTTGCCTTTCGCGGGCTGGGCCCGCTCCCACAGAGACAAGAAGTGGGGCGCTAGGGCGGACTACAGATCAAACGCATGAATCGGGGCCGGTCGAATCGGAGGGCGCGGAGTCTAGCACAGAAGACCCGCCTGTGGGAGCGGGCCTTGTGAGCGCCGGTTAGATCTCGCGGGTCTCGCGGAAGAGGATGTCCGGGTGGCGCTCCTGGGCGAGCTGCAGGTTGACCCGGGTCGGGGCCAGGTAGGTCAGATGATCGGCGCCGTCGCGGGCCAGATTGTCATAGGCCTTGCGCTCGAACGCCTCCAGCTCCCGCTCGCTGCCCGCCTCCACCCAGCGGGCGGTGCTCACGCTGATCGGCTCGTAGCGGCAATCGACGCCGTATTCGCCCTTTAGCCGGGCGGCCACCACGTCGAACTGCAGCGTGCCCACCGCGCCCAGAATCACGTCGTTGTTGCGCAGCGGGAAGAACACCTGGGTGGCGCCCTCCTCCGCCAACTGCTTAAGCCCTTTATGCAGCTGCTTGCTCTTGAGCGGGTCGTTGAGCACCACGCGCTGGAACAGCTCCGGCGCGAAGTGAGGAATGCCGGTGAAGCGCAAGTCCTCACCCTCGGTGAAGGTGTCGCCGATCTGGATGGTGCCGTGGTTGTGCAGGCCGATGATGTCCCCGGCGTAGGCCTCTTCCACGTTGTCCCGCTCACCGGCCAGGAACGTCAGGGCGTCGGCAATGCGCAGGTCCTTGCCGGTGCGGCACTGCTTGAGCTTGATGCCCTTTTTGTACTTGCCGGAACAGATGCGCAGGAAGGCAATGCGGTCGCGGTGGCGCGGGTCCATATTGGCCTGAATCTTGAACACGAAACCGGTCATTTTGTCTTCGGTGGCGGCGACCTGCCGCTCGCCGCCGTCACGGGGCAGCGGCGGCGGTGCCCACTCCACCAGGCCGTCGAGCATGTGGTCGACGCCGAAGTTGCCCAGGGCGGTGCCGAAGAACACCGGCGACAGTTTGCCGTCCAGGAAACGCTGCAGGTCGAACTCATGGCTGGCGCCCTGCACCAGCTCCAGGGTGTCGCGCAATTCCTGGGCGTAATCCGCCCCCACCGCCTGGTCCAGGTCCGGGTTATCCAGGCCCTTCACCTCACGGCGTTCCTGGATGGTGTGGCCCTGGCCGCTCTTATAAAGGACGGCGGTATCGGTGAGCAGGTTGTAGACGCCCTTGAAGTTCTTGCCCATGCCGATCGGCCAGGTCACCGGGGCGCACTCGATCTTNNAGCACGTCCTCGATTTCGTCGAGCACCTCGATGGGGTCGCGCACTTCCCGGTCCAGCTTGTTGATGAACGTCAGGATCGGCGTGTCGCGCAGCCGGCACACCTCCATCAGTTTCACGGTGCGCTCCTCCACGCCCTTGGCGGCGTCGATCACCATTAACGCGGAATCCACCGCCGTCAGGGTGCGGTAGGTGTCCTCGGAAAAGTCGGCGTGGCCAGGGGTGTCCAGCAGGTTGACCATGGCGTCCCGGTAAGGGAACTGCATCACCGAGGTGGTCACCGAGATGCCCCGTTCCTTTTCCATCTCCATCCAGTCCGAGGTGGCGTGCACGCCGGACTTCTTGCCCTTGACGGTGCCCGCGGTACGGATCAGGTGCCCGTACAACAACACCTTTTCGGTGATGGTGGTTTTACCGGCGTCCGGGTGGGAGATGATGGCGAAGGTGCGCCGTTTCTGGATTTCGTCGGTGGGGCTCATAGAATCCTCGGTCTGCGTCGGCGCGCATTGTACTCCTGCCCGAGGGATTCTTGTAGGAGCGGGCCTAGGCGTCAGGAGCCAGGCGCGCGCGCAGCCGACTCACCGCCTGACTGTGCAGCTGGCAGACGCGGGATTCGGTGACGCCGAGCACGGCGCCGATTTCCTTGAGGTTCAGTTCTTCCTGGTAGTACAGCGCGAGCAGCAGCTTCTCGCGCTCGGGCAGGGTTTCGATGGCGGCGGTGAGCTGCTCCCGTTGTTCGCCGGCCACCAGGGCGGCGAACGGCGACGGCGGCGAGCCGCTGCCGGCTTCCGGTTCGCCACGCTCCTCCACCATTTCTTCATAGGGCAACAACAGGCCGTTGTTGGTGTCGGTGAGCAGCTGACGGTACTGCTCCAGGTCCATGCCCATTTCGTTGGCGATTTCACGCTCTTCGGCGGGCCGCCCCAGCTTTTGCTCCAGCCGGTGCACGCACTGATCCACGGCGCGGGCGTTGCGGCGCACGCTGCGCGGCAGCCAGTCGCGGGTGCGCAGCTCGTCAATCATGGCGCCACGAATACGCTGGCTGGCGAAGGTGGAAAAGCTGGCGCCGGCGTTGGCGTCGAAGCGCTGCAGCGCGTCCAGCAGGCCCACGGTGCCGGCCTGGATCAAGTCGTCCAGGTCGATACCGGAGGGCAGCTTCACCTGCAGCGCCAGCGCCTGTCGGCGGACCGCCGGAAGATGCTCTTCCAACAGTGCGTCGTGATTGATTTTACCCTGTGCCGTATACATGGTTTTCCCCGAACCGGGCCCGGATGCCATTCTGAGACTTCCATTATTGGCGGTCGGCGCCATTTGGAAGCGGCAAATAACGGCCTTTATTGGCTTCTTTTCTAACGGTATTCCACCGTCAGCCGGGGCGCCCCCACGGTGACCGCGCGGCGCTCGCCGGCGGGCAGGCGGAAACGCAGCCGCAGCGGCCGCTCCACTCGCCATGCCGGCGGCGCCAGAAAATGGCCGCGCCTGGCGCTGCCCAGGGGCACGCACTGCTCGCCCTGGCACAGCCACGCCTGAACGCGGCGCCCGGCGGGCAGCCGGTAGCGCCAGCCAACCCGTACGATGGCGTCCCCCGCCGCCATCGGCGGCGGCGTCGCCGGCTCGCTGTGATAGAAGCGCCCGGCCACCGCCAGACGCAGTTCATCCAGCGGCGACTGCCAGCTTCCCGGCGCCGCCGGCAGCGGTGACCAGAGCAAAAGCAGCAGCACCCCGGCGAGCCCTTTCATGGCGACAGCACCAGCAGTTCGATATCCAGGAACCGCCGGGCGCCGTGCTGCAGATTGCTGAGCAGGCCGGCTCTGGGCAGCCCCGGGGCGTGCAGCGCCAGCAGGCGGCTGGGGCCGGGGTGGCGGTGCAGTATCTTGAGCGTGCGGTAGGCGCGCCGGAAGGCGTCCGCGTCACTGTCCACCCACAGCGCCCAGCGGCGTTGCTGGCTGGCCAGCAGCGGCAGGTGCGGGCTGGCCGGGTCCAGCGCCACGATGCGCCAGTCGGCCGGGTCGCCGACCCAGCGCCGGCCGCGCCGGGCCCAGCCGGCGAGCCGCTCGGTGACCGTTTCCGGGGCGGCGGTCGCCGGCAGGCCCACCACCATCAGGGTGGGGCCGTCGACACGGGGGGCCCGGCGTGCCCGCTCGCGCAGGCCGGCGGCCTGATCAGGCATGGCCGGCGCCCCCGGCCACCGCGCCGATGCGCTGCAAGTCCCGGCGGGCGCTGAACAGCTCGATCAAGGCGGTCAGCAAGGTGGTGGCGCTGCGCCGCCGGGTGCCGGTCAGGCTCAGCAGCTGGGCACGCAAATCCAGGGCCCAGTCCCCGTTGTCCTGGTCCAGGCGAATCGCCAGCGCCGCCAGGGCGCCGGCCAGACCCCGGGGGTCTTCGCCGCCTTCTCCCGCCCCGGCGAGATCGGCGGCGGCACGCTCGCGCAGCGCCGGCCATTCTTCGCAACGCAGCAGGTGACGCAGCAGCTCACTGTCCTGCTCACGGCCTTGCCCCGCCGGCGCCACCCAGTAGCGGCGCCCGAGCAACCGGCCGCTGTCCAGGTCCCGTATTTCACCGAACCAGGCGCACAGCAGGGCGGTGAACGGCGCGCCGTCACCGCGCCCGGTCGGCGGGACGGCCACATCCAGGCGCCGCAGGCGCAGCTGGGCGGCGCGCCCACGGTGGCGCACCATCAAACTGTCCCAGGGCGCCGCCAACGGAAAGCACTCGCTCAACGGCAGGCGCTCGCCGCGATGCCAGACCCGGCTGTTGCCCCGTGCCGCCGACAGCCAGGGCTGGCCGCTGCGCTGCAGGGCGCGCCAGAGCGCCGTGTCCGGCGGCGCCGGCAATAGCTGGGCGGCGCCGGCGAAGCGCTGGCCGGGCGCCGTCGGCACGCCGACCGGCAACCCTTGAGGGTCCAGGCCGAGTACCGGGACCGGCCGGGTACCGCCATGATGTAAATGGATCGGCGCCTGATCGGCGGCCGGGCAATCCACCGCCGAGCGGCCGTGCCACAGCGCCTCAATGGCGGGGAAATCCGGGGCGCCCTCGCGCAGCAGTGACACGGCGGCGTCCAGGGCCCGGCCCTGGGCCAGCACCCGCCGGGTCCAGCCGGTGGCGCCGGGCTGGTCGTCGTCGCCGGCATCGCCGGTGAGCGCCAGGGCGTCGTCCACCAGGCCGGCGGCGTCGGCGGCCACCATATCCTCGGGCACGCGCTGGCCCCGGCAGACGAAATGCAGGCGCAGATCGTGGCGGATGGCGGCGTCGAGAACCGGCCCCAGACGGCTGGCCTCGTCCTGTTTGCTGATAATGGCGTCGTCCAGGGCCAGGCCGGCGGTGCGCGCGGTGCCCCGGTAGACGGCCACCACCTCTTCCAGGGTTTCGCCCTGGCTGGCGGCGTTGAGCAGCAACACCGGGCGCACTGTCACGGCGCCGCTCAGTTGCCGGAGCTGCTCGCCGAGGCGGGCGTCACGCTGGCTCATGCCGATGGTGTCCACCACCACCCAGGGGCGCTCCGCCAGCGATCCGGCGAGGCTGTCCAGGGGCTGGTCTTCCTCCAGACTGAACAGGGCGACACCCAACAAATCCGCGTAGATGCGCAGCTGGTCGCGGGCGCCGATGCGGTAATGGTCGGCACTGACCAGGGCAACGCGCTCGGCGCCGTGGCGGCGGGCCAGCCGCGCCGCCAGCTTGGCGGCGGTGGTGGTTTTGCCAACCCCGGTGGGGCCGATCAGGGCGATCACCCCGGGCTGATCCAGGTCGCCGGGCGCGGCCACGGAAAGACGCCGCTGGAGTTGCCGCTGCAGCCAAGCGTCGGCCTGCCGGGGGTCGCCCGCTTCCGGCGGCAGCCCGGCCAGCAGCGGATCGCTGAATTCGGCGCTGAACCCGGCGCCGCGCAGGCGCCGGCGCAACGCCGCGCGCGGGCCGCCGTCGTCCTCGGTCGCGGCACGGCGATTCAATTGGTCGCGCATGTCGCGCACTTCGCGCAGAAGCTGCTCGGTAAGGTCGGACCCCGCCGCCGTGGACACCGGCGCGGCGGTTGCCGGACGCGGGGCGGCCACCGCCGGCGGCGCGGCGGGCGCCGTGACCACCCGTGGCGCCGGCGCATAGCCCGAGGCGTCGTCCTCGGCCAGGGCGAGAATCTCCACGCCCTGGTCGGTGGCCCGGTTGGCCAGGATCAGGGCGTCATCGCCCAGCGCCGCGCGCACCCGGCCCATGGCTTCCCGGTTGTTGTTGCCGACAAAGCGTTGCACGCCCATGACGGTATCCTCTGTTTTTCGCGGTTCGGTTGGTTATGCGTTGCCGCCGATCATGCTGGTCACGCGCAGGGTGCGGTCGTCCGGGATCTCCGCCTGCGACATCACCACCAGGTGGCGCAGGCGGCGGCGCAGGAAGTGGGCCAGCAACGGCCGCAGGCCGTGTTGCACCACCAGCACCGGCGGTTCGCCGGCGGCCTCCTGGCGCTCCAGGGCGGCGGCGGCCTGCTCCATCAGGGTGTCGGCGAGGCCGGGCTCGAGCGCCCCGCCGCCGTTCAGCGCCTGGCCGAGCACCTGCTCGAGATTGCTGTCCAGGCCGATCACATGCAGTTCGTCCTGGCCCGGGAACCATTGATGGGTAATAGCGCGGCCCAGCGCCACCCGCACCTGGGCGGTGAGTTCGTGGGCGTCGGCGTTCTGGCCGGCGTGCTCCGCCAGGGTGTCGAGGATGGTGCGCATATCGCGGATCGAGACGTCCTCTTCCAGCAGGTTCTGCAGCAGGCGCTGCAGCACGGTGAGCGACACCGCCTTGGGCACCACGTCTTCCACCAGCGCCTTGCTGTCCTCGCCCAGCTTGTCGAGCAGCTGCTGCACTTCCTGGCGGCCGAGCATTGCGCCGGAATGGTGGTGCAGCAGATGGTTAAGGTGGGTGGCCACCACGGTGCTGGCGTCGACCACCGTGTAGCCGTACACCTGGGCCTGCTCGCGCTGGTCCGCTTCGATCCAGACCGCCGGCAGGCCGAAGGCCGGGTCCTGGGTGGCGGTGCCCTGCACGTCGCCGGTGACCTGGCCCGGGTTGATCGCCAGCCACTTGCCGGGGAAGGCTTCGCCGCGCCCCACTTCCGCGCCCTTGAGGGTGACCACATAGGTGTTGGCGCCCAGATCCAGGTTGTCGCGGATGTGCACCACCGGTGGCAGGAAGCCCACCTCCTGGGCGAACTTCTTGCGCACGCTCTTGATGCGGCCGAGCAGCTCGCCCTGCTGGCGGTAGTCCACCAGCGGAATCATGCGGTGGCCCACTTCCAGCCCCAGCACGTCGATCAGTTGAACGTCGTCCCAGCTCGCTTCCGGCGCTTCCGGTTCCGGCGGCGGCGCCGCCTCGATCTGTTCTTCGGCGAGGCGGTTTTCCTTGGCGCGGCTCAGGTACCAGGCGGCGCCGGCCAGGCCGGCGGTGAACAGCAGGAATACGAAGTTGGGCATGCCGGGCACCAGCCCCAACAGGCCCATCACGCCGGCGGCCAGGATCATTACCCTCGGGTTCATCAGCAGCTGGCTGATCATCTGCTGGCCGACGTCCTGGTCGGTGGTCACCCGCGACACGGTGACGCCGGCGGCGGTGGAGATCACCAGCGCCGGAATCTGTGCCACCAGACCGTCGCCGATGGTCAGCAGGGTGTAGGTGCGCCCGGCATCGGCGAACGAGAGATCGTGCTGCAGCATGCCGATCAGCAGGCCGCCGATAATGTTCACCGCCATGATCACCAGCCCGGCCACGGCGTCGCCGCGCACGAACTTGCTGGCGCCGTCCATGGAGCCGTAGAAATCCGCTTCCTGGGCCACTTCGGCACGGCGTTTCTTGGCGTCTTCCTCGCCGATCAGGCCGGCGTTGAGGTCGGCGTCGATGGCCATCTGCTTGCCGGGCATGGCGTCGAGCATAAAGCGCGCGCCCACCTCGGCGATGCGCCCGGCGCCCTTGGTGATCACCATGAAATTGATCACCACCAGAATCAGGAATACCACCAGGCCGACGGCGAAGTTGCCGCCCACCAGAAACTGGCCGAACGCCTCGATCACCTTGCCGGCGGCGGCGCCACCTTCGTGGCCTTCCATCAATACCACCCGGGTGGAGGCCACGTTCAGGGCCAGCCGCAACAGGGTGGTGAACAGCAACACCGCCGGGAAGGCGGCGAAATCCAGGGCGCTCAGGGTGAACATGCTGACCAGCAGCACCATCAACGCCAGGGCGATGTTGAAGGTGAAGAACATATCCAGCGCGAACGGCGGCAACGGCAGGATCAGCATGGACATGATCAGCAGGATCAGGATCGGCCCGGCGAGCACCTTGGCGCCGCCGTCGCCGAGCAGCTCGCGCCCGCCGAGGTAATGGCTCATCGCTTTCACGGCGCCACCTCCAGTTCCGCCGGAATCGGCAGGTCCGCCGGGGTCACCGGCCGGTCGCCGCCCTCTTCCCGGGCCCGCTTAAGGCGGAACGCCCACACCA
>DGNT01000072.1 GCA_002389055.1 Alcanivorax sp. UBA4485
CCCGCGGCAAGCTGCTCGAGCGTGATTTCGACGCCGCGGCCACCGCCTTCGAAGCCTACCTGAAGGACTTCCCGCAGGGGCAGTTCCGGGCCCACGCCCACTTCTGGCTGGGCGAGGTCTACAGCAATCAGAAAACTCCGCAGCTGGACAAGGCCCGCAAGCAGTTCCAGACCGTGGTGGACGACTACCCGAACCACAGCCGTGCCCCCACCAGCCTGTACAAGCTCGCCAGCCTGCAGGCCAAGGCCGGCAACACCAGCGAAGCGGAAGTCTCCCTGCACAAGTTGATCAAGCAATTCCCCGACGCCTCCGAGGCCGAGATGGCCAAGGCCATGCTCAAGCAGCTCAACGGCGGCTGAACCGCCGCCGGCGAGGTGTTAGAATCCGCGCCACCTAGAAGTCTCAGAGCGTCCACCGTGGAACTGCGCATTACCGAAATCTTTCATTCCCTGCAGGGGGAATCCCGCAGCGTGGGCGTGCCCACCGTATTCGTGCGCCTCACCGGCTGCCCGCAGCGCTGCGTCTGGTGCGACACCGAGTACGCCTTCCAGGGCGGCGAGAAATGGTCCCTCGAGCGCATCCTGGAGCAGGTGGACGGCTATTCCGCGCGCTACGTCACCGTCACCGGCGGTGAACCGCTGGCGCAGCCCAACTGCCTGCCGCTGCTCACCGAACTGTGTGACCGGGGCTACCAGGTGAGCCTGGAAACCGGCGGTGCCATGGACATCGCCGGCGTCGACGAGCGCGTCTCGGTGGTCATGGACCTCAAGGCGCCGGGCTCCGGCGAACAGCACAACAACCGCCTGGAAAACATCCCCCACCTGCGTCCGCACCACCAGGTGAAGTTCGTGCTCGCCGACCGCCGGGATTACGACTGGGCGCGCTTTATGCTGGACCAGCACAACCTGACGGCGCGGGTGTCCGAGGTGCTGTTCTCACCGGTGCACGGGCATTTGCCGCCCGGTGAGCTGGCCGACTGGATCCTCGCCGACCGCCTGCCGGTGCGCTTTCAGCTGCAACTGCACAAACTGCTCTGGAACGACGCCCGCGGGCGCTGATCCAGCCCCCATCAAACCGAGGTAACAGGAGACCCGATGGAAACCGCGGTGGTACTGCTCTCCGGCGGACTCGATTCCGCCACCTGCCTGGCGATGGCCCGCGCCGAAGGGTTCCGGTGCCACACCATCGCCTTCGACTACGGCCAGCGCACCCGCTCCGAGCTGCTCGCGGCGGAGCGCGTCTCCGCCGCCCTGGGCGCCGAATCACACCGGGTGATCGAACTGGGCATGGGCGGCATCGGCGGCTCCGCGCTCACCGACCACGCCATCGACGTCCCCGAGAACGGCGGCGAGGGCATCCCGGTCACCTATGTGCCGGCCCGCAACACCGTCTTCCTGTCCCTGGCCCTGGGCCTGGCGGAAGTGGTCGGCGCCGACGCCATCTATATCGGCGTCAACGCCGTGGACTACTCCGGCTACCCGGACTGCCGTCCGGAATTCATCGACGCCTTCCAGCACCTGGCCGGGCTTGCCACCAAGGCCGGCGTGGAAGGGCACCCGGTGCGCATCAGCACGCCCCTGATGGCGCTCTCCAAGGCCGAGATCATCCGCCAGGGCACCGGGCTGGGGCTGGATTACAGCCTCACCGTGTCCTGCTACCAGGCCGACGCCGAAGGCCGCGCCTGCGGCCGCTGCGACAGCTGCCGGTTGCGCCGCGAAGGCTTTGAGCAGGCTTTGATCAAAGATCCGACGATCTACCAGTCTTAACGAAAAAAATGGCCCCCAGGCCTTGTCACGGCGAAATAAATCCGTATTATTTGCGCCTCATTCGGCGGGTCGTTAGCTCAGTTGGTAGAGCAGTTGGCTTTTAACCAATTGGTCGCTGGTTCGAATCCAGCACGACCCACCACTATTTCGAGGGCTCGCTTGTTAGCGGGCCCTCACTCGTTCCAGGGGTGGATCAAACGCTGAATCAAAATCAGCGGGTGCTATCCACGTCTTCCGCCTTCCGCACGTAGACATCCCGCATCCTTGCAGACCGGTGCCCACCGTGGTGATTCTTATGGTCCGTGATGCCCTTGGCCTTGATGTCGTGCACCGTGAACCGCTGCCGCAGCGCGGGCTCGGATCGCTCCTTTTTCTCCAAGGCGCGCACGAAAGCGCTCCTGACCGCAGAATAGCTCACCGGCGCATCCCGCCCCCTGGGAGCAGAAGGGGCTTATGACGTCCCTATGGAGCGCACGAGCGGCTCTGACGGGCCTCACGCAGCGTGCGGCCGTTGCTCACCGGGAAATTGCGGATGGTATCGGCGTGGACCCGATAGGCTCGCCGCGTGCGCTCGGCCCGGGCGGCTGGCCAGATACAGATCCAGAAGCTACCCTAGGCTCCGGTCAGGGTTCCGGGCCACCTGGTCGTTGTAGGCCGTGATCATGTCGCGATGGCTGGCCTGGGCCGGCAGTGGACGGCCGGTCGCGTCCTTCAGCGTGACCACCTTGCCGAACCGACCTCTGCCCAGATATTCGCGCCAGATCACGCGATCCCGGTCCGGCTTGCGCTGGACGTACTGGGACATTGCGGTATCCCGTCGTGTGCTGCGTTGCCTACCCATCAGGCCACCGGGTCCCAGCCAGCGCTGGAGGTTGTGCCGCCGCCGGTAGCGGGTCATTTCCATCAGCTCTTCTCCAAAGATCAGGGCAGGGTGGCCCATTTCAGCCTCCATTGTTCCTCGATCGCTGCCGGACCGCGAATGTCGCTGCGGCCCCAGTATTGGATGTAAGCCAGGGCGTCTTCTCCGTGGCCGCAGCATGCGTTCATGACCACCCGCGCGGCAGCTCACCAAGGCACCCCCGTGGCCCTCTGGCGTATCATCCAGGCCGCAACGCCCGCAGGGGCGCCTTTCGGTGGTAGCTGTCGGCTCGCCCGTGGCGCTGTAGTAGCACGTGCGTTCCCGGATCTCGACGCGGTGGCCCCTAAAATAATCACTCATCGTCGTCACCTTTCCGGGAGCGGCGAAGAAACCAATAGAACGGGGTCAAGACAATCGTCAGGGCCATTGAAGCCGTGAATAGGATAGCCATGAGGATGTGGCGCCACAGGACGAACGTAAGCACCACTAGAACAAGGAATAGTGGATTCTCGCTCATTGCTTCCTTCCTTCTTTCATCGCAACGATGCCCATGGTGGACGCCATTAGTAGGGCGCCCCGCGCTCGGGCTTAGTGGTGCGCTTCCAGCTTGAGCAGCTCGACCGGTACCACTAGTTTGGCGATGTAATCGAACAGCGGGTAGGCGTAGTGCTGGTTCTGGCGCGCCTCATAGCGAGCGTTGTGCCGCGCCGCCGCCGCGGGTTTGAGTTTTGCGTTGCTGTGCGGGGTGGGCTCGGTCTAAAGCATTATCTACCAGAGGGTCATCGTAGTTGTTGTAGCAGTCCCAGCACAGCGCGTGCCTCTTGCTCGGATGGTCTTTCCTGATCCACCGTGATTTTTTCAGGAACCGCACGCAGTCGTGGCAGCGGGTGTGGTGGTGACCGCGCCGCCTTTCCGAAATCTCGCGGTTTATCTGCTCCCGCTGGCCAGTAAGTGCCCGGCGGGCGGTGGCGGAGATGGCGCTGAATATCCTCTTGGGGCCTGTGCGTTCAGTCATCGCTGTACTCCCTATCCGATCAGCAGACCAATACCAAAGCCGGCAGCAACGCAAATCACTGCAATGACCGCCATGGCAATGCGGAAATCCGACAAGTTACCCATGGTCGCTTCGCCCTTCCGCCAGCACCTCGCGGCGGCCCTTGTCATCGGGGGCGCTTACCACGCCCTGGGCCTCCATATGATCGATCAGGTGGAGGGCAGTGCTGTAGGCGACCCGGAGGTGGCGCTGCAGGAGCGTCGGGGTGGCGCGCCCTTGCCGGCGGACCAGGGCCACGGCGTCGTCTTAGTGCTGCGGCATTGCCTAGGTTCGTTCCAGGTCGTGCTCGGTTCCCGGCCCGTGCTGTGGGCAGGGGCGCCATGCCTGTGCCGTCTCGCAGCAATAGCACTCGCCAAGCTGATCGCTGGCGCGCCGTCGGGCGACTACCTCGATCTGATCGGCGCGTCCGCACCGCCCGCACTCCACATCATCAGCGGCCCAGGTCGGTGTGAAGTGCTGGTCCAGTTTCATACTGCCACCCCCTGATTTGGGTTCGTCCAGGCGGGTAAGGCATGCTTCACCAGAACCGATGATATGGGGGTGACATGGACTATTCGTTTTGTGGGTTGAGCTGGGATTGCTGGTATGCGTGGGCCTGGAGTAGCCCTACAGCGGCTTGGGTGCAAGGCGTGGCGACGCTTGGACTGCTCTATGTAACGTGGGGAACTTGGCGGCATGACCGGGAGCAGAGACAGCTTGCCAGAGACAAGGAGGAAAGTGATCGCCACCAAGCGGATATGCTCAATCTGGAGAAAATAATCCAATACATGGCGATCTGTGCTGAACTGACGGAACAACTTCTTGATGATGGCGAGAAAGACCACGCGCTCTCTGCTGCAAAGGTGCAGGCTAACCAAACTCAATTGCAGAGATCGGCCAATGAATTGAGCTGGTTCATAAGGCATGACCGATCCCATCATCAGGTAACATCGACGGTTATGGGGTTTCATATCACGTGCCAGCAGCTCACCCAGGCATTTGATGCGGCACTGGCAAAGCTGAACCGGCACGCACAAGACGAAATAGTCGCCTACACAGCAACGCTGTGTATCGATAAGCCGTTTACCGACAACCTCCGTGACTGCAAGAAGCAGATGGAGGATTACTCGAAATTGATCGCTATCTACCGCCAAAGATTTGACAAAGACCGCGATGCCGCCTTCCCTGCGTCTCTGAATGAGGCTGGAATGCCTGAAGACGCATAAATCAGGAATGTGAGTCCCCGTTATCTCAATACTTGGCGCCGAGCGGTAGAATGCGTCACGTTCCACCGAAATAAACGAGGGAGTTGAGCCATGGATTGGGAGTGGTGCGGGCTTAACTTGGATTGCATCACCAACTGGTTCCTGAATACTCAGGCCGCCGGTTGGGCCCAGGCGATAGGTACTGTGCTGGCGATCTTGGCGTCTGGATGGCTTGCCAATCGCGGGTTTAGACGGGAAATTGCGTTGCGACGTCAAGAGTTCGCCCGGGAAAAAGCAGACACCATACTGAGCGCCAAGGCGGCGCTGGCGGCTATTAGTGGTACCCTCGTCGGCTTTCCAGTTGGCGGGGCACTTGATCCGGAACATCTCAGGGCATTGAGTGAAAGAATAAGTAAGTTTGAGGGGTACCTGCTTACGCTGGCATTCGGTCGAAACCACGACCCAGGCTTGGCCAAGCTGTTCATTGAGTGCGGCAACTGTGCGCACGCTGCTGCTTGGTACATGAAGGTGGTGGCTTCCGGACGAGATGCCGATTTCTCAGTGATCCAGCAGTTCTTCGGGGCAATGGCCAAGGGACAATCCCTGCTGCAACGCTTCTCTGAGGCGTTCGCTAACGACCAGTCCTTGCATTTTCACGACGTGATCGATCCGGAAGAAGCGACCATTCAGCCGACAAGTGTCGAAACAGGTAGTGACTAATCGCATTTGAGAGTTGTGCTTAGACATGAGTGGCACCTCCCGGCAGAGACAGCGCGGTAGCCACTGGCCGCACCCACACGAGGGTGTTCAAAACTCTGTTTCACCGACCTCAGCCTCACAGGCGGATGTACTCGTCCAGGCGCTCGGGGAAATGGATGGCCATCTGTGACAGCGTCAGATTCCAGTTCTGCACCGGGTGTGGGTACAGCGCTCGTAGGCCTTGAATACGTTGGTAAAAACTGCGCGGCAGTTGTCGGGACCGGCCAGATGCAGTTCGGTGCCGAGCGTCCATCCGGCGAGTGGCCCACTCCGGAGTCACCCGGGTCCCGCTTCACGGAGATCGGTTCCCTGTGCGAGACGATCTGCGGATCGCGCGAGATGGGGCTGATCGACAAGGAAAAAATGCGTCCATGCTCGCCGTGAAGAAGCAGTGATCAGGTGTCAATGTTATTGGTCTGGATGCTATCGATAACTTTAGCGAAGCCGAGAACTCTGTTTCTTCCCAGCATCGGTTTTCTGTTCCAAAGGAGGCGGGACGTACAAAAGTAACTTACTGTTCTATCTGATGCTCAGCTATTACTTCTTCTGCATTTACACCATCGGGGTCAAAGCTGATCGTAGGAACTATAAAAGGTTTGGCACCGGGAATAACTCGGGAGGATAGTCCTGTTATTTGTTCTCTTATAATTCCATATAAAATTGAAGCACCAGAAACGCCCACGAAACGAATCTTGTCTTCTAAACTCCACTCCACGCTCCCATGTATTTCGAATAAACCTTGCATGTCGATGGAAGCTATAATAGGAGGTTGCCCAGATTCGTCTTCTTGCATCAAAAACTTCAGTTGAATTGCAATCAAGGAGTGGTTGTCACTAATGGGAAATCTAATATCACGGTAAACGGACATTTTGCCATCGTTGAACTGATTGATTTCTGAATTCCAGTCCAACCTATCATTTCTCTTAACCGATATCTCATTGAAGAAATAGTCGACTAACTGAATTGGCGCTGATTTAAGCATTGAAAGACCTACTAAAATCGAACCGGTCGTTGACCTCGGAAGTTTTTAAAGCAATCTTTCTAATATCAAAGAGGCTAGTGAAGGGCTGTTTCTTTGGAACTTGCGCACAATGATATGTTTGCCGTTCAACAGCTTTGTATATCAAAAGCCTGGCATCTTTGGGATGCAGGTGATTTCTAATGGCTTCTGTCACTATTGAGTTAATGTTTGTTCCTCGTTCAAACGCTGCAATGGCAAGGTCTTTATGTAACTCGGGGCCTATCCGGCAATTAAAGGTGCCACTCATGCTTTTAACAGGCGTCTTCTGATGCCTTTCGCAAAGATCGAGGTACTGGTCTACAGAAGCCTGAAAGTTCTTTTCAAGCTCGGGGAGTGATTCGCCATCGTAGGTCACTAAATCAGTAGTGTGCAGGATGCAGCCGTGAAGTACCTTATCCTCCAAGTCAAAATCTACACTGCCTATAAAACCTTTGTATTTCATAACTCGACTCATGATCACTCCCCTATGTAATTTTTGCCACGAAGAAATTTAACAATATTTTTCGCCACATACCGTTTCACTTCATTCTGGGGGTGAGGCTTGACTACAGCAGATATTGCGTCGTTGCCTGGGCTTTCAAGGTTAATAAAAGTGAAGTGGCTACCTCCAGATTTATCGGCCGTGAAACCCATATCCTCAAGGACCGCGACAAGTTCCTGCCAACGTACCGTCCCTTGACCATGATCCGCAAAGCGGGTCAGTGCGGCGAGTCGCTTTTCTTTCTTAGTCATAACGCTACTCTGGCTGCGCCGCAACTAACTTTTAGTTGCGCGCGGACTCTAAGCGTATCCGTCTTGATATTCCAATAGTTAAAAGCGATTGAAGTGACTCCATTGATAGCCTTCGTTTTGGGTTTATTAGGGCTCCTTGCAGGCGCTGTAGTGCGGCTTATGAGCACGCACGGTGGGGAAAAGGGCATAGGCAGGCCTCGTCAAGATTACGATCCGACTGCAAAAATAGTCTTTAGGAATGTACCTTCCTCAATAGTTGTGATCCAGGTTGTATTTTAACGAATGTTCGTTCCGTTCCTGTATTGGTCATGACACAAGCCTCCATGACTGGATTCACGGCTGCTCTCGGGTCTGGGCATCGAGATCGAACTGGGGAGAGTCCTAAACTTCGAAGCTGTCATTGCCCCGCTGTGGTGCCGCCGCTCCCCGCGCACCAACAGGTGGCATGTTTGATGCATAGGTCCGGTTATCTCCCTGAAACCACCGGCGACCCTATGCTCAGTCTTGAAGAGGCCCGCGACCGTCTGCTTGCCGCCGTTCGCTCCGTGACGGAGAGCGAGACGGTGCCGCTGCGGGACGGGCTGGACCGGATTCTCGCCGAGGACCTGCTCGCCGACCGCGCGGTGCCGCCGGCGGATAACTCTGCGATGGACGGCTACGCCTTGCGCTGCGCCGACTGGCCGGCGTCGGATGGGCTGGCATTGGCCGGTACCGCCACGGCGGGGGCGCCTTATAAGGCGTCGCTGCCGGCGGGGCAGTGCGTGCGCATTATGACCGGCGCGTTGATTCCGGCCGGGTGCGACGCGGTGATCATGCAGGAGGAGTGTGACCTGAGGGGGCAGGGCTGCACTGCCAGGGTGCACCTCCAGCGTGCGCCGCGCGCCGGCGAGAACATTCGCCGTGCCGGTGAGGACATCGCCGTGGGCGCCGGGCTGCTGGACGCCGGGCGCCGGCTGCGGCCGGCGGACCTGGGGTTGCTGGCATCGCTGGGGCTGAGCGCCGTCGAGGTGCTGCGCCGGCCCCGGGTGGCGTTGCTGTCCACCGGTTCGGAATTGCGTGAGCCCGGCGAACCGCTCGCCGAGGGGCAGATTTACGACAGCAACCGCTACCTGCTCACTGCCATGCTGCGCCGGCTGGATCTGGCGGTCACCGATCTGGGGATCTGCGCGGATACGCCGGAGCGCTTGCAGGCCGTGCTCGAGAGCGCGGCGCGGGACCACGATGTGGTGATCGCCAGCGGCGGCGTGTCGGTGGGGGAGGCGGATCATACCCGCCGGGTGCTGGACCGCATCGGCCGGGTGGACGTCTATAAGGTGGCCATGAAGCCGGGCAAGCCGTTCACCTTTGGCACCTTGGGCGACGCGCTGTTCCTGGGCCTGCCGGGCAATCCGGTATCGGCCACCGTGACTTTTCATCAGCTGGCGTTGCCGGCCCTGCGGCATCTGGCGGGAGAGCGTTCGCTGGAATCGCCGCTGCTGGTGTCGGCGCGGGCTGGCGTGTCGCTGCGTAAAAAGCCCGGGCGCGCCGATTTCCAGCGCGCCGTGCTGTTCGCCGACGGCGACGGCGGCCACCGGGTGGAGACCACCGGCTCGCAGGGCTCCGGGGTGTTGTCGTCGGTGACCCGGGCCAACGCTTTCATCCGCCTGGAGGCGGAGCGTGGCGACGTCGCCGTTGGTGACACCGTCTCCGTTCTGCCGTTCGACCGCTGGTTGATGTAGCCGTGAGTGAGCCTGACCGTGAGTGAGCAGCCGCAACATACCCGCGTGATGCTGGTCGACGATACGCCGGCCCGGGCGGCCATGCTTGAGCAGGCGCTCACCGACTGCGGTTTCGAGGTGGTGTGCCGCATGGCCAGCGCCCAGGGCCTGATGAAGCAGGTGGCCGAGCATCAGCCGGACGTGGTGATCGTGGATATTGAATCGCCGGACCGGGACATGCTCGAGCACATGACGGTGCTCAACCAGCACCTGCCCAAGCCGGTGATCATGTTCGCCGAGCAGGGCGACAGCAATACCATTGATCGCGCTATCCGCGCCGGGGTGAGCGCTTACGTGGTCGACGGTCTCAACCCGGAGCGAGTGCGTTCCATCGTCGATGTGGCGGTGGCCCGCTTCCGTGAATTCCAGGCGCTGCGCAATGAGCTGCAGCAAACCCGCACCCGGCTCGCCGACCGGCAGGTGATTGATAAAGCCAAGGCGCTGTTGATCCAGCACCGCCAGATGAACGAGGACGAGGCCTACCACGCCATGCGCAAGCTGGCCATGGACCGCAGCCAGAAGCTGGTGGACGTGGCCAACGACATTGTGTCGGTGCTGGGGCTGCTGGCGCCGAAATCGCAGAGGACCCGTGATCAATGAAGACCGATTTGACCCTGGGCTATATGCCGCTCACCGACAGCCTGCCGCTGCTCGCCGCGCACCAGTTGGGTTTTTTCCGGGACCAGGGCCTGGACGTGACCCTGCAGGAAGAGGTGTCCTGGGCCAATATTCGCGACAAGGTGATCGTCGGCCAGTTCGACGGCGCGCACATGCTGGCGCCCATGGTGATGGCCTCGACGCTGGGGCTGGGTGGGCTGAGTAAGCCGCTGATCGCGCCGTATTCGCTGAACCTGGGCGGCAACGGCATGACCCTGTCCGCGTCCCTGTACCGGGAGCTCGAGGGCACCACACGCGGTCGCCCCGGCCCCGCCAGTCTTAAACAACTGATCGAGCAGCGGAAGCTGGAGAAGCAGCCGCCGCTGGTTCTGGCGGTGGTGTTTCCGTATTCCAGCCACAATCTGTTGCTGCGCTACTGGCTGGCCAGCGCCGGCATCGACCCGGACCGCGACGTCACCACCGTGGTGCTGCCGCCGTCACAGATGGTCGATCACCTCCGGCTCGGGCACATCCACGGTTTCTTTGCCGGTGAACCCTGGAACGCGGTGGCCTCGGCGGACGGCATCGGGTGCTGCGTGGCCACCGGCCGGGATATCTGGCAGAACGCGCCGAACAAGGTGCTGGGGGTGACCGCGGACTGGGCGCAAGCCAATCCGGATACTCTGAATGCGCTGCTGCGTGCGTTGCATCAGGCCGGCGTATGGTTGGATGACAACCGGGACAGCGCGGTGTCGCTGCTGGCGGAATACCTGCCGGTGAGCCCCCGGGTGCTGGCGCCGGCCTTACTGGGCCACACCAATTACCGGCCTGATAGTGGCGACGCCCCCGAACCGGACCTACTGGTGTTCCACCGTTATCTGGCCAATTTTCCCTGGGTCTCCCACGGCTACTGGTTTCTCAACCAGATGGCCCGCTGGGGCTGGCTGCCCGGCGACCAGGATCTGTCCGCCGTGGCGGCGGCGTGCTACCGCCCGGATCTGTACCGCCGGGCACTGGCCGACACCCCGCTGCCGGGCCAGGACTGGAAAGGCGAGGGCATCCACGCCGGGCCCTGGCGTCTGGAGACCAGTCAAGGGGAAATCGGCATGGGCGCGGACACCTTTATCGATGGGGAAGAGTGGCAGCTGCGTTCAATGAATTTTCTGCACCAATCCGCGCCATGATCCGTGCCTGATCACCGGATTGGCGCACGGCGCGGCGCCGCCGCCGCCGTGCGGGGCCCGCGATGTCGGCCTATGAGCGCCGATACCGACCTGGCACGGAAGTTGAATGCGTAGGTGGTAACAGGTCGGAAACCAATGGCGGTGCCGACCCCCGGACAATATGCGACTGATCTGAGCGAAGGCGCTCACCACGGAAAGTGGTGGGCGCTTTTTTTTGCTTCGCCGACCCCGAACGCCGTCGTTGATAGTAAAGGAGCAGCACCATGAACAAAGCCGATTCGATCTCTCCCCGCCCGGGGCGCGACGCTGCACGGCGGCTGGCCGTGCTGGCGGCCTTCGTGCTGACCGTGTTCGCGGGTGCCGCCAAGGCGGCGGACAAGCCGCTGGTCGGCTGGCCGGAAAAGCCGGAGCTGACCTTCGGCTTCATCAAGCTCACCGATATGGCGCCGCTGGCGATCGCCTATGAGAAAGGCTACTTCGAGGACGAAGGGCTGTACGTGTCGCTGGAGGCCCAGGCCAACTGGAAGGTGCTGCTGGACGGGGTGGTCGACGGCCAGCTCGACGGCGCCCACATGCTCGCCGGTCAGCCGCTGGCCGCCACCATCGGCTTCGGTACCAAGGCGCACATCATCACCGCCTTCAGCATGGACCTGAACGGCAACGGCATCACCGTGGCCAATTCGGTGTGGGCGGAAATGAAGAAAAATATTGAGCACCGCGACGGCAAGCCGGTGCATCCGATCAGCGCCAGCGCCCTGAAGCCCGTGGTGCAGGCGTACCGAAAACGCGGCGAGCGCTTCAAGATGGGCATGGTGTTCCCGGTTTCCACGCACAATTACGAGCTGCGCTACTGGCTCGCCGCCGGCGGCATCCACCCCGGCTATTACGCGCCCCATAAAGGTGACACCTCCGGGCAGCTGCAGGCCGAAGCACTGCTGTCGGTGACGCCGCCACCGCAAATGCCGGCCACTCTCGAAGCCGGCACCATCCACGGTTACTGCGTTGGCGAACCCTGGAACCAGCAGGCGGTGTTCAAAGGCGTGGGCGTGCCGGTGATCACCGATTACGAAATCTGGAAAAACAATCCGGAGAAAGTGTTCGGCGTCAGCGAAGCCTGGGCCGAAAAATACCCCAACACCCACGCCCGCGTGGTCAAAGCGTTGATCCGCGCGGCCAAATGGCTGGACGAAAACGACAACGCCAACCGCGCCGAAGCCGTCAGAATTCTCGCGCAAAGCGAATACGTGGGCGCCGATGAAGCGGTCATCGCCAATTCCATGACCGGCACCTTCGAATACGAAAAGGGCGACGAACGGCCGATCCCGGATTTCAACGTGTTCTTCCGCCACAACGCCACCTATCCCTACTACTCCGACGCCATCTGGTACCTCACCCAGATGCGCCGCTGGGGTCAGATCGCCGAGCAAAAAAGCGACGACTGGTACATGCAGACCGCCCGCGATGTGTACCGCCCGGACGTCTATGCATTGGCGGCCAGGGCGCTGATCCAGGAAGGCAAGATGACAGCGTCGGACTTCCCGGATTTCGACAGCGAGGACGGCTTCAAGCCGCCGCAGTCCGAGTTCATCGACGGCATGACCTACAACGGCCGCGAGCCCAACGCGTATCTGAAGCAATTCGACATCGGCCTGAAAGGCGACCAGCGCCTTTAACGCACCGGCGAAAGAGAGTGATGAGATGATTTCGATCAGCCAGCAAACCTGGTTACAACCGTGGATCAAGCTAGCGCGCGGCGAACAGCCGGCGGAGCAATTGCGCGCCCTGACTAAAACCCTGCTGGTGCCCCTGGCCGGCGTCGCCGTTTTCCTGGTTTTGTGGGCAGTGGCGGCCGGGCAGATCAACACGTCACTGGGGGCTTTCCCCGGGCCCGTCGACGTGTGGCAGCAGGGCGGCGCGCTGCTTGAGGAGCACGCCGCGGAGCGCCGCGAAGAAGACGCCTTCTATGAACGCCAGCGCGAGCGCAATGCCCAGCGGCAGGCGGTGGACCCGTCCTACCAGCCAAGGATTTTTCCCTACACCGGCAGCGCCACCTTTATCGACCAGATCCTCACCAGCCTGATGACGGTGACGGCGGGCTTTGTGCTGGCGTCGCTGCTGGCCATTCCGCTGGGCATTCTGATTGGTCTCAGCCGCACGCTGTACCGCGCCTTCAATCCGGTGATTCAACTGCTCAAGCCGGTGTCGCCGCTGGCCTGGTTGCCGTTGGTGACGATGGTGGTGAGCGCCGTCTATGTCAGCCAGGACCCGCTGGTGCCCAAGTCGTTCATTACCTCCATGGTCACCGTGATGCTGTGCTGCCTGTGGCCGACGGTGATCAACACCGCCGTGGGCGTGGCCAGCGTCGACAACGACCTCAACAACGTGAGCCGGGTGCTGCGGCTGGGCTGGCTCACCCATGTGCGCACCATCGTGTTGCCGTCGGCGATTCCGATGATGTTCGCCGGCCTGCGCACCTCCCTGGGGATCGCCTGGATGGTGCTGATCGCGGCGGAAATGCTGGCGCAGAGCCCGGGGCTGGGCAAGTTCGTCTGGGACCAGTTTCAGAACGGAAGCTCCGATTCACTGAGCCGCATCATGGTGGCGGTGATCACCATCGGCGCCATCGGCTTTCTGCTCGACCGCCTGATGCTGGCGGTGCAGAGCCTGGTGTCCTGGGACAAATCCGCGGATCTGCGCTGAACGCGCTTCGGGCAGGTTTTAAGAGAGGAATTTTGTGATGAGCCATTATCTCGACATCTCCAAGATCAGCATCGATTTCCCGACTCCGGAAGGCCCCTTCCGGGCCCTGGACGAGCTGTCGCTGCGCATCAAAAAAGGCGAGTTCGTGTCGCTGATCGGCCACTCCGGCTGCGGCAAATCCACGGTGCTGAATATTCTCGCCGGTCTGCTGCAGGCCACCGAAGGCGGTGTCGCCCTGGACGGCAAGGAAGTCAACGAACCGGGCCCGGACCGGGCGGTGGTGTTCCAGAACCATTCGCTGCTGCCCTGGCTGACCGCCTTCGAGAACGTGCAGCTGGCGGTGCGCCAGGTGTTCCGCGACAGCATGAGCAAAGCGGAAATGCGCGACTGGATTCAGCAGAACCTGAAGCTGGTGCACATGGAGCACGCCATGCACAAACGCCCGGACGAACTGTCCGGCGGCATGAAACAGCGTGTCGGTATCGCCCGCGCTCTGGCCATGCGCCCCAAGGTGTTGCTGATGGACGAGCCGTTCGGTGCGCTGGACGCGCTCACCCGGGCGCACATGCAGGACTCGCTGATGGAGATCCAGCGTGATCTGAACAATACCGTGGTGATGATCACCCACGATGTGGACGAAGCGGTGTTGCTGTCCGACCGCATCGTGATGATGACCAACGGCCCCGCCGCCACCATCGGCGAGGTGCTCAACATCGACCTGCCACGCCCCCGTAACCGCGTCACGCTGGCCGAGAACAGCGACTACAACCACTTCCGTCAGCAAGTGCTCAGCTTCCTCTACGAGAAGCAGCGCAAGGTGGTGGAGATCCCCCGCGAACCGGCCGTCGACGAAGACGACGCGGCGCCGGCACGCGGCAAGGTGGCCGGTCTGGTCGACCGGCTTGGCCGCCGGGCCTGAGGAGCGCGAGCGATGATTCGGGCCACCCGCATGAAACGCACCGAGGCACGGCGCCGCCTGGTGATCGTCGGCAACGGCATGGCCACGGAAAGCCTGATCAGCCGGTTGGGCACCGACCACGGCTGGTCGGTGCGGGTGCTTGGCGACGAGCCGGTGCGTCACTACAACCGCATCATGCTGTCGCCGTTGCTCGGCGAGGAGACCGACCTGGATGCCATCACGCCGCGCGATGACGCCTGGTACCGGGTGCGCCGGGTGACGGTCAGCCTGGGCAAACGGGTGGCGCGCCTCGACCGGCAGCGCCGCTGTCTGTACTGCGACGACGGCGAGCGCGTCGACTACGACACCCTGGTGATTGCCACCGGCGCGCGATCCTCGATGCCGTCGCTGCCCGGTGTCGCCGAGCTGGAGGGTGTCAGCGGCTTCCGCTCCCTGCACGACGTGGCGCGTCTGCGTGGCTGGAGCCGGGCGCACCCCGGCGTCCGCGCGGTGGTGGTCGGCGCCGGCCTGCTGGGCGTGGAAGCCGCCGTCGGGCTGCGCCGTCTGGGCGCCGACGTGACCCTGGTGCACCGCCGCCCGGTGCTGATGAACCGGCAGCTCGACGCCAGTGCGTCGTCCTTGTTGGAGGCGGCGCTGGCCGCCCGGGGTATCCGGGTGCGCACCGGCTGCGACCCCAAGCGCCTTCTCGGCGACACCTCGGTGAGTGGTGTGGAAGTGGAAGAGGGCGGCACGCCGCGAACGCTGCCCGCCAATCTGGTGGTGTTCGCCACCGGCATTACCCCCAACCGAGAACTGGCGCAAACCGCCGGCCTGGATTGCGGCGCGGGCGTGCGCGTCGACAGCGCCCTGCGTACGTCCGACCCGCACGTGCACGCGCTGGGCGAATGCTGCGAATTCCAGGGCAACACCTACGGCCTGGTGGCGCCGGTGCAGGAACAGGCCAACGTGCTGGCCCGGGTGCTCAAGGGCCGGCCCGCCCGCTATCGCGACCCTTCCCTGGTCACCCGCCTCAAGGTCAGCGGCCTCGACATTCACAGCATGGGGCAGGTGGAGGCGCTGGCCGGCCAGCAGACCCTGTGGCTCAGCGACGCGCAAGCCGGGATCTATAAAAAACTGATTATCGAAGACGGCCGCCTGCGCGGCGTGCTGCTGGTCGGCGATGTGCGCCACAGCCAGTGGTATTTCCAAACCCATCAAAGCGACCGCGACGTCAGTGCGTTGCGCGACGTTCTGCTCACGGACCCGAGCCGTGACGACGACGAATCAACCCCGGCCGATGTTTCGGTCGAAGTGGCTTAACAGGAGGCAAGGCTATGACGGACGACAACACCGTATTTCCCACCTCGGGCAACCTGGTGATCATCGGCAACGGCATGGTCGGTCACCATTTGGTGAAGACCCTGGTCGAGCAGGGCGACGCCAGCCCCTGGACCATCCATGTGTTCGCCGGCGAGAACCGGCCCGCCTACGACCGGGTGCATCTGTCCGCGTTGTTCGACGATCAGACCCCGGAGGATCTTTGTTTGTCGCCGGCGCAGTGGTATCGGGACAACCGGGTGGCCCTGCACCTTAACGACGAGGTGGTGGAGATCGACCGGGACAATAAAACCGTGATCACCGCCGGCGGCGTCCGGCAAGACTATGACGCCCTGGTGCTGGCCACCGGCTCCTATCCGTTCGTCCCGCCGATCCCCGGCCACGAACACGAGCACTGCCTGGTGTACCGCACCGTGGACGACCTGGACGCGATCAAACGCTGCGCCGGCAACGCCAAACGCGGCGTGGTGGTGGGCGGCGGCCTGCTCGGCCTGGAGGCCGCCAACGCGCTGCGGCTGCTGGGGCTGGAAACCCATGTGGTGGAGTTCGCGCCGCAATTAATGCCGGTGCAGCTGGACGAAACCGGCGGCGCCCTGCTGCGCAAGGAAGTGGAAGCGCTGGGTGTGCACATCCACACCGGCATGAAGACCGAGCTGATCGACGCCGGCGAAGCGCATGCCCTGCGCATGAACTTCGAAGGCCAGGCGCCGCTGGAAACCGACATGATCGTGTTTTCCGCCGGCATCCGCCCGCAGGACAGCCTGGGCCGCCAGAGCGGCCTGGAACTGGGCGAGCGCGGCGGCATCGTGGTGGACAACCAGTGCCGCACCTCGGACCCGGCGATCTTCGCGATCGGCGAATGCGCGCTCTGGAACAACCAGATCTTCGGGCTGGTGGCGCCGGGCTACACCATGGCGCGCACCGTGGCCGCGGTGCTCCATAACGAAGCCGGCGACTTCACCGGCGCCGACATGAGCACCAAGCTGAAACTGATGGGCGTGGACGTGGGCTCGGTGGGCGATGCCCAGGCACGCACCGCCGGCGCCCGCTGTTACCGCTTTCAGGACGAAGTGGCCGGCGTCTATCGCAAGCTGGTGGTCAGCGAAGACCAGAAGTACGTGCTCGGCGCCATGCTGGTGGGCGACTGCGACGCCTACGACACCCTGTTGCAATACATGCTTAACGGCATTGCGCTGCCGGACAACCCGGCGTCGTTGATTCTGCCCGCCGGTGACGCGGCGCCGGCGCTGGGCGCCGACGCGCTGCCGGACGGCGCCACCATCTGTTCCTGCCACAACGTGTCCAAGGGCGCCATCAACGAGGCGCTGGATGGCGGCTGCTGTTCGCTGGGCGACATCAAGGACGCCACCAAGGCCTCCACCGGCTGCGGCGGCTGCGCCGCGCTGTTGAAAAGCGTGGTCGACGCCGGGCTGGAAGCGCGCGGGGTGGCGGTGAACAACCACCTTTGCGAGCACTTCGAATATTCCCGCCAGGAGCTCTACCACCTGATTCTGGTGGGCGGTCTGAAAAGTTTCCGCGAGGTGCGCGACACCCATGGCAAGGGGCTCGGCTGCGAAATCTGCAAGCCGGCGGTGGCCTCGATTCTGGCCAGCATCCATAACGACTACATCCTCGAACCTGAGCACGTGGGCCTGCAGGACACCAACGACGTGTTCCTCGCCAACATGCAGAAGGACGGCACCTATTCCGTGGTGCCCCGCGTGCCGGCCGGTGAAATCACTCCGGAAAAACTGATGACCCTCGGGCAGGTGGCGAGCAAATACGACCTCTATACCAAGATCACCGGCGGCCAGCGCATCGATTTGTTCGGCGCCCGCCTGGAACAGTTACCAATGATCTGGGAAGAACTGATCGACGCCGGCTTCGAGACCGGGCACGCCTACGGCAAGTCGGTGCGCACGGTGAAATCCTGCGTCGGTTCCACCTGGTGCCGTTACGGCGTGCAGGACAGCGTCGGCATGGCGATCTTCCTGGAGCACCGCTACAAGGGCCTGCGCTCGCCGCACAAGCTCAAGTTCGCGGTGTCCGGCTGCACCCGCGAATGCGCCGAAGCGCAGAGCAAGGACATCGGCGTGATCGCCACCGAGAACGGCTGGAACCTGTATGTGTGCGGCAACGGCGGCATGCGGCCGCGACACGCGGATCTGTTCGCCACCGATCTCTCCGATCAGCAACTGGTGCAACTGGTGGACCGGGTGCTGATGTTCTACGTGCGCACCGCGGACCGCCTGCAACGCACTTCCGTGTGGCTGGAAAACCTGGAAGGCGGTCTGGACTACCTGCGCCAGGTGGTGATCGACGACAGGCTTGGCATCGGTGCCGAGCTGGAGGCGCAGATGGATGTGGTCCGCGAGCGCTATCAGTGCGAGTGGCGCACCACCATCGACGATCCGCAAAAGCTCAAGCGCTTTCGCAGCTTCGTCAATGCGGAGACGCCCGACCAGGACATTCGCTTCGTGCGCGAGCGGGGCCAGCCCCGTCCTGCCACCGAGGACGAGCGCAGCGATCTGATTGAAACCGTCAGCGTCTGAGATAACCGGCAAAGGGAAGGAGAGCAACCATGCAATGGCAACATATTTGTACCCGTGAGGATCTGGTGGCCGGCAGCGGCGTGGCCGCGCTGATCAACGGCGAGCAGGTGGCGTTGTTCTACCTGCCGGATCAATCGCCGCCGCTTTACGCGATCGGTAATCACGACCCGATCGGCGGTGCCAACGTGCTGTCGCGGGGTATCGTCGGCGACATCAACGGCGAGCTGGTGGTGGCCTCACCGCTGTATAAGCAGCACTTCAGCCTGCTCACCGGCGCCTGCCTGGAACAGGACGACGTGTCGGTGCCGGTCTGGGAGGTGAAGCTGGACGGTGACAAGGTGTTGCTGCGGCCGCTGCCGGCGGCGCTTAACCGGACCGGTACCTGAACCATGGCCGAGCGCATTCACACCACCGACACCACCTGCCCGTACTGCGGCGTGGGTTGCGGTGTATCCGTGAACGGCGCCGGTGAGAGTGTTACCGGAATGGCGGCTCATCCGGCCAACCTGGGGCGGCTTTGTGTCAAGGGCGCGGCGCTCCACGAAACCCTCGATCACCACAACCGGCTGTTGTACCCGGAAGTGGATGGCGCGGTGGTGGATTGGGACACCGCGCTCGATGAAGTGACGCGGCGGCTGCGCGACACCGTGGCGCAATACGGCCCCGACAGCGTGGCCTGTTACGGCTCCGGGCAACTGCTCACCGAAGACTATTACGTTGCCAACAAACTGATGAAAGGGTTTGTCGGCAGCGCGCACATGGACACCAACAGCCGGCTCTGCATGGCGTCGGCGGTGGCCGGCTACAAGCGCGCCTTCGGCGGCGACAGCGTGCCCGGCTGCTACGAGGATCTGGACAGCGCCGAGCTGCTGGTGCTGGTCGGTTCCAACGCCGCCTGGACCCATCCGGTGCTGTACCAGCGCATGGTCGCCGCAAAAAAGGCGCGCCCCGACACCAGGGTGGTGGTCATTGATCCCCGTCGCACCGCCACCTGTGATCTGGCCGATCTGCATCTGCCGTTACGGCCCGGCGCCGACGGCCTGCTGTTCAACGGCCTGCTGGCCTGGCTGGCCCGGCACGGGCATTTGGACCGGGACTATATTCGCGAACACACCCGCGGGCTTGAGGACGCCTTGGCCAGGGCCGAGAGCGACAGCGGTCCGCTGGCCCGTCTGGCACAACATTGCGATCTTCCCGAGACGGACATTGAAACCTTTTTTGGCTGGTTCGCCGAGCGTCCGCGCACGGTGACGTTCTATTCCCAGGGCATCAACCAAAGCGCCACCGGCACCGACAAGTGCAACGCCATTATCAATTGCCATCTGGCCACCGGCCGGGTGGGTAAACCCGGCGCTTCGCCGTTTTCCATCACCGGCCAGCCTAACGCCATGGGCGGTCGCGAAGTGGGTGGGCTGGCCAACCAGCTGGCCGCGCACATGGACTTCGCGCCGGATGACGTGGCGCGGGTAAAGCGCTTCTGGCACGCCGCCAATATGGTCAGCGAACCCGGCCTCAAGGCGGTGGACCTGTTCCAGGCGGTGGCCTCCGGGCGGATCAAATTTATCTGGATTCTTTCCACCAATCCGGTGGTCAGCCTGCCGGAGGCGGATCGGGTGCGTGACGCGCTGCGCCGCTGTCCCACCGTGGTGGTGTCCGAGTGCATGGCCGACACCGACACGGTGCGGCTTGCCGACATCAAACTGCCGGCGCGCACCTGGGGCGAGAAGAACGGCACCGTCACCAATTCGGAGCGCTGTATCTCCCGTCAGCGTCCGTTTCTGGACGCGCCGGGCGAAGCGCGCCCGGACTGGTGGGCGCTGGCCCAGGTGGGCCGGCGGCTGGGCTACCCCGACGCCTTCGATTGGCGGCACCCGGCCCAGGTGTTCGCCGAGCATGCGGCCTTGTCCGGGTTCGAGAATGACGGCCGCCGGGCGTTCGACATCAGCGGGCTGGCGACGCTGGATCAGGCCGGCTACGACGCCCTGGCGCCGGTGCGCTGGCCGGTGAACCGGCAGTGGCCGCAGGGGCGCCAGCGGCTGTTCGGCGACGGCCGCTTCACCACCGACGACGGCCGCGCCCGCTTCGTGGCGGTCACCGCCAAGCTGCCCGAAGACGGGCCGCGCCCCGGTGAGCTGATCATGAACACCGGCCGTATCCGCGACCAGTGGCACACCATGACCCGCACCGGTAAGGCGCGGCGCCTGCTTCAGCACATTGGTGAACCCTTTGTCGCCCTGCATCCCGAGGACGCACGCCGCCACCGCATCGACGACGGCCAACTGGCTAGCGTTGAAAACCACCACGGCGCCATCGTGATGCGCGCGCGCATTACCACCGACCAGCGCCCCGGCGAACTGTTCGTGCCGATGCACTGGAGCAGCCCGTTCAGCGCCCGCGCGCGCATGGGCGCTCTGGTGCCGGCCATCACCGACCCGCAGTCCGGCCAGCCGCAATCGAAATTTTCCCGGGTCCGGGTGGCGCCCTGCGCGGTGCGCTGGCAGGGCTTTTTGATCACCCGCCAGCGGCGCGGCGAACCGCGCTGCTTTTACTGGAGCTACATCCCGCTGCCCCAGGGGCATCTGTTCGAGCTGGCCGGCCGCGACGATCCGGACCGCGCCCGCCGGCGTCTGGCGGCGATGATCAGTGAGCCCGGCGATGCCGACGACCTGCACTGGCTGGAAATGCAGGACCCGTACATCGGCCATTTCCGCCAGGCGGCGGTACGCAATGGGCGGCTGATGGGCGTGTTGTTCATCCACCCGAAGGGCGATCTGCCCGGCCGCGACTGGCTGATCGACATGCTGCAACGGGACGTGCTGGAAGACACGGAACGGCGCGCGCTCCTCAGCGGCGAAGCGCCGAACGGCGGCGCCGAAAGCGGGCCGGTGGTGTGCGCCTGTTTCCAGGTCGGCGAGCCGGCCATTCGCGCCCGCATCGAAGCCGGCGACGGCAGCGTCGAGGCGTTGGGTAAGTCGCTTCGGTGCGGGACCAACTGCGGTTCCTGCATCCCTGAGTTGAAACACATTCTGGCCGGTTGACCGGGCCCCAAGGCAGGAGAGAAACCATGCTCACCGATCAGTTCAACCGACGCTTTACCTATTTGCGCCTCTCCATCACCGAGGTCTGCAACTACCGTTGCGAATATTGCCTGCCGCACGGCTATCAACGCGGCGACAGCGTGCCGGAGCCGCTGAGCCTGGAAGAGATCGGCACCCTGGTGCGCGCCTTCGCGCTCAGCGGCACCCGCAAGATTCGCATCACCGGCGGCGAGCCGACCCTGCGCAAGGACCTGCCGGAGATCATCGCGCTGTGCAAACAGACGCCGGGGATCCGCGAGGTGGTAATGACCACCAACGGTTACCGGCTGGCCCCACGGCTGGCGGAGCTGCAATGCGCCGGCCTGGACCGCATCAACATCAGCGTCGACAGCCTGACGCCGGCGGTGTTTGAAATGATCACCGGCCATGACCGGCTGCGCGATGTGCTCGACTCGGTGGATCAGGCGCTGGCGCTGAACATGCCGGTGAAACTTAACGCGGTATTGATGCACCACTATAACGGTGACGAGCTGGCGCGGTTCACCGACTACCTGCGCGACCGTCCGGTGACCGCCCGCTTTATCGAGCTGATGGAAACCGGCGACAACCGTGAGTTTTTCCGCCAGCAGCACCGGCCCGCCCACCTTCTCGAGGACTGGCTGGCCACGCACGACTGGACCGCCTGCTCCCGGGGCGAGGACGACGGCCCGGCGCGGGAATTCGCCCACCCCGGCCACGCCGGCCGGGTCGGCTTGATCCGCCCTTATAAACAAGGCTTCTGCGACGACTGCAACCGGCTGCGTGTGTCGTCCCTGGGCGACCTGCAACTGTGCCTGTTCTCCCAGGGCGGTATTTCGCTGCGCGACGCCTTGCAGCGGGACACCCCCGAACAGTTATCGCGGCGTTTGCACCGCCTGGTGCTGGGCAAGAAAGCCGGCCACGGCCTGCATCGGCATGATCCGGGCGCCACCCGCCATCTCGCCATGATTGGAGGCTGATATGCAGAACAATCCCGGTGTCATCGGCGTGGTACTGGCCGGAGGCGGCTCGCGGCGCATGGGCCGTGACAAGGCACTGCTGGAATGGCAGGGGCGGCCGCTGCTGGACCACGTGCGGGCACGGTTGTGGGCGGCCGGTTGCGAGTCGGTGGTGACCAGCCGTGCCGCCCCAGGCTGCATCGCCGACTTCTATCCCGACCGGGGGCCGCTGGGCGGCATCCATGCGGTGCTGCGACGACGGCCGGCAAACGGCTACCTGGTGGTGCCGGTGGACATGCCGTTGTTGTCGGTGGCGCTGCTGCGCGGCCTGATCGACGGCGGCCGCGATCACGGCCACTGTTATTACCGGCACTCGTTTTTGCCCTGCTATCTGAGCGGCGATCCGGGCCTGCCAGACCGGCTGGCGCAACGGCTGCGGCGCGGTGACCTGGCGCTGGGCGGCTTCCTGCGCGCGCTCCATGCCCGGGCGCTGGACGGCGGTGACGATGCCGCCTTTCTCAATACCAATACGCCGGAGACCTGGCGCCGGGCTAACGACCTGAACGCGTCTCCGCGCATCCCCTGCAAGGAGATCGGATTATGACCGTTTCCCCCGTGACCCGGGCCGCACCGCGTTGCGCCCGGCCGCTCGACATTGCCGTGCTGACCGTGTCGGACAGCCGCTCCCTGGCCGAGGACAGTTCCGGCGATCTGTTGCGTTCCCGGCTGCTTGACCAGGGCCACCGCAACGCCGACCGGCGGCTGGTGGTGGATGACATCTATCTGATCCGCGCCGAGGTGTCCCGCTGGATCGCCGATCCCGCGGTGCAGGTGGTGCTGATCACCGGCGGCACCGGCTTCAGCGGACGCGACAGCACCCCGGAGGCGGTCAGCGTGCTGTTCGACAAGACCGTGGACGGCTTCGGCGAACTGTTCCGGGCGCTGTCGTTGGAGGAGATCGGCACCTCCACCCTGCAGTCGCGCTGCGTGGCCGGCCTCGCCAACGGCACCCTGGTGGTGTGCCTGCCGGGCAGCACCAACGCCTGCCGGCTGGCCTGGGACCGCATCCTGGTGGAGCAGCTGGACGCCGGCCACCGGCCGTGTAATTTCGTGTCGCATCTGAAGGGCGCGGACCGCGCCTGCGACAGCCGCGATACCCACAGTGGAGGGCCGGCCCATGTCGCTGACGCACACTGACGAGCAAGGCCAGGCCCGCATGGTGGATGTGTCCGCCAAGACCGACAGTGCCCGGGTGGCCCGCGCCAGTGGCCGGGTGCGGGCGGCGCCGGCCACCCTGGCGCTGATCCGCGACAACGGTCTGAAAAAAGGCGATGTGCTGGCGGTGGCGCGTATCGCCGCGATCCAGGCGGCCAAAAAGTGCTGGGAGCTGATCCCGCTTTGCCACCAGATTCCGCTCAGCGGTGTGGATGTTGAGTTCGAGCTGGACCAGGACAACGGCATCATCCATATCCAGGCCCAGTGCAAAACCACCGCGCCCACCGGCGTGGAGATGGAAGCGCTCACCGCCGTGTCGGTGGCGGGCCTGACGCTCTACGACATGTGCAAGGCGGTGGACCGTGGCATGTCGATCGACGCGGTGCGCCTGGAAGCCAAAAGCGGCGGCGCCAGCGGTGACTGGCACCGGGGGACGGACGCGTGATCCGGATACGGTTTTTCGCCCGTCTCAGAGAGGCGCTGGACTGCGATCTCCTGGACATCACGGTGCCGTCGCCGCTGCCGGTGGCGGCGCTGCGCCGGCACCTGATACACGAATATCCGCACTGGGCGGCGCACCTCGATGGCCGCCTGTTGAGCGCCGTGAACCAGGAACTGGCCAACGGCCAGACACCGGTCCGCGACGGCGACGAAGTGGCGTTCTTTCCCCCGGTGACCGGAGGCTGAATGATCTCTGTGCAGCAAGATGACTTTGATGTGGGCGACCAGTACCGGCGGCTGTGCGAGCAGGCGGGGGAGGCCGGCGCGGTGGTGTTTTTCGTCGGCCGGGTGCGCGGCGGGGAGGGCACCGTGCGGGCGCTGGAGCTGGAGCATTATCCCGGCATGTGCGAGCGCCAGTTGCAGGGCTTTGTCGACGAGGCCCGGCGCCGTTGGGATTGCCGCGCGGTGCGTCTGGTGCACCGGGTCGGCCGGCTCGCCGCCGGCGAGCAGATCGTGTTCGTGGCGGTGGCCACCCGCCACCGCGCCGAGGCGTTTCAGGCGGCGCACTTCCTGATCGACCAGCTCAAAACCCGGGCGCCATTCTGGAAAAAAGAGCACGGCCCGGACGGTGCCCGCTGGCTTGATGCCGGCGCCGACGACGTCCGCGCCGCCGGGCGCTGGTACCACGATGCCGTGGCGCTTTGAGATGGGCCGCGGGCTATGGTTGCCGTCGCTACTGCTGGTGGCGCTGTGGTTCACGCCGACGGTGCAGGCGCGGGACCCGGAGCCTTTACGGATTGCCTGTGCCAGTAACTTTTACCCGACCCTGAAGCGGTTGGTCGTCCTGTTTAAAGAAGAGCATCCGGACCTGTCCCTGGAGCTGATCAGCGGCGCCTCCGGCCAGCTCTACCAGCAGATCCGCCACGGCGCCCCCTACCATCTGTTTCTGTCCGCCGATGCAGGCTATCCGGCGGCACTGTATCGCGACAATTTCAGCGCCGAGCCGCGCACCTACGCGCTCGGGCGGCTGGCGCTGTGGGATCCGCGCGGTCTGGGTGTGGATGGCGAGCGGCAATACACGGTGGCCATCGCCAACCCGGCCACGGCGCCCTACGGCCGGGCGGCCGAGGCCGTGATCGGACGTTACCGTGATCAGCAACCGGCGCTGCGCTGGCGCACCGTGATCGCCGCCAACGTCAGCCAGGCCACCCAGCTGGTGGACGGCGGCAACGCGGATCTGGGCCTGGTGGCGCTGAGCCTGGTGCAAGACCGGCGGGGCGAGTACCGCCTGGTACCCGAGGGTTGGCACCGGCCCCTGGTGCAGCAGGCCGTGGTGGTGGGCACCGGCCACCGCCAGGCCGAAGCGTTCATGGCGTTTCTGCTTTCCGAGCGCGCCGCCCGGCTGATCCACGCCGCCGGGTATGCACTGCCGGGAGACCCCCATGCCCTGGCTGAGTAGCGGCGACGCCCAGGCCCTGCTGCTGACGGTCAAGCTGGCCGCCGTCACCACCGCCATTCTGGTTACCCTGTGTCTGCCGCTGGCCTGGCTGTTGGTGCGCCGTGATCCACGCGGGCGCGGCCTGATTCAGTCCCTGGTGATGCTGCCGCTGGTGCTGCCGCCCACGGTGCTCGGCTACTACCTGCTGGTGGCGTTCTCCCCGGCGCATCCGCCGGGCTCGTTTCTGGCGCGCCTGTTCGATCAGCAACTGGCGTTCAGTTTCACCGGCATCCTGATCGGCTCTTTGATTTACAGCCTGCCGTTTGCCTTTCGTCCCCTGGAAGCGGCGCTGCAACAAAGCGGCCCGGCGCTGGACGAAGCGGGCAGGGTGCTCGGCTTCCCGGGCGGGTACCGGTTTCTGTTTATCGTGATTCCCGGTATCCGTCCGGCCCTGGTGAGCGCCGCCTTGCTCTGCTTCGCGCATACCCTGGGCGAGTTCGGCGTGGTGCTGATGATCGGCGGCAATATCCCCGGCGAAACCCGGGTGCTGTCGGTGGCCCTGTTCGAGCATGTCGAGCAGATGAACTACCAGGGCGCCAACCGGCTGGCGCTGACCATGATGGCGATCGCCGTGGCCACGGTGTTGCTGTCGCAATGGAGCGGCCGCCGCCATGATCGATTTTGATGTCGCCCTGGCGGCGCCGGTGGCCCTGCGCGCCCGGGTGCGGGCGCAAAGCGGTTGGCTCGGCCTGCTGGGGCACTCCGGGGTGGGCAAGAGCACGCTGCTGCGGGCGCTGGCCGGCCTCAACCCGGCGGCTCACCGGTTGCGTGTCGAAGACCGGGCGGTGACGCCGGCGGCGCTGGCCCGCCGGGTGTCGCTGGTGTCGCAAACGCCGGCGCTGATTGATCACTGGACCGTGGCCCGGCACGTGCGGCGGGTGGCGCGCCACCATCAAAGCGGCGACCGATCCAGCAATTTGGCTGGCGAGCTGATCGGGGATCTCGGCATCGACGGTTTGCGCCATCTCTATCCCCCGCAGTTAAGCGGCGGCCAGCGCCGCCGCGTGGCGCTGGCGCTGGCGCTGCTGCGCCGACCGCGCCTGCTGCTGCTCGACGAACCCTTCTCCGCCCTCGACGGCGACAGCCGGCACCGCCTCTATCCTAAGTTGCAGGCTCTCACCCGACGTCTGGGCTGCGACGTGGTGCTGGTCGCCCACCAGATCGAGGACATCGCCCGGCTCTGCGATCAGGTGGCGATCCTGGAGCCGGATGGCGTCTCCTATTGCGGCGCCTTGCTGCCGGGCTTGCGACGCTACCAGGGCCAGGCGTCGCCGTGCTCGGTGCTGTTGGGGGAGGCGCTGTCCGGGCAGGCGGAAACCGGCCTGCTGCCAGTGGCCTTCGGCGCACGAACCCTGTGGGTGCGTACCCCGCGCCTGCCGCCGGCGGGCACGCCGGTGCGTCTGCTGGTACACGCCGACGACGTGGCCCTGGGCGCCGCCGAACTCGACGGCGTCAGCCTGATGAACCAGCTCCCGGCGCGCATCACCGCGCTCACTCCGCAGGATTCCGGGGTGCTGGTGGAGTGCCTCTGCGAGCGGCAGTCGATCCAGGCGCGCATCACCGCGCGCAGCCAGGCCCGCCTCGGATTGCGGGCAGGCGGCCGGGTGGTCCTTCTTTTCAAGGCTTCGGCGGTGTCGTTGCTCACGGAGTTTTAGAGATTGGTGCTTAGGATCCGGGGCGCTCCGCAGCTAGCGTCACCGCCCCGGGTTATCGCTGGCGCCGAACCTTTCTGCGAAGAGCTGGGTTTGTGGGAGCTTGCCTTGCAAGCGAAAGGCCGGCTTTGCCGGCCGGCAGGATCCCAGAGACGCTGATGTTGCTGCCGTTAGAAATCTCTCTGGCATCCTGCCGGGAGCTTCGCTCCCTTTCGCGGGCTGGGCCCGCTCCCACAAACCCAGCTCCGTGGAAAGGTCCGGGCGGTGTTCTGACCCGTGGCGGTTCCGCTGCTAAGTAAGCGGGGCAATGGTGGTGCCTGGAGGGACCTATTTGGCCATGGATGGCCAAATGAGAGAGGCCATGGACGGCTTGAGCGATCCCGGAAGGCACCACCATTGCACCGCGTCTCCGATACG
>DGNT01000155.1 GCA_002389055.1 Alcanivorax sp. UBA4485
CTCTGGAGAGAAAGGTCTCTGGTATCCCGCCGGGAGCTTCGCTCCCTTTCGCGGGCCGGGCCCGCTCCCACAGCAGCCAAGATTGGCCCGTGCGGACACTGCATTCACTAGGGGAACAGGCACTATAGCTACTTTCCCGTTTTTGTCGGAAGGACATGCAATGACCGTGACGCTGGACCAACCCCTTGAGCTGCCCTGCGGCGCAACGCTGAAGAACCGGCTGGGCAAGTCGGCGATGAGCGAGACCCTCGGCACCACCGACAACCGGGTCACCGCCAAACTCACCCGCCTCTACCGCGCCTGGGCCCGGGGCGGCACCGGCCTGTCGGTGACCGGCAACGTGATGATCGACCGGCGCGCCCTGGGCGAACCCTGCAATGTGGTGCTGGAAGACCGCCGCGACCTGGACCGGCTCAAGGCCTGGGCGCGGGCCGGCCGCGAAGACGGCACCCACCTGTGGATGCAGATCAACCACCCGGGCAAGCAGGCGCCGGCGGCACTCAACCGCGAGACCGTATCGCCCTCGGCGGTACCGTTCTCCGACCCCAACCTGAAACGCTTCTTCCATGTGCCGCGCGCGCTTACCGTGGACGAAATCGCCGACCTGGTGCGCCGTTTCGGCGAGACCGCCGCGCTCGCCAAGGAAGCGGGCTTTTCTGGCGTGCAGATTCACGGCGCCCACGGCTATCTGGTCAGCCAGTTCCTGTCGCCGCGCCACAACCGCCGCGAGGACGCCTACGGCGGCAGCGCCGAGAACCGCCGCCGCTTCGTGCTGGAAGTCTACGACGAGATCCGCCGCCGGGTGGGCGACGACTTTCCGGTGTCGATCAAACTGAACTCGGCGGACTTCCAGAAAGGCGGCTTCACCGAAGAAGAATCCCTGGCGGTGGTGGAAGCGCTGGACGCCCGCGGCATCGACCTGATCGAAATTTCCGGCGGCACCTACGAAGCCCCGCGCATGGCCGGCCAGGGCCAGCGCGAATCCACCCGCCGCCGGGAAGCCTACTTTCTCAGCTACGCGGAGCAGGTGCGCTCACGGGTCAAAGTACCGCTGATGGTGACCGGCGGCTTCCGCAGCCGCGAAGGCATGGCGGCGGCACTGGAAGACGGCGCCACCGACTTGATCGGCCTGGCCCGGCCGCTGGTGCTGGACCCGGCGTTCAGCAACCGCCTGCTGGCCGGCGAGGACGCGGTCAGCGCCGTGGCGCCGATCCGCACCGGCATCCGCGCCGTGGACAACGCCGCGATGATGGAAGTGTCCTGGTACACCCTGCAGCTCGCCCGCATCGCCCGCGGCAAAGCCCCCCTCGCCGACGCCGGCGGCCTCAGCTCCCTGCTCAAGGTCGCCGGCCTGATCGGCTGGCGCCGCCTCAGGATGGGGCGCTTGAGAGCCAGTTGACAGTGGATAGTGGACAGTTGATAGCTAAAACAAAGCGTATCGGCCACCTTTGCGCCTCAGCAAATCCCGCCTTGCACATCCGCAACGCATTGTTTTGCCCTTAGCTATCAACTATCAACCGTCAACTATCAACTGTTAAGTATTGGTGTAGTGCCGCTTGCATGGCGCTAAGCGTCAGCGGCTTGATCAACTGTCCGTCCATGCCCGCGTCGTGGATGCGGTCGGCGTATTCCGGCAGCACGTGGGCGCTGAGGGCGAGGATCACCGCCGGAGGCCAGCCCTTGTCCTGTTCCAGCCGGCGCATGCGGGTGGCGCTTTCGAAGCCGTCCATGTCGGGCATGTCCAGGTCCATCAGCACCAGCCGGTAGCGGCCCTCACCGGCGGTGAACGCTTCCAGGGCCTTGCGGCCGTCGTCGCTGAGCACCGGCCCGGGCACGCCGAGACGTTCCAGGTAGCCGCGCGTCACCATCTGGTTGACCGGGTTGTCCTCGGCCACCAGAACCCGCAGGCCGCCCTGGGTGTCCACCGGTTCGCGCTCGGAGAGCAGCGGCACCTGACCGGGGCCGCTGTCGCTGATCAATTGCTGCAGCTCCGCCACCGTGAGCACCGCGCGGCGCACCAGGGTGATGTCGTCGCGCATCACCACCTCGCCGCTTTCGCGCATCCCGCACAGCAACACCGGCCGCAGCCCGGCGTGGCGCTCGCGGGCCGGCCGCAGCCCCTGGTCCAGCAACACGCCGTCGCTGACGCCGTTGACCAGCAGGTGGCCGCTGTCGTCGTCGCTTAGCGCCCGTTGCACCGCCGCCAGGTCGTCCACCACCCGCACCCGGGAAAAGCGCGGGTCGCGCTGCAGCAGCTCACCCAGGTTGCCCACCGGGTCCCAGACCAGCGCCGGCACCGAGCTCCATTCCGGCATCGGCACCGCTTTCTCCAGCACCGGCAGCGGGATCACGAACCGGAAAGTGGCGCCCTGCTCCGGCGCGCTGCGCAGCTCGATCTCCCCGCCCATCAGGCGCACCAATTCCTGGCTGATCGACAGCCCCAAGCCGGTGCCGCCAAAACGCTGCGCCACCGAGGCCGACGCCTGGCTGAAGTTCTGGAACAGCCGGCGCTGCTCCTCGCGGGTCATGCCGATACCGCTGTCGCTGACGGTGAACTCGATCATCGCCCGGCCGTCGCGCTGCTCCAGGCAGCGGGCGCCCACCCGGATCCAGCCGTGGCGGGTGAACTTGATCGCGTTGGAGAGCAGATTGGTCAGCACCTGGCGCAACCGGGGGGCGTCGCCGCGCAGCTGCGCCGGCAGATCGGCGTCCGCGTCCACCAGCACCAGGTCGCCGTTGTCACTGGCCGGCAGGCTGAACATGTGGGCGCAATCAATCAGCAAGGCGGCGGGATCAAACGGCGCCTGCTCCAGCTCCAGCTTGCCGGCTTCCAGCTTGGCGTAATCCAGCACGTCGTTGACCAGGGTGTTGAGGGTGCGGCCGGCGTTCTCGATCAGACCAATGTATTCCTGCTGGCGCGGCGAGGGGTTGGTCTCGCGCAGCAGTTCCGCCAGCCCCAGCACGCCGTTCAGCGGAGTGCGAATCTCATGGCTCATGCGCGCCAGAAACTGGCTCTTGGCGCGCACCTCGGCGCGGCCGCGAATGGCGCGGCTGGCGAAGTGGAAAAACACCAGGCTGAGCACCAGCACCAGTAAATACAGCAACAACAGGCCGGCGATGATCAGGCCGCTGTCGCGCAGGCTGTTGTCGCGCCCCTGCTCCACCAGCATCACGGCGACACCGGTGATCGCCTCGCCGAGATCGTGCAGGCGCTGCTGACGTTCGCCACCCTCGGCCAGGGCGTCCTGCCAGGTGACGGTTACCCGTGACGGCAACAGCAGCGTCTGCCGGGCCCACTGCAAGTAGCTTTCCAGTGCGTCGTGGGCGGTCCGCCATTGCTGACGCAGCCGCGGCGTGTCGGTGCGCGAGGCGAGCGCCTGAATCTGCCCGTCCACCTGGGGGATCAGTTCTTCCAGGCGGGCCAGGGCACGCTCCAGCTCGCGCAGGTCCACGGTGCTCAGGTAGCCGCCGCTGAGGCTGGTATAGACGGCGATGGCGCGGATAATCCCCAGATCGTGGCTGAGCTGGCGCAGCCCGTTCAACGGCAACGACAGGGCCTCGTTGGGGCCAGGCCGGGTGGGCGCCGCGATGTCGCCCATGTAGAGCACCGCCGCCAGGGTGTTGTGCAGCCGCCCGTTAATCCGCTCCACGTTATCGAACGGGCCGGACACGTCCCGGCCGGCGAGCCCGGTGGCGGGGCTCAGCTCGCGCCATTCCCGGCGCAGCGCCACCACCTGATCCAGCAGGCTGGGGATGGCGCTGCCGGACACCGCCTGCACGAAGTCGTCCAGCCGCGCCTCGGCGTTGCGCCGTGCCTGCAAAAAGCGCGCTTCCAGATCCGGCACGTCCAGGTGCACCCGCGCCGGGGCCAGGTCGCGGGTCTCTTCCAACGGCGCGGTGACCGCCAGCCCCACCCGGAAGATCCGCACGTCTTCGAGCATGCGCTGGTAGCCCTCGTGAATCCCCACCCGGTACTGCAGCAGCAACACCGCGACCACCAGGAACGGCACGGTCACCAGACCCACTAACAACAGGATGGCCGGATATCGTTTTCGTTGTGCCACCATCGCCTCCTTGGCTGGACGGCCCGTCCTCGCGTAACGGGCCGTTGCTCCCGGAAAATTAGCACGGTGCCGGGCGCATTACAGGACAAAATGGCAAGAGTGACGGCACCATCACGTGACGATCAGGGCCCGGGTACTGTAAAAAGAAGCTCTCCGCGTTCCGTCCGTAACGTCCCCTGCTAAAGAGTCCCGACCATGCGCTTTCGCCGTACCCTGCCCGCTCTGCTCGCCAGCGCCGTATTGAGCCTGGCCGGCTGCGCCACACCGGCGACGCAAAACAGCATCCGCACCCTGCAGGCCGGCGACGGCGACAGCCTGCCGCGACAATTGCCCGATCAGCCGCTGGCGCTGGGCCGCTTCCACGCCCCACCGGAGCTGGCCGGCCTGGCCAGCGACGGCGAGATCAGCAGCGACCGGTCCGGCTGGCGCCAATGGCTGTTCGGCGACCCGGACACCCGCCTCACCGTCACCGTTTACGGCCTGCCGGCGGGCTGGCGCGACCTGGACGAAGAGCGCGTGGTCTCCGGCCACTACGGCCAGTTGCGCCAACAACGCATCAACCGGGTCTACAACAGCGACAACCAGTCGATCCGCTTCACCAGCGAGCGGCTGTTCGACCTGGAAGGCCACCTCACCGCCAGCGCCCGTTACCTGGTCAACCAGCCGGACCGCCGGCCGCTGCGCGAAGTGCTGCTGCTGACCGTGGACGGCGACCATTTCGTGCGCATTGAGAGCGGCTCGCGGGAACGCAACACCACCGAGTTACTGCGCCTGAGCAAACGGGCCCTGGCGGAATTCCGGGCCTTCCAGGCGTCCCACTAAGGCAGCGCCACCATCAACAGCAGCGGCAGCGTGAGAAACGACAGCAAGGTGGAGAACACCACCATCGCCGCCACCGTTTCCGGCCCCTGCCGGTAGGTCTGCGCCAACAGATAGTTGAACACCGCCACCGGCATGGTGGACTGAATCAGAATCACCCCGCGCAACACGCCTTCCACGCCGGCCAGCTCGCACACCAGCCAGGCGGCGCCGAACCCCAGCAGCAGCCGGGCCACGGCGAACACCAGACCGCCGCCGGCGTCGCGCACGCGCAGCTGCGACAGCGACACACCCAGGGTGATCAGCATCATCGGAATGGTCAGGTCGCCGATCAGCGCCACACTGTTCTGCAGCCAGGCCGGCAAGCGGATCTGAAACACCACCATCACCACGGCCACCACCACCGAAATCAGTATCGGGTGACGCAGCAGCCGCCACGACAGCCCCTCGCCGCTGACCACCGCCAGCCCCAGGGAAAACTGAATCACCGAGGTCAGCATCATCCAGGCCAGAGCCAGGGCCTTGTGGGAGCGGGCCCTGCCCGCGAAAGGGTGGCTTTAGCCGCCCGACGGGATACCAGAGAGTCATCTTAAGTGCGTAATAAGGGCCTCTGGAATCCTGCCGGCAAGCAAAGCTTGCCTTTCGCGGGCGAGGCCCGCTCCCACAAGAACGCCATTGGCCGAGGATCTCCACACTCAGTACGGGTGTCGAAGGGGCGCCCGGTGCGGCCCCAGAAATAGCCGACCCCGGCACAGGCCAGCACCGGTGCCATCACCGCCCAGATTTTCATTAGCATGGTAAGATCCCGCGTTCGGAGAAATCGTTTGCAGCGCGCCAGGCCGCGTAGTGTGAGGAGCCCGCCCAGCCATGTCCAACGGACCGTCCCACGCCGCCGGCGCCGATTTCGCGCCGATCACCCCGGCCCGTCTGCAGTGGCAGGACCACATCCCGGTGGCCACCGACTTCGACGACCCCTACTTCTCGCGCCACGACGGCCGCGCGGAAAGCGTTTACGTGTTCCTCGACGGCAACCAGCTGGAGCGGCGCTTTGCCGCCCTCGCCGACGGCGACCGCTTCGTGATCGGCGAGACCGGCTTCGGCACCGGGCTTAACATGCTGCTGGCCGCGCAGCGTTTTCTGGCGCTGGCGCCGGCCGGCGCCGGCCTGGAACTGTGGTCCGTGGAAAAGCATCCACTGGCCCGCGACGACCTGGCCCGCGCCCTGGCCCACTGGCCCGATCTGGGTGAGCCCGCCCACGCGCTGCTGGATCAGTATCCACCGGCCAGCCCCGGTTACCACCGGCTGCGGCTGGCGGACAACATTACCCTCACGCTGATGCTCGGCGACGCGGAAACCCTTTGGCGCCAGTGCCCCGCCAACGTGGACGCCTGGTTCCTGGACGGCTTCGCCCCGGCCCGCAACCCGGACATGTGGCGCCTGGGCCTGTTCAGCGCCCTGGCCGCCCACAGCCGCCCCGGCGCCACCCTGGCCACCTTCACCGCCGCCGGCTTCGTGCGTCGGGGCCTGATCGACGCGGGCTTCGCCGTGCAGCGCCGCGACGGCTTCGGCGGCAAGCGCCACATGCTCGCCGGCCAGTTCGGCCAGCAACCCTGGCAGCCGGCGCGCGCGCGGCGCGGCCACGCCGTGGTGGCCGGCGCCGGCCTGGCCGGAGCCACCACCGCCCGCGCCCTGGCGGAACGGGGCTGGCGGGTCACCGTGCTGGACCCGGCCGGCGTGGCCGCCGGCGCCTCCGGCAACCGCGCCGGGGTGGTCTACAGCACGCCCAGCGCCCACCTCACCGAACAGAACCGCTTCTACCAGCTCAGCTATGTGCACGCCCTGCGCTGGCTGCATCGCCACCGCTTCCCCGGGCCGGACCAGGGCCGCCTGAACGGCGTGCCCCAGCACTTCGTCGACGACAAACAAGCGGACAAAATACGCGCCGCCCGGGACAGCGGCGCCTGGCCGGAAACATTGCTTAAGCCGCTGGGGGAACACGCCATGGAACTGGTGGGCGGTGGCTACCTGTCGCCACCGGCCTGGTGCCGGCAACTGCTGGACCACCCGGCCATCGAACTGCGGACCGCCGCCGTGAGCGATTTTCAGCCCGCCGCCGACGGGCTGCCGGTGCGGGTGCGGCTGAGCGACCACGAGGCAATCCAGGCGGACGCCCTGATCCTGGCCACCGCCGGCGCCGCCCGCGATCTGGCCGGCCTGGCGTGGCTGCCGCTAAAGACCATCCGTGGCCAGGTCAGCTACTGCCGCCCCACCACCGCCAGCGCCGCCTGGCAACAGGCGCAATGCCACGGCGGCTACCTGACGCCGCCGCTGGAGGGCCTGCATTGCGTGGGCGCCACCTTTGACCTGCACCACCTGGACCCGGCGCCCCGCGACAGCGACGACGACGCCAACCTGGCGCAACTGCGACAGCACCTGCCACAGGAGTGGCAAGAACTGGGCGGCGACGCCATCGAAGTGGTGGAGCGGCGCGTGGCGATGCGCTGCCAGAGTCTGGACTTCCTGCCCCTGGTGGGGGCGCTGCCGGACGCCACGGCCAACCCGCACACCGCCCTGCCCGGCCTATACTTGAACATCGCCCACGGCAGCCGCGGTATCACCGGCACGCCACTGTGCGCCGACCTGCTCGCCGACCTGCTCAGCGAGCGCGCGCCGCCGGCGGACCGGGCGCTGATCGCCGCGCTGGCGCCGGAGCGCTTCATCCTCCGAAAACGCAAAAAACAACCTGATTGGAGTCCGGTATGTTCCTGACCACCGCCCTGTACGCGGCGCTTGCCGCCCTGATTATTCTCGCCCTGGCCGCCAACGTGGTGCGCCTGCGGCTGCGCCACGGGGTGTCCCTGGGCGACGGCGGCCGCGGCGAACTGAACCGCGCCATCCGCGCCCACGGCAACGCGGTGGAATACACCCCGGTGATTCTGATCCTGATGGCGCTGCTGGAAGGCAACAACGGCAACCACCTGGCGCTGCACCTCTACGGCTGCCTGCTGGTGGGCGGCCGGCTCGCCCACGCCTGGGGCCTCATGGGCGGCCCGGTGCGGGCGCGGCAGCTGGGCATCGTCAGCAACTGGGTGGCGCTGCTGGCCGGCGCCATCCATCTGCTGGTGATCGTGCTCGCCTGAACGGCGAGAGCTTTGTTGGGAGCCGGCTTGTGGGAGCGGGCCTTGCCCGCGAAAGGGTGGCGTTAGCCACCCGGCAGGATTCCAGAGAGGTGGTTAGCGGCGTTGTTGAAAGGTCTCTGGGATCCTGCCGGCAAGCGGAGCTTGCCTTTCGCGGGCGGGGCCCGCTCCCACAAGGCCCGCTCCCACAAGGCCCGCTCCCACAAGGCCCGCTCCTACAAGCGGTCGAGCTGTTCGCGGGTGAAGATGGAGATGGTTTCGGTGGCGTCGTCGAACACCACCGAGGCCTGGCCGCGCCGCAACTGCTCGCGCACCTGCGCCACCTTGGTGTCGGTACCGATTTCCTGCTCGCCGTAATCGGTGCCGTCGCGGGTGACGAACTCCTCGATCAGGTTATCCAGGGTGTCCGGGGGGATCTCTTGCCAAGGAACAATCATAAAACCCAGTTGATAGTTGATAATTGACAGTTGATAGCTGAAGACACCCTAGCAGGAAGGCATGGCGGTTACGCATGCATTTGGCGTTCAGGATACGCGTTGTTTTCGCTGTCAACTATCCACTGTCAACTATCAACTAAACCATGGTGCCTTCCCGGGACCATTCGCAGCGCACGCGCAGGGGTTCGTCGGAGGGCTCGTGGTAGTCGTCGGCGCTGTCCCACATGAAGGTGTGGAAGCCGGCGAAATCGGTTTCCAGGTGCACCACCGCGCCCACCCAGTACATCTGTTTGAGCAGACGTTCGAATTTGGCGATCCAGTGCTCCCACTCGTACTCCACCGCCCGGTAGGACATGCCGAAGTGGATCACCTGGGTCTGGTAGCTGCCGCCGGAGGCCGGGTCGCCGGAGATCGCGAACATGTCCTGGCTGAGGAACGGCCAATGGTCGGACTCCGGTAAGGTGCGGATCGCGCGGCGGTTGTGAAAGCAGCTGGCCTGGCGCTGCTGCCGGTCACCGAACGGCAGGTGCTTGATGCACCCGTAGACGATCGATTCGTTGTCCAATTCAAACCTCGTTGCAAAGATAACGCCCGTCAGCGTCCGCAGCGTTCCATCTGCACCGCGTAGCGGGTGGCCATGTCCTGGGCGCGCTGCGCCGAGCGTTTCATATAGGGCCGGCTTTTCCAGGTGCCGCGGGCGTAGCCGCCGTGGCCGGCGTAGTAGGCCAGGTACAGATGGTAGGCGTCGTTGCGCGCGATGCCGTTACGCACATGGCTCTGGTAATGGTACCAGCCGACGAAGTGCACCGCGTCGCCGAAGTCGTCCCGGTCGGCGCCGCCGTGACCGGTTTCACGCCGGTACCAGTCCCAGGTGCCGTCCAGGGCCTGGGGGTAACCGTAGGCGCTGGAGGGACGCTTCCAGGGAATAAAGCCCAGCAGCTTGGTGCGCGGCGGGCGGGCGTCGGCCTGGAAGCCGGATTCCTTGT
>DGNT01000074.1 GCA_002389055.1 Alcanivorax sp. UBA4485
AATGGGTCGGTGACTGGCTGGGCGCGCCGGTGAGCGGCGAAGTGGCGTCCGCCGACGCCAGTTTCCGGCGCTATTTCCGCTACCGGCACGGCGACCGCACGCTGGTGGCCATGGACGCGCCGCCGGAGCAGGAGGATTGCCGGCCCTTCGTGGATGTGGCCGGCCGCCTGGCCCGCGCCGGCGTGGCGGTGCCGGAAATCCTGCATCAGGACCTGGAGCAGGGTTTTTTGCTGCTCACCGACATGGGCCGCGAGACCTGGCTCACCGCCCTCGACGAGAGCAACGCGGACGGTTGGTTCAGCGCCGCCCTGGACACCTTGATCACCCAGCAGCGCTTCGCCGATACCGCCGGGCTGCCCGAGTACGACCGGCCCCTGCTGCGCCGCGAGCTGGATCTGTTTCCGCACTGGTATCTGGGCGAGCACCGGGGGCTGCGCCTGGACGGCGACACCGCCGGGCGCCTGGACGCGGTGTTCGAGACGCTGATCGAGTCCGCCCTGGCTCAGCCCCGGGTGTTCGTGCACCGCGATTTCATGCCGCGCAATCTGATGGTCAGCGACCCCAACCCCGGAGTGATCGATTTCCAGGACGCGGTGGCGGGGCCGATCAGTTACGATCTGATCAGCCTGTTCAAGGACGCTTTTTTGAGCTGGCCGGAGGCGCGCGTGCTCGACTGGCTGCGCGATTACCACCGGCGCGCCGCCGCGGCCGGGCTGCCGGTGCCGGAGGCGTTCGACGACCTGCTGCGCTGGTGCGATCTGATGGGCGCCCAGCGTCATCTTAAGGTGATCGGCATTTTCGCCCGCATCCGCCACCGTGACGGCAAGCCCAAGTACCTGGAAGACGCGCCCCGTTTCTTCGCCTACCTGCGCACCGTGATTGCCCGCCGCCCGGACGAGCTGGGCGACCTGGGCCAGCTGTTGGATCTCTGGGAGTGCCCTTGATGCGCGCCATGATCCTGGCCGCCGGCTACGGCAAACGGATGCGACCCCTCACCGACCACACCCCCAAGCCGCTGCTGCTGGCCGGCGGCAAGCCGCTGATCGAGCATCATATCGAGGCGCTGCGCGGTGCCGGTGTCGAAGAGCTGGTGATCAACACCGGCTGGCTGGGTGAGCAGCTGGAGGCGCACCTGGGCGACGGCGGGCGCCTGGGCGTGTCGATTCGCTGGTCGCGGGAAGGCACGCCGCTGGAAACCGCCGGCGGCATCCGCCGCGCCTTGCCGTTATTGGGGGCGGACCCTTTTCTGCTGGTCAACGGCGACATCTGGACCGACTACGATTTCCGCGCCTTGATCGAGGCGCCCATCGGCGATGACCTGGCCCGGCTGGTGCTGGTGGACAACCCGGCCCACCACGACGCCGGCGATTTCCATTTAACAGCCGGGGGCCGGGTAAGCGATAATGCCGAGCCCCGGCTTACCTATGCCGGTATCGCCCGGCTCGACCCGGCCCTGTTCGCCGCGCTGGACGACGGTGAGCGCCGGCTGGCGCCGGTGCTGCGCGCCGCCATGGCGCAAGGGCGGGTCAGTGGTGAGCACCACCACGGCCACTGGTGGGACATCGGCACCCCGGAACGGTTGGCCGCGCTCAACCGTTTTCTGGCCGCCCCGGACACTGACTAAGGACATTGCATGGCCAAGCAAACCGACTTCATCGCCCCCTCCATTCTCGCCGCCGACTTCGCGCGCCTGGGCGAGGAGTGCGACGCGGTGCTTGCCGCCGGCGCCGACATGATCCACTTCGACGTCATGGACAACCACTATGTGCCCAACCTGACCATCGGGCCGATGGTCTGCAAGGCGCTGCGCCAGCACGGCATCAGCGCGCCCATCGACGTGCACCTGATGGTCAGCCCGGTGGACGACCTGATCCGCATGTTCGCCGACGCCGGCGCGTCCATGATCACCTTTCACCCGGAAGCCTCCGCCCATGTGGACCGCTCCCTGCAGCTTATCCACGACGCCGGCTGCCAGGCCGGGCTGGTGCTCAACCCGGCGACCAGCCCGGCGTGCCTGGAGTACGTCATGGACAAGCTCGACATGGTGCTGCTGATGAGCGTCAACCCCGGCTTCGGCGGCCAGTCGTTCATCCCCGGCACCCTGGGCAAGATCGAGCAGGTGCGCGCCCTGATCGACGCCAGCGGCCGGGATATCCGCCTGGAAGTGGACGGTGGCGTCTCGGAAAAGAACATCCGCCAGGTGGCCGCCGCCGGCGCCGACACCTTCGTGGCCGGGTCGGCGATTTTCGGCAAGGACGACTACCCGGCGGTGATCGGCGAACTGCGCCGGGAGCTGGCCGGCGCCTGACGCGTTGTGAAATTTCGTAATGATCCCGGCGGCGCGCTTGCCCGCCGGGCGGTCCTCCCCCGACAGTAAACGGCCTCACCGAAACGCAAGGAGGCGCTGTGCTACTGCAATGGCTGACCTGGCCGGTGCTGGTGGTGTGGGCCCTGGTGGCTCTGGCGTGCGCCGGCTGGGTGATCCGCGACCTGCGCCGTCACAATGCTTTTCTGGGCGGTATGATGAAGGTCGCCTGGGTGCTCACGGTGGTGTACTCCGGCCCGTTGGGGCTGGCGGTCTATTGGTACACCGGCCGAGGGCAGATTCGCCATGACTCCCTGTGGCGCAAGAGCTTCCGCTCCGTGGCGCACTGCTATTCCGGCTGCGGCCTGGGTGAAATCATCGGTGTGCTGACGCTGGCCGGGCTGTTCGCCATCAGCGGCTGGCCGGTGAACCTGGTCTCGTTCGCGCTCGCTTACATCATCGGCTTCGCCTTCACGTTGGGTCCGCTGATGCAGGCTGGCGAAGCGTTCCGGGTGGCGCTGAAGGATTCGGTGGTGGCGGAGTCGCTCAGTATCACCGCCATGGAAGTGTCGGCGCTGGCGGTGAACGCCGGTCTCGCCGGCGATGCCCGGATCGGTGATCCGGTGTTCTGGGGCGCGCTGATTATCTCCCTGTCGGTGGGGCTGCTGGTGGCCTACCCGGTCAACGTGCTGCTGATCCGTTTCGGGGTGAAAGAGGGCATGCATAATCCCAAGCATATGATGGAACACCAGGGACACCACTGAATCCGGCGTTGGCCCGCGGCCCCGGGCGGCGGTATAGTCCGCGAAACGCTGTTCTGAAAACGCCAGGGAGAAGTCGTTTCCGTGCGCCACACCCCCGCCCAGCAACACCTGTTTCCACTTCTGGCCCTGGTGCTGGCGGCCCTGCTCGCCGGCTGCGCCAGCCGGCCGGCGCCCCACGTGGAAGAGCGCGACGCCGGCGGTGACCCGCCGCCGCTGCTGCGCGACGATGTGCCCGCCGAGAGCCTGGATGGCGAGGCGTCACCGGTGCTGCCGCTGCTACGGGCTCAGGCGGAGCGCTGGCGCGGCGTGCCCTACCGCCTGGGCGGCAGCAGCGAGGCCGGGGTGGACTGTTCCGCGTTCGTGCAGATCACCTTCCGATCAAAGCTCGGCGTGGACCTGCCGCGCACCACCGAGGAGCTGGCCCGGGAAGGGGAGCGCGTGGACCGTTCCGAGCTTCAGGCCGGCGATCTGGTGTTCTTCAAGACCGGTTTCCGGCAGCGCCACGTGGGCATCTACATGGGCGGCAAGCGCTTTCTGCACGCCTCCACCAGCCGCGGCGTGATGACGTCGTCGCTGAACAATGTCTATTGGAAGGAGCGCTACTGGAAGGCCCGTCGCATCGAACTGGCCGATCAGCCCGCGGCGCTGTCGGTCTCTGACGAGTCCCGGTAGACCACCGAGCGCACGTCCAGCGCGCGGCCATCGCTGCTTTGCACCGTTACCGTTCGCACCGGCTCGCCGTTGGCCCGGTCGACCAGCTCCGGGCCGTCACTTTCGCCGTTCCAGCGGTCGCTCCACTGACGCAGTGCGGTGACCACCGTGAACAGATCCCGGCCTTTTTCGGTGAGCCGGTACTCGTAGCGGGTGCCGTGCTCGCCCACGTCCTGCTTGATCAGCACGCCGTTCTCCAGCAGCCGCGCCAGCCGGTCGCAGAGAATATTGCGGGCAATACCCAGGTTCTGCTGAAAGTCCACGAACCGGCGGGTGCCGAGCATGGCTTCTTTCACCACCAGAAGAGACCACCAGTCGCCCACGTCGTTGAGCGCGCGGGCCACCGAGCAGTGGGTGTCGGGAAAACGTTTACGGACCATGGGGGCAGTGTGCCAAATACGGTTGCAAGAAGAAACCGTTATGGGTACGGTTTCGAAACGCAACCGAATTGCACCGTCTCGAACCTGTCTGGAGTGCCCCAATGAGCGCTGATCTGGCCCCTTTGTTCCGTCCTTTTGAATGCAAATCCCTGAAGCTGCGTAACCGGGTGGCGATGGCGCCCATGACCCGCAATTTCTCGCCGGGCCAGGTGCCCACCGAGGAAGTGGCGGGTTATTACCGGCGCCGCGCCGAGGGCGAAGTGGGGCTGTTGATCACCGAGGGCACCACCGTGGGCCACCCCGGCGCGCCGGGTCACGACAGCGTGCCGGCGTTCCACGGCGAAACGGCGCTCAACGGCTGGAAGGAAGTGGTGCGCCAGGTGCACGCCGCCAACGGCGCGATCATTCCCCAGCTATGGCATGTGGGCGGCACCCGCCGGCCCGGCGTGGGCCCGGACAAGGACGCGCCGGGCTATTCCCCGTCCGGCCTGTTCAAGCCCGGCAAACCCAACGGCGAAGCCATGACCCTGAAGGACATCCAGGACGTGATCCAGGCGTTCGCGGATTCCGCCCGCGCCGCCAAGGAGATCGGCTTCGACGGCGTGGAGATCCACGGTGCCCACGGCTATCTGTTGGACCAGTTCTTCTGGGAAGGCACCAACCAGCGTGACGACCAGTACGGCGGCTCGCTGGAAAACCGCGCTCGCTTCGGTGTGGAAATCGTTGAGGCGGTGCGCGCGGCGGTGGGCGAGGACTTCGCCATCGTGCTGCGCTTCTCCCAGTGGAAGCAGCAGGACTACGAAGCGCGTCTGGCGGAAACCCCGGAAGAGCTGGAGCGCTTCCTGAAGCTGTTCACCGACGCCGGCGTGGATGTGTTCCACGCCTCCACGCGCCGCTTCTGGACCCCGGAATTCGAAGGCTCCGACCTGAATCTGGCCGGCTGGACCCGCAAACTCACCGGCAAACCGGTGATCTCGGTGGGCAGCGTGGGCCTGGACGATGACTTTATCGGTTCCAACAATCAGGGCATCGGCGGCGACGCCAACCCCAAGGGCATCGAGGATCTGGCCAAGCGCCTGGCGGCGGACGAGTTCGACCTGATCGCGGTGGGCCGCGCGTTGCTGCAGGACCCCAACTGGCTGGTCAAAATGCGCGACGGCCAGCATGATGAGATCGAGCCGTTCACCAAGGCGGCACTGGGCTCACTCAGCTAGCGGCGCTCGCGGCGCGGGCGATAAAAAGGAGAACACCGATGCCCTCCGAGCAGCACAACGACGCCCTCCAGGCGATCGACGCCTGGCGGGCCGGCGGTTCGACCTTCAACTGGCGTGGCCAGGACATCTGGTACCGGGATGAGGGCGACGATGAACGCCCGGTGCTGGTGATGATCCACGGCTTTCCCACTGCCAGCTGGGACTGGCGGCATATTCTGCCGGCGTTCACCGCCGACTACCGGGTGATCATGATGGACCTGCTGGGCTTCGGGCTCAGCGCCAAACCGCGCCGCTTTCCCTACAGCATCCTCGCCCAGGCGGACATGGTGGAAGCGCTGCTCGACGAGCTGGGCGTGGCCCGCTGCCGGATACTGGCCCACGATTACGGCGACACCGTCACCCAGGAGCTGCTGGCCCGCCACGGCGAGCGTGCCGACCGGCAACAGCCGGGTCTGGATATCCGGAGCGTGGTGCTGCTCAATGGCGGCCTGTTCCCGGAAACCCATCTGCCGGTGCGCCTGCAGAAACTGCTGATCAGCCCGCTCGGCCCCTTGGTGGTGAAGTTCTTCACCTTCGAGAAGATGCAAGCCGCCTTCCGTCACATCTGCGCCCGGCCCTTGCCGGATGGCGAGGTGGCGGGCTATTGGGCCTTGCTGCAGCACAACAACGGTCGCGCGGTGATGCCGCGTCTGATTCGCTATATGGAAGAGCGGCGCCGCCACCGCGAGCGCTGGGTGGGTGCGCTGCGCGACGCGGCCGGGCGCGGTATCCCGGTGCGCCTGATTGACGGCACCGAGGACCCGGTGTCCGGCGGCCACATGGTGGCGCGCTACCGGGAGCTGATTCCCGATCCGGACGTGGTGGAACTGGCCGGCGTCGGCCACTACCCGCAGACCGAAGCGCCGGACGCCGTCATCGAAGCCGCCCGGCCCTTCCTTGTGTGAACAAGCCCTAGTCGCTGGCTTCCAGCGACTTGTTGATGCGTAGCGCCAGCAGCGTGCAGACCACCCCGGACAGCAGGTAGACACTGACGTAGGCGAGGCCGAAGTTGGCCGACAGCCCGAGCGCCACCAGCGGCGCGAAGGCGGCGCCGAACAGCCAGGCGAAATCGGACGTCAGGGCCGCGCCGGTATAGCGGAAGCGGCGCTCGAAGTTGGTGGTCACGGTGCCAGCGGCCTGGCCGTAGGACACGCCCAGCAGCGCGAAGCCGATCAGGATAAAGGCGTCCTGTTGCAGCGCCGAGCCGTCCAGCAGCATCGGCGTGAACAGCGCGAATACGCCGATCAGGCAGGCCAGCAGGGCCACGGTGGTACGCTTGCCGATGCGATCGGCGATCCAGCCGGAGGCGATGGTGCCGAACACGGCGAGCACCGCGCCGGCAAGCTGGACGCCGAGCACGTCGCGGATCGACTGGCTTTCGTTAAAGCTGATCCAGGACAACGGGAAAATGGTCACCATGTGGAACAGGGCATAGCTGGCGAGCGCCGCGAACGAGCCGATAAAGATGTTGTAACCCTGCCGGCGCAGCATCTCGCGGGTACCGATGGGCTCCAGTTCGCCTTCTTCCAGGGCCTGGGTGTACTCATCGGTGACCACCAGGCGCAGGCGCGCGAACAGAGCCACCACATTGATCGCGAAGGCGACGAAGAACGGATAGCGCCAGCCCCAGCCCAGGAAATCCTCGCTGGAGAGGCTGACCACCAGATACAGGAACAGGGCCCCGGCCACCAGGAAGCCGATCGGCGCGCCGAGCTGGCCGAGCATGGCGTACCAGCTGCGCCGATGGCGTGGCGCGTTGAGCGCCAGCAGGGAGGGCAGGCCGTCCCAGGAGCCGCCCAGCGCAAAGCCCTGGAGAATACGGAACAGCGCCAGCAGCAGAATGGTCCAGACGCCCAGGGTTTCATAGGTCGGCAGCAGCGCCATGCCGACGGTGGCGGTGCCCAGCATGAACAGCGCCACGGTGAGCTTCACGCTGCGGCCCCAGTGGCGCTGGATGGTCATGAACAGGGCGGTGCCGAAGGGCCGGGCCAGGAACGCGAAGGAAAAAATAATGAACGCCGCCAGCATGCCTTCCAGCCGCCCCAGGAACGGGAAGAACACGTACGGGAACACCAGCACCGAGGCGATGCCGAATACGAAGAAATCGAAGTACTCCGAGGCGCGGCCGATCACCACGCCCACGGCGATCTCCCCGGGTGCCACCTTGGAGCGGTCGGCGGCGGTGTTACGCAGATCCTGTTCCATGGTGGCGACGGGTGTCGTGGTTTGATCTTGGCTGCTGGACATGATGCGGGCTCTTTTATTCGAACAAAGGATTAGGCGCGTCAACGGACGATCAGTGCATAGCATCGCCTGAACCCGGGGGCGCCGCCATAGGACAAAATGTCCAATTCCCGGAGCGTCCCCGAACGAGTACAGTCGTTCGTATCGTGGGCCACAAATCCTGATCCGGCAATGGTATTTCCCAAGCTGCTTTCATTTTCCAGGCCGCTTCAAGGCGCCCTTCTATCCGTTCCCCTGGCCCTGCTGGCGGGCTGTGACATGGTGGTGATGTCACCCTCCGGGGACGTCGCCATGCAACAGCGTGACCTGATTCTCTGGGCCACCGGTCTGATGCTGATCGTGATCGTGCCAGTGATCATCATGACGCTGATGTTCGCCTGGCGGTATCGCGCTTCCAACCGGGACGCGGAGTACTCGCCGGATTGGGACCACTCGACCATGCTCGAGCTGGTCATCTGGGCGGTGCCGTTGTTGATCATCATCGCGTTGGGCGCGATCACCTGGGTGAGCACCCACAAGCTGGACCCGTATCGACCACTGGACCGCATTGACGCCGGCCGGCCCGTGCCCGAGGGCACCGAGCCGCTGGTGGTGCAGGTGGTGTCCCTGGAATGGAAGTGGCTGTTCTTCTATCCCGAGCAGGGCATTGCCGTCGTCAACGAACTGGCGGCACCGGTGGATCGGCCGATTCGCTTCGAGATCACCTCGCACTCGAACATGAACTCTTTTTACATTCCCGCCCTGGCCGGCCAGATTTACTCCATGGCGGGCATGGAAACCAAGCTGCATGGCGTGATCAATGAACCCGGCGTGTACGATGGCTTTTCCGCCAACTACAGTGGCGCCGGTTTTTCCCACATGCGTTTCCATTTCCACGGACTGGAAACGGAGGCGGACTTTGAAGGCTGGGTGGACAAGGTGCGTGACGGCGGCGGCGAACTGGACCGGGCCGCCTACAAGCAACTTGCCGAACCCAGCCAGAAGGAACCCGTGCGCTATTACGCCGATGTCGATCCCGGGCTGTACGACGCCATTCTGAACCGTTGCGTGGACCCGGGCACGGTGTGCATGAAGGATATGATGGACCACCACGGACCGGATCATGACCACGGATCTCATGGGAATTGAACATGTTTGAGCAACTCGATCTCACCCGATTGATTTTCGGACGCCTCTCCTGGGACGCCATTCCGCTTCATGACCCGGTGATCGTGGCGACGTTCGTGGTCGTGGCGCTGGGCGGCGCCGCCCTCCTGGGGGCGATGACCTATTACCGCGTGTGGGGCTATTTGTGGAAGGAATGGTTCACCAGCATCGACCACAAAAAGATCGGCATCATGTACATGGTGCTGGGCCTGGTGATGCTGCTGCGCGGCTTCGCCGACGCCATCATGATGCGCATCCAGCAGGCCTGGGCGTTCGGCGACGCCACCGGTTACCTGCCGCCGGATCATTACGATCAGATTTTTACCGCCCATGGCGTGATCATGATCTTCTTCGTCGCCATGCCGTTGATCACCGGCATCATGAACTACATCATCCCGTTGCAGATCGGCGCCCGGGACGTGGCCTTTCCGTTTCTTAACAACTTCAGCTTCTGGATGACCGTCAGCGGCGCCGTGCTGGTGATGGCGTCCTTGTTCATCGGTGAGTTCGCCAAGACCGGCTGGCTGGCCTACCCACCTCTTTCGGGGATCATGGAAAGCCCCGGGGTAGGGGTGGATTATTATCTATGGGCGTTGCAGATCGCCGGGGTGGGCACGTTGCTATCGGGCATCAACCTGTTGGTGACGATCGTCAAGATGCGTGCCCCCGGCATGAATCTGATGAAAATGCCGGTGTTCACCTGGACCTCCCTGTGCACCAACGTGCTGATCGTCGCGGCTTTCCCGGTCCTTACCGCGGTGCTGGGCATGCTTTTGCTGGACCGTTATCTCGGCA
>DGNT01000105.1:0-2740 GCA_002389055.1 Alcanivorax sp. UBA4485
CGGAAGCCTTCCGCGACTTCCTTGAGCACAATGATCTGACCACCAAGATCAATGACGCTCTCGGCGCGCTGGACGTGGAAGACGTGGTGGCTCTGGCGGAAACCGGTGAGAAAATCCGTAAGTGGGTGGTGGACGCCCCCTTCCAGCCCGAGCTGGAAGACGCGATCCGCGACGCCTATGAGAAAATGGGCGGCGGCGACGGCGAACTGCCGGTGGCGGTGCGCTCTTCCGCCACCGCGGAAGACCTGCCGGACGCCTCCTTCGCCGGTCAGCAGGAGACCTTCCTCAACATTCGCGGCCTGGACCATGTGATGGTGGCGGTGAAGGAAGTGTTCGCCTCCTTGTTCAACGACCGCGCCATCAGCTACCGGGTGCACCAGGGTTTCGACCACAAACTGGTGGCCTTGTCCGCCGGCGTGCAACAGATGGTGCGCTCCGAGACCGGCGCCGCCGGTGTCATGTTCACCCTGGACACCGAATCCGGCTTCCGCGACGTGGTGTTCATCACCGCCTCCTACGGGCTGGGCGAAATGGTGGTGCAGGGCGCCGTGAACCCGGATGAGTTCTACGTCCACAAAAAGACACTGCTGAACAAGCGGCCCAGCATCCTGCGCCGCAACCTCGGCAGCAAGATGCAGAAAATGGTCTACGGCAGCGAAGCCAGCGCCGGCAAATCGGTGCAGACCGTGGACGTGGAGACCGCCGACCGGCTGCGTTTCTGCCTCACCGATGCCCAGGTGGAGGATCTTTCCCGCCAGGCCATCGAGATCGAAAAGCACTACGGCATGCCCATGGACATTGAATGGGCGCTGGACGGCGACGACGGCAAGCTCTACATCGTCCAGGCCCGTCCGGAAACCGTGAAAAGCCGTTCCGACGCCTCCGTGATGGAGCGCTACCTGCTCAAGCAGACCGGCAAGGTGCTGGTGGAAGGCCGCGCCATCGGTCAGCGCATCGGCGCCGGCCCGGTGCGCATCGTCTCCAACATCAAGGAAATGGACCGCGTGCAGCCCGGCGACGTGCTGGTCACCGACATGACCGACCCGGACTGGGAACCGGTGATGAAGCGCGCCTCCGCCATTGTCACCAACCGCGGCGGCCGCACCTGCCACGCGGCGATCATCGCCCGCGAACTGGGCGTGCCGGCCATCGTCGGCTGCGGTGACGCCACTGACCTGCTCAAGGACGGTCAGGAAGTGACCGTATCCTGCGCCGAGGGCGACACCGGCAATATCTACGAAGGCAAGCTGGACTTCGACATCCAGCGCAACTCCATCGAGTCCATGCCCAAACTGCCGTTCAAGATCATGATGAACGTGGGCAACCCGGACCGGGCCTTCGACTTCGCCACGCTGCCCAACCAGGGCGTCGGCCTGGCGCGTCTGGAGTTCATCATCAACCGGATGATCGGCGTGCACCCCAAGGCGCTGCTCAACTACGACAGCCTGCCGCGCGACGTGAAACAGGCCGCCGACAAGCGCATCGCCGGTTACGACGACCCGGTGGACTTCTACGTCGAGAAGCTGGTCGAGGGGATCTCCACCCTGGCCGCCGCCTTCCACCCGGAAAAGGTGATCGTGCGTCTGTCGGACTTCAAGTCCAACGAATACGCCAACCTGATCGGCGGCAGCCTCTACGAGCCGGACGAAGAAAACCCGATGCTCGGCTTCCGTGGTGCCAGCCGCTACATCAGCGAAAACTTCCGCGACTGCTTCGAACTGGAGTGCCGCGCGCTCAAGAAAGTTCGTGAGCAGATGGGCTTCACCAACGTGGAAGTGATGGTGCCGTTCGTGCGCACCCCGGGCGAGGCCGAGCAGGTGATCGATCTGCTCGCCAAGAACGGGCTCAAGCGCGGCGACGAAGGCCTGCGGGTGATCATGATGTGCGAGCTGCCCACCAACGCGTTGCTGGCCGATGAGTTCCTGCAGTACTTCGACGGCTTCTCCATCGGTTCCAACGACCTGACCCAGCTGACGCTGGGCCTGGACCGGGACTCCGGCATCGTCAGTCACCTGTTCGACGAGCGCGACCCGGCGGTGAAGGCGCTGCTGAAGATGGCCATCGACGCCTGTAATGCCCAGGGCAAGTACGTGGGCATTTGCGGCCAGGGGCCGTCCGATCATCCCGATCTGGCGCGCTGGCTGATGGACCAGGGTATCTCCTCCGTGTCCCTGAACCCGGATTCGGTGATGGGCACCTGGTTCTACCTGGCGGAAAATCTGGTCGACTGAACCTCGACCCGGTTTCCGCCCCTGAAAAGCCCGGCCTCGCGCCGGGCTTTTTTATGGTGCATCGCGCGTTATCGGGGACGGTTCCCTCCAGCAAAGGCGAGGTGCCGGGCAGGGCTGCCCAGGACACGCCACGAGTACCTCCCTGTAGGCTCGGCGTTTGGCCGTCCCTGGCCAAACACGGTCCTGGGCAGCCCTGCCCGGCACCTCGCTGATGCGAAGAAACCACCGCCACGGGTCATCACTGCCGCCGAACCATTCTACGAAGCCCAGGCTGTGGAAGCAGGCCTTGTGGGAGCGGGCCCAGCCCGCGAAAGGGAGCGAAGCTCCCGGCAGGATGCCAGAGAGATTTCTAACGGCAGCACCATCAGCGTCTCTGGAATCCTGCCGGCCGGCTTTGCCGGCCTTTCGCTTGCGAGGCAAGCTCCCACAAACCGAGCTTCTTAGAATGGTCCGGGCGGTTTTCTGGCCCGCGGCGGTGATTTTTCCGAGGAGCGCCGGGATCGGGTGTG
>DGNT01000105.1:2790-39386 GCA_002389055.1 Alcanivorax sp. UBA4485
GGCACACCCGATCCCGGTGCGGACCTTCTGGAGGGAACACACCGACCCGGGACGATCCCATGATCGCATGCTAAGGTTGGCGGCATCGCAGGGGAGGAGAGCGCGCCCATGTTCCATCGCCTGATCCGCACGCTGGATCTTTACGACGGACTGCGGCTGCCGGTCCAAATCGGCCGCGAAGAGTTATTGCTGATTCATGAGGACGGCGGCACCTGGCTGGTGCAACGCCGTTGCCCGCATGGCGAATTCCCGTTGGAGCGCGCCTCCGTGCGTGGCGAGGTCCTTCGTTGCCCGGGACACGGGCTGGAGTTTTCTCTGGACAGCGGCCAGTGCCGTGGCACCCAGGGTTATTGCCTGAAACGCTACCGGATTGATTACGACGGCCCCTGGATCGGGGTCAGCGACCTCTAGCTCATTAGCGGACGGCGACCGCGTCGTCCTTGGACAATTGCAGCTGATAGCGCAGCCGCAGCTCTTTGACTTTTTTCACGTAGGCCTGGGTTTCCGGGAACGGGGGGATGCCGCCATAGCGGCGCACGTTGCCTTCGCCGGCGTTGTACGCCGCCAGGACCTGGTCCAGGGTGCTGAACTTGTTCTGCAGGTAGGCGAGGAAACGGGTGCCGCCGTGGATATTGGCGCTGGCATCGAACGGGTCCGCCACTTCCAGATAGCGGGCGGTGCTGGGCATCAGCTGCATCAGGCCCTGGGCGCCGACCCGGGATACGGCGGTGCGGTCGAACAGGGATTCGGCGTGGATCACCGCTTTCACCAGGGCCGCCTCGACGCCGAAATCACCGGCGGCGCGTTCGATAACGGTGTCGTAGCGGTCACGCTGGGCGGCGCTCAGGGCGGTGGCGGTGTAGGTCCAGCCCTTGCGCACGGAGAGCAGGGTATAGCTGGCGTCCACCTTGGCGCGGGGCTTGTCCGTGAACAGGGTTTCGCCACCGTGACCCCGGTAGGTGTAGATGTTTTCCGCGGCGGCCGGCATTGACACCCCCAGTGCCAACACGAGGCCGCAGACCCCCGTTAATTTCATTGTTTTGTCTCTTACTGATTTTACATCCCGATTCCAGTGGAAAGTGATACCACAGTATTAGCGGTCGGGCTAGGTTTCCGATTCGGATTATTAGCCCCGGTTCTCATCTTTTAGCATCAGGCGCTTATTTTCGTCGGCGATCGCGGATGGCGGGGCCGGGTTATGGTGATAGCATGGCTTCGGGCGATTAGAGGAGGTTCTATGCTCTCCGAGCAGTTGCATGCCTGGGTCAATCTGCTGACCACCTGGCTGGCCTTGGGCCTGCTGTTGATGGTGTTCCTGGTGACCGTGGCGGCCATGGTCCTGTGGGTACAGGATCGCTATTTCCAGAAAGCCCATGCGATTCGACGCAATTACCCTCTGATCGGTCGTTTTCGCTACTTCTTCGAGCACATTGGTGAGTTCTTCCGCCAGTACTTCTTTGCCATGGACCGCGAGGAACTGCCGTTCAACCGCGCCCAGCGCAGCTGGGTGTACCGCGCCGCCAAGGACCTGAGCAACACGGTGGCCTTCGGGACCACCAAGCAGAACGCCGCCGGCCGCGTGGTCTTTCTTAACACGCCGTACCCGACGCTGGAAAAAGACGCCGCCGAAACCCTGCCGTTGATGATCGGCCCCCACGCCGACCAGCCGTTCGTGGCGCGCAGCTTCCACAACGTGTCGGGGATGAGCTTCGGCGCGCTGTCCACCCCCGCCGTGCGCGCCCTGTCCCGGGGCGCCGGTCAGGCCGGCTGCTGGCTGAATACTGGCGAGGGCGGCCTCACCGAAATGCACCTGGAAGGGCATTGCGACCTGGTGTTCCAGATCGGCACCGCCTATTACGGCGTGCGTGACGAGGAAGGCAACCTGAGCGATGAGAAGCTGTGGGAGGTGGCGCGCCTGCAGTCGGTGAAGATGTTCGAGATCAAGCTCAGCCAGGGCGCCAAGCCGGGCAAGGGCGGCATTCTGCCGGCGCAAAAAGTCACCGCGGACATCGCCCGCATTCGCGGTATTCCGGTGGGGCAGGCGTCGGTCAGCCCCAACGGCCAGCCCGGTGTGCGCAGCGCCGGCGACCTGCTGGACATGATCGAGCGGGTACGCCGGGTCACCGGCAAACCCACCGGCATCAAGACCGTGATCGGCTCCTGGCAATGGCTGGAAGAGCTGTTCATGGAGATCCACGAGCGCGGCCTGGAAAGCGCGCCGGATTTCATCACGGTGGACAGCGGCGACGGCGGCACCGGCGCCGCGCCCATGTCGCTGATGGACGACGTGGGGCTGAATCTGGCCGAGTCGTTACCGCTGGTGGTCGACCTGCGCGACGGCTTCGCGCTGCAGGACCGTATTCGCATAATCGCGTCGGGCAAACTGATCACGCCGTCCATGGTCGCCTGGGCGATCGCCATAGGCGCCGATTTCTGCGTCTCCGCGCGCGGCTATATGTTCGCGTTGGGCTGCATCCAGGCGATGCAGTGCAACCGCAACACCTGTCCCACCGGCGTCACCACCCATAACCCCCGTCTGCAACGCGGCCTGGTGCCCAGCGAGAAGGGCGCGCGGGTGGCGCATTTCCACGCCAATCTGGTCAAGGAAGTGGAAACCATCGCCCACGCCTGCGGGGTGGGGGAGCCGCGTCAGCTGCGCCGCCATCACGCGCGCATGGTCAACGCCAACGGCGACTCCATGCCCCTGGAAGAGCTGTGGCCGCCGATTGAGCCGGGGCTTTACCTGCGCCAGGGGCGGCCCAGTCTGCACGCGCCGTTCGCCCGCTTCCGTGTCGGCGCCTGAAGGGCGCCGAGGCGGCGGCATAAGGGCACGCTATCAGGGTGATTAACCGCCTGGCCTTGTTCTTCACCGGGTGGCCGCCACAATAGCGTCCATTCCGAAGCGGTCTACGATTAAGGAGAGTGTTTTGTCTGACGAATTCGATCTGGTGGTTATCGGTGCCGGTTCCGGTGGTGTACGCGCCGCGCGCATGGCGTCCGGCCACGGCGCCCGGGTGGCGATTATCGAGGAACGGTTCTTCGGCGGCACCTGCGTCAACGTGGGCTGTGTACCCAAGAAGTTGTTCGCCTATGGCGCCGGCTTCCCGGAAGAGTTCGAGCTGGCCGCCAGCTACGGTTACCAGCTGGACGGCTGGCGTTTCGACTGGAACACCCTTCGCGACAACAAGACCCGTGAGATCGAACGGCTCAATGGCATCTACAACCGCATCCTGGATAACGCCGGCGTCACCGTGTTCGAAGGCCACGGCCGCATCGAGGGCCCCGGCCGGGTGTCCGTGGACGGCGATCGCGTTCTGGAATGTAAGAACATTCTGATCGCCACCGGCGGCAAGCCCCATGTGCCGGAACTGCCCGGCGATAATCTGGTGCGCATCTCCGACGATCTGTTCTATCTGGATAAGCTGCCGGAGCGCGTCGCGGTGGTGGGCGGTGGCTATATCGCCTGCGAATTCGCGTCCATTCTTAACGGCCTGGGCGTGGAGGTGCACCAGTTGTACCGCCGTGATCTGATCCTGCGCGGCTTCGACGGAGAAATCCGCGAGTTCGTCGCCGAGCGCATGGCCGCGGCCGGCATCCATATCCATGTGAACACCGACGTCAGCGCCATCGAGGGCGACGCCGACGGCGAGAAAACCCTGCGCCTGTTGAACGGCGACAGCCTGGTGGTGGACGAGGTGTTCTACGCCACCGGCCGGGTGCCCAAGCTGGACGGCCTGTTCGCCGACGGTGTGAGCGTGCAGACTCGCGACAACGGCGCGGTGATCGTCGACGACGCCTTCCAGACCAGCGAGCCGAACATCTATGCCCTGGGCGACGTCACCGATCGTCTGCAATTGACGCCGGTGGCCCTGGCCGAAGGCATGTGGCTGGCGGCCCATCTGTTCGGCGAGCACAAGCCGAAGGCGCCGCTGGACTATCGCGACGTGCCCACCGCCGTGTTCTGTCATCCGAACATCGGCACCGTGGGGCTCAGCCAGGAAGAAGCGCTGGCCGAATACGGCACCATCCGTGTCTACAAAAGCCAGTTCCGGCCGATGCGCTACACGCTCAGCGACATCCAGGAAAAATCCATGATGAAGCTGATCGTCGACGACGCCAGCGACCGGGTGGTGGGTCTGCATATGGCCGGCGAAGAATCCGCCGAGATCACCCAGGGGTTCGCCGTGGCGGTGCGCATGGGCGCCACCAAGGCGGACTTCGACGCCACCGTGGGCATTCACCCCACCTCGGCGGAAGAGCTGGTTACCCTGCGTGACGGTGAGACCCTCAGCGGCTGATTGCCGCCGCCGCGGTGGTTAAAGCCGTTCCAGCGTTACCGGCAGGCCGTCCTTGGGCACCGGCAGGCTGGTGGTGTCCACCGGCATCACATAGTCCGCCGGCACCCGCCAGCGGTACTTCAACAGCACCTGGTGGAGGATCGCCTTCACCTGCATGTCGGCGAAATGCAGGCCGATGCACTTGTGCGCGCCGCCGCCGAAGGGCACCCAGGCATAGGGGTGCACCTTGTCCTCGCGGCGGTGCTCGGCGAACCGTTCTGGGTCAAAGCGCTCCGCGTCCGGCCAGTATTCCTCCATATAGTGAGTGAAGTAGGGCGCCACGGTGATAAAGCTGCCCTTGGGAATATGAAAGCCGTCGTATTCGACGTCGCGCACCGTGCGGCGGGGCAGTGACGGCACCGGCGCGCACAGGCGCAGCGCTTCCTTCATCGCCAGGCCTATGCCCGGCAGCTTTTCCAGGTCCTCGTACTCCAGTTGGGTTTTGCCCAAGGCCCGGCTTTCCTCGCGCAGGCGCTCCTGCCATTCCGGCGAGCGGGCCAGGTGATAGAACAGGTTGGAGAGGGTGATGGTGGTGGTGTCGTGGGCCGCCATCATCAGGAAGATCATGTGGTTGACCACATCGTCGTCGGAGAAGCGGTCGCCGTCCTCGGTGGTGGCGTGGCAAAGGGCGCTGAACAGGTCGTTGTCTTCCTGGCCTCGCTTTACCGGAATCTCATCGCGGAACAGTTGCTCCAGCACCCGCCGCCCGCGCAAACCCTTGGACCAACGCAGCCCCGGCACCGGAAAGCGCAGCAGCGCGGTGCCGGCGCGCACCGTGTCCACGAACGCCCGGTTGACCTGCTCGGAGCGCGGGCCCAGTGCCTGGCCCATGAACACATCGGTGGCCAGATCCAGGGTCAGCCGCTTGACCCGGGGCAGCACCTGGATGCCGCCGTCCGGCCAGGTTTCCAGGCCGGCGGTGATGCGCGGCCCCATACGGTCCAGATAGCCGCGCAGCGCACTCTTGGTGAACGCCTGCTGCATGATGCGCCGGTGCCAGCGGTGCTCCTCGAAATCCAGCAGCATGATGCCGCGGTGGAAAAACGGACCGATAAAGAAATCCCAGCCGCCGTGGTTGGAAAACAGGTCGCCTTTGTTCATCAGCACGAACTGGTTGGCGTCCGGGCCCAGCATCTGCACCACCCGCAGACCGAACAGCCGGGTCCAGGACACCGGACCATACTGATCGTAACGCTGTCGCATCAGGCCCACCGGATCACGCATACTGGTTAACGTGTGCCCGACCAGTGGCCAGCCCGGATCTCCGGGGACCGCCTTAAGGGGGCTGCCCGTTGGAACGGGCGCAAAGGGTGTAACGGCGCTCATGGATCACTCCGTGGTAAACATCGTGTATATCTATACTGAGCGCAAACGGGGAAGCGGGACAAGGGGGGTAAATGTCTTTCTGTCGTGCATTTACCCGGCAACGGCGGCCCACGTCGCTGCGGCCTGGGAGCCGTTCCAGCCCCTGTGTATCATTGCGCCATTCAGGTAAGGAGAACCGTGCATGCGAACCGTGGTGTTTAATCAGAAAGGCGGTGTGGGCAAATCCAGTATCACCGTGAATCTGGCGGCGATCAGCGCCGCCCGGGGCAACAAGACGCTGGTGGTGGACCTGGATCCACAATGCAATGCCAGCCAGTACTTGCTGGGCATGGGCGCGTATCAGCAGGAGCAGGGGCCGACCCCCAACATCGGCACCTTTTTCGCCCAGACGCTGTCGTTCAAGCTCAAGGAAAAAGCGCCCCGCGATTATGTGCACCTCACCAAGTTCGAAAACCTGTACGTGTTGCCCTCCGACGGTGAACTGGGCGAGGTGGAACACCTGCTCGAATCCAAGCACAAGATCTATAAGCTGCGCGGCCTGCTGAAAAGTCTGGCGCGGGAATTCGACGCCATCTACGTGGACACCCCGCCGGCGTTCAATTTCTACACCCTGTCCGCGTTGATCGCCGCCGACCGGGTGTTGATTCCCTTCGATTGCGATGCGTTTTCCCGCAAGGCGCTGTATTCGTTGCTGGAAAACATCCAGGAGACCCGCGAGGACCACAACGAGGATCTGCGTGTGCAGGGCATCGTGGTGAACCAGTACCAGCCACGCGCACGGCTGCCCAAGGAGCTGGTGGCGTCGCTGGTGGAGGAGGGCCTGCCGATCCTCGAGAGCAAGCTGTCCGCCAGCGTCGCCATGCGCGAATCCCATGAATGCGCCACGCCGCTGATCAATTGGAGCCCCAAGCACAAGCTCACTCAAGAATATCAGGCGCTGTATAAAGAGCTCAGCCGCCCTGGCCGTTAGCCCGGCGCAATATTGCGCATTGGTAAAAGACGTCGCTATGTACTATCTTTGCCGCGTTTGTCCTCGGGTTAGGCAACAAAAAATGCAATAGGAGATGCTATGCGAACCCTTTCCAGGGGCGCCTTGGCGGTGGTGTTATCGGTAACCGGGTTGACGGCCCCCGTGCTTGCGGGCGCGGCCGTGAGTCGGGCCCAGTTGGAAGATCTGGAGCACCATCTTTGGCAAGTGCGCACGGACTTCCACATGTATTCCGTCATGGACGGCAACGACACTTACCGGGTGGCACTCAACGAAGCCGCCCAACAGGCCGCTGAAGCGCTGGATGAACTGCGTGCCAGCAGCGAGACCGACGCGGAGCGGGCGCTGGTCACGGATCTCACCGACCAGTGGCAGCGGATGGCCGCCGACCAGGCCCTGCCGGCCCCCGGTGGCGCCGAGGCCGAAACCGTGCCCGGCGACCCCCGTCGGCTGGACGACCTGCCGGCGGAGATGGCCGACGGCATCAATGGTTTCGAAAGCGCGGCGGGCGGTGATTACGACGATGTGTACGCGCTGATCAGTGAGCTGCAGTACCTGACGTCGTCCTATGTGGCGATCATCGCCGTCAACGGGGATGAGAACGCGGAACAGGATCGCGGCGCCTTCGAGCCGGCGGTGCCGGCGTTCACGGAAAGGCTGAAACGGGTGCAGGCCGCTCACCGTGGCGACGGCAATCTCAACCGAACCCTGGAGCAGGCCGCCCTCAAGTGGGGGTTTATCCGTTCTTCCATGCTCAAGTTCGGCGAGGACGCGGTGCCGTTCCTGGTCTACCGCTATACCTCGCAGATGACCAGCAGCCTGCAGCAGGCCGTGGACCTGGCCACCTCCGAGGTCGCCAAACCCACCATCGGCCCGCCCGAGTAAGGCTCAGTCGGCGCGCGCTTCGAGCCAGTCGGCGATCACCCGCCAGCACTGGCCGGGCGCCTTGCTGCCGGCGAACACCCCGGCGTGGCCGCCGGGGGCCTCTTCGAACCGCTTCTCGCGGCTGCCCACCACTTTGAGAATCTCCCGCGCGGCGCGCAGGCTGACGATGCGGTCGGTGCGTCCGCCGAACGCCAGCAGGTCCTGGGTAATGGCGCCGAAATCCACCTGCCGCCCGCCGATGCTGAGACGGCCATCGGCGAGGCTGTTGGCGAGCACCATCTTTTCGATCACTTCGCGCACCACCGCCCCGGGGTAATCGACCATGTCGTTGAACCACTGGCCCATGGTCATGTACTCGGTGAGGTAGTCCCGGTCGCCCATGTTGCGCAGTAAATCCACATAGGACTGCACCAGCCCCGGCGGGTTGGTCATCTTGAAGCCCAGCGACAACAGCCGGGCGGGAATGTGGAACAGCTTGCTGTCGAGCGGCTCCAGACGCACCTGGAACCAGTCGTGAGCCTGCATGGCGGGAATCGCCGCAAGGCTGAAAATCTTGCCGAACGGACCGCTTTTATGAAAATTCACCGGGCTGGCGATGGTCGACAGACTGCGCACCGGCGCTTCCGGGTGGCTGCCCAGATACAGCATGCACAGCAGCCCGCCCATGCAGTAGCCGAGCAGGTTCACCTGGTCGCAACCGGTGTGCTCGCGAACCCGCTCCACCGCCTGCGGCAGCCACTGGTTCACGTAGGTGTCCAGGTCCAGGTCGCGGTCCGCCTGGGACGGCTGGCCCCAGTCGATCAGATAGACGTCATGGCCGCGCGCCATCAGATAGCGAACCATGGAGCGGTTGGGCATCAGGTCGTAGGTCCAACAATGGATGCCCAGCGCCGGCACCAGAATCAGCGGAATGCGATGTTTCTCCCGCCGTACCGGTATTTCCTCGTCGCCGACCGGAATCCGCGCCATCGGTGGCAGACTGTAATGACGCAGCGCCATGATGCCGTTGCGGTAAATCTCGTCCCAGGGCGTTTTGTCGGTCTGAATGAAGCGGCGCGGATGACGCCGGCGCTCGACCATATGGCTCAAGGCGCGCAGTGAAGATTTCACGGAAGGACGTGGTGCCATGGAGGCTCCGCTGATAGCAATTGATCCCGAGTAAGGGTAGGCGGTAATCTTGCCGGGCCCGCAGTAACAGAGCATTGGCCCTCGTGACAAATTCAAAGCCCCCCTACACCCGCATGGACGTCTGTAACCGCTCCCTGGAGACGGTGCGCCATTCCCGCAACCTGGGCATGGAAGTGCTCAGCGCCGAAGAAGACGGCGTCCGTGTGCGCCTGCCCTGGCGCGAGGACCTGGTCGGCAACCCGGACACCGGCGTGCTGCACGGCGGCGCCATCTTCGCGATGATGGACCAGGCCGGCGGCATGGCCAACAGCTGCCGCCTGTACCCCAATTTCGAGATCACGCCGACGATCGATTTCCGCGTCGATCACCTGCACGCCCCGACCCCGGGCAAGGCGGTGATCTGCCACGCCAGCTGCTACCGGCTCACGCCCAATGTCACCTTCGTACGGCTGACCACCTGGGAAGAGGGTGAGGAAGAGGGCGAGCCGGTGGCCACCGGCCTGGCCACCTACACACGCATGAAACTGGATAAGAACGGGCGGGTGGTGTCCTGATGACCGATTCACTGAAAGCCTTGATCGAAGCCTGCCGCAAGGGCGAAGCCAACTACCAGGACCTGGTGGACCGGGTGCCCTACGCCCGCTTCCTGGGCATTGAGCTGCTGGTGCAGGGCGAGGAACTGACCTTCATTCTGCCGCGCAACGAGAACAATATCGGCAACCCCACCTTGCCGGCGCTGCACGGTGGCGCCGTGGCCGGCTTCATGGAGCAGGCCGCGATCATCTTCATCCTACTGGAAATGGGCGAGCCCAAGGTGCCCAAGACCATCGATTTCACCATCGACTACCTGCGCGCCGGCCTGTTCCGCGACACCTTCGCCGAGTGCCGCATCACCCGCCTGGGCCGTCGCATCGCCAATGTGCACATCAGCGCCTGGCAGAAACGCCGGGAAGAGCCGATCACCATCGCCCGGGCCCACTTCCTGCTGTCCGAAGAAAATAACTGACGTTTTCTTTTGTTACCCACCGGCGGCGGCGATAGGACAACGAAGGTGATATATTAGCGGCCTCTGATAGGAGGCCCTCTTTGTCATTATCGCCGGTTGCCAGGTCCTCGACCTTTACCCAAAGCCTGCTGCTTGCCGCGGTGGGCGTCACCGCCCTGGGCCAAACCCTGGTGTTTACGCTGCTGCCGTCGCTGGGCCGAGCCACCGGTCTGGCCGAGATCCAGGTGGGGCTGATCATCAGCTGCTCGTCGCTGGCCTTCGCGCTGGCCAGCCCGGTGTGGGGCTACCTGAGTGAGCTCTACGGCCGCCGGCCGATTCTGATCATCGGGCTGAGCGGCTATGCGATCGGCACGCTGCTGTTCGCGCTGGTGTTCCAGGCCGGGCTCGCCGGCTGGGTGAGCGGCGGCGCGCTGGTGGCGCTGCTGGTGGCGGCGCGTATGAGCCAGGCGGTGATCATGGCCGCCACGCCCCCGTCGGCGGCGGCTTACACCGCGGACATCACCGCGCCGGAAGCGCGCACCCGTGGCATGGGACGCATCGGCGCGGCCAACAACCTGGGCACCGTGCTGGGCCCGGGCATCGGCGGCATGCTGGCCGCGGTGGCCCTGGTGTTGCCGCTCTATCTGGTGGCCGGCCTGGTGGCCTTGATGGCGGTGTTTATTCTGTTTTTCCTGCCGCCGTCGCCGTATCGCGGCGAGCCGCCGGTGCAACGCCGCCGCACGGTGCTGGCCACCGGTCTGCGCGCCTATACCGACCGCCGTTTCCGCGACCTGTTGATCACCGGGGTAGTGCTGTTCATGAGCTTCGCGCTGGTTCAGCAGACCCTGGGCTTTCTGTTCCAGGACGCCCTGAACATGACCCCCACGGAAGCGGCCGGCGCCCTGGGCACCGCCATGATGGCGGCGGCGATCACTTCGCTCACCGGTCAGATTCTGGTGGTGCAGTGGCTGCGGGCACCGGCACTGGTGCTGCTGGCCCTGGCGGTACCGGCCATTGGCCTGGGCGCCGGCGTGCTGTGGGCCTTCGACAGCCGTCTGGGCATGACCCTGGCGGTGATGCTGGTGGGTATGGGGATCGGCTTCGGCATGCCGGCGATCATGTCGCTGGCGAGCTTGCGGGTGGACAGTTCGGAGCAGGGCAGGGTGGCCGGGCTGGCCAGTGCGTGTCCGTCGCTGGGGTTCGTGCTCGGGCCTTTGGTGGGCACCGGGTTGTACACCATCGACCACCGCTTCCCGTACATGCTGGTGGTGGCGTTGATGGTGCCCCTGGCGGTGCTGGTCTGGCGGCTGCGCCGGGCCAACACCGCCTGAGGCGGTCGCGCTAACCCGTTACGTTATCCCTTGTAAGGAATCAGGGTCAGTTCCACGCGGCGGTTCTGCTGACGGCCGGACGCGGAGCTGTTATCCGCGATCGGCTGGGTCTCGCCGAAACCGACCACGTCCATGCGCACGGCCTGCACGTTGAAGCCGCTGAGGACATCGGCCACCGCCTGGGCACGCTGCTGGGAAAGCAGCAGGTTGTAGCGGTCGCCGCCGGTGCTGTCGGTGTGGCCGGCGATCTGCAGCATGGTGGAATCGTATTCCTTAAGCACTTCGGACACCGAGTCCAGCACCGAACGGAACGAGGATTTCACCTGGGTGCTGTCGGTGTCGAAGGTCACGTTACCCGGCATGTTGAGAATGATGTTCTCGCCGTTACGGGTAACGGACACGCCCGAGCCTTCCAGCTTCTGACGCAGCTTCGCTTCCTGGACATCCATGTAGTAGCCCACGCCGCCGCCGGCGATGGCGCCGATACCGGCCCCGGCCAGGGCCCGCTCTTTACGCTCCTTGGCGCTGTCCGAAGTAGCAATACCGATCAGCGCGCCGCTGACCGCGCCGATGGCGGCGCCGCCAGCGGCTTTCGAGGTCTGCTTCTCGCCGGTGTACGGGTTGATGGTGGAACAGGCGGACAGGGACAAAGCCCCGGCCAGTAAGAGGCATCCAGCAGTGCGTTTCATCATTGCTCCTTGTTATCCATTGTTCCTGAGTGGCTCAACAATAAGCGATCAGGGCACCGAAACCATAGCGGCGCGGTAAAAATCGGTAAAGTAGGGTAGCGCCGGGATGCGAACGTTGTCCCTTAAAGTGGCGGTGAGCGCCACATCAGCCAGATCGGTGGGCCGCCGGCGGCGACCCGGTCCTCGCGGATCACCTCGAAACCGAAGCGGCGGTAGAGCGGCAGGTTGTCCGGCTCGCAGGTCTCCAGGAAGGCGCCGTGGCCGTCCCGGTCGCACAGGGCGAGCACCGGCGCGAGCAGGCGACGGGCATGGCCGCGGCCCTGCTGGTCCGGCGCCACCCCCAGCACCTGCAGGTACCAATGGGGTCGCTTCGGATGCAGTTGCTGAATATGCTGGATGCCGGTCAGCCGGCCGGGCAACCGGGTGAGCCCGGTGATGGCCGCGAAGTCCGGCAAAAAGCGCAGCTGCTGCCACAGCCCCAGGCGCCACTGCCCCGGCGGTGACCACAGCGCCGCCCCCACACCGGGTATATGATCGACCCGCCCCGGCAGGGCCAGGTGGCGCAGCTGCGCGGCCATGCCGCGTCGCAAGCGGACGGCGAAATCCTCCGGCCGGCACAGCCAGCGCCAGAACGGATCGTCGCTGAAGGCGCGGGCCAGCACCTCCACCACGGCGTCGAATTCGGCGCGGGTGCAATGCGGCTGCAAAAGAACCGGGGATAATGAGTAGGATGAAGGCATCCGGCGTTTGTAGCAGACTGACCGCGAAAAAGGAACGGTCGTGCTAGCCGGACGCAACGTGTTCACACAATCCGAGGAGACACCATGCTGGCGAAGCGTGCGTCACTGGCCGAACTGGCCGGGGAACAATGGGACCTGATCGTGATCGGTGGCGGCATCACCGGCGCCGGCGTGCTGCTGGAAGCGGCCCGCCAGGGGCGCAAGGCGCTGCTGTTGGAACAGCAGGATTTCGCCTGGGGCACCTCCAGCCGCTCGTCAAAAATGGTCCACGGGGGGCTACGCTACATCGCCCAGGGCGAAGTGCGCCTGACCCGGGACGCCCTGCGCGAGCGCGAGCGCCTGCTGCGCGATCTGCCCGGCCTGGTGGAACGGGCCCAGTACCTGTTTCCACTGCGTGATGGCCGCTTCCCGGGGCGCTGGCCGCTGACCGCGGTGCTGTCACTGTACGATTTTCTGGCCGGCATTCGCGACCACCGGTTCCTGCCCACCGCCGAGGTGTTGATGCGGGTGCCGGGGCTGGATGCGGCGGGGCTGAACGGCGCCATGAGCTACACCGACGCGCTCACCGACGATTGCCGGCTGGTGGTGCGCTGCCTGCTGGAGGCGGGCCGTCTTGGCGGCCGTTCGCTCAACTACGCCCGCGCCACGGGTGTCAGCGCCGATAACGGCCGCGCCCGGGTGGACGTCACCGATCTGGAAAGCGGCGACAGCCTGACCCTGAACGCCGGCGCGGTGATCAACGCCACCGGCGCCTGGGCCAACCGGTTGGGCGGCGCCGGACAGCGCATTCGCCCGCTGCGCGGCAGTCACCTGTTCGTGGACCCGGCGCGGCTGCCGGTGGCGGACTGTCTGACGCTGATCAACCCCCGCGACGGTCGCCCGGTGTTCGTGTTCCCCTGGGAAGGCGTCACCTGTGTCGGCACCACCGACCTGGATCACGGCGACAGCCTGGACCAGGAAGCCCGCGCCAGCGGCGCCGAAGTGGACTACCTGCTGGAACTGATCAACGGGCAGTTCCCGGAGGTCAAGCTGAGCCGCGACGACATTCTCTCCACCATGGCCGGGGTGCGCCCGGTGATCAGCGCCGGCGAGGGCAAGGACCCGTCCAAGGAACGGCGGGATCACGCCGTGTGGGAGGACAATGGCATCGTCACGGTCAGCGGCGGCAAGCTCACCACCTTCCGGTTGATCGCCCTGGACGCGCTTTGCGCGGCCGGCCTGCTGGCGCCTCGGGACGCGCGCCGCGCCCGGCGCAGTAACGCCCCCCTGTTCCGGCCATTGCCGGACGCGCCGGAACAGGTGGACCACTTCCTTCATGGCGTCCAGGACGACGAGGCGCTGTTGCGCTGGATACTCACCCACGAAGCGGTGGTGCACCTGGACGATCTGCTGCTGCGCCGCACCCGGCTAGGCTTGCTGCGCCGCGACGGCGGCGCCGGCCTGACGGCGCTGTTGCGCGCCCTCACCGGCGAACTGCTGGGCTGGGACGGCCCGCGCTGGGATCAGGAGTGGGCGCGCTACGAGGCCATCCGTGAGCGCTTCTACGGCGTGCCGCCGGCGGACCGCGACCGGGCCGCCGCCTGAGTTTCGAGCGCTACCTTTGCATTACCGGAGTGGATCGCCATGCGCGTCACCGACCTGGCCCGGCGGGCCGACACCACCGCCGAAACCGTTCGTCACTACACCGATCTGGGGCTGCTGACCCCACGCCGCGATCCGCATAACGGCTACCGTCAGTACAACAGCGTTGATCTGTCGCGGCTGCGTTTCGCGCTGAAAGCGCGCAGCCTGGGCTTCACCCTCGGCGACGTGCGCGAATTGATCGAGGAGTCGGAGGGCGGGGACACGCCGTGCCCCCGGGTGCGGTCGCTGATCGAGGCGCGCCTCGCCGAAGTGGAAGCGCGCATCAGTGAGCTGAGCGAGCTGAGCGCGCGCATGCGCGCCGCCATGGACGACTGGTCGCGGGCCCCGGACTGCCATCTGGGCGATGGCAGGGTGTGCGGCCTGATTGATTCCTTCAACATGGAACCGACCGCGCCCCGTCAGGACGCCTGATCGGTGGTCTCTTCCCGGCTTTCTTCTTCCTTGATCAAACCGATCACCGACCAGCCGGCTTTGGGTTCCGGCTGGGTCTCGGACGTGAACACATGGATGCGGTCCTTGGTGTCCACCGCGAACAGCGGCCAGACCTGACGGTTTTCCACCGCCAGATAGGCCTTGAAGTCGAACTCCTCGGTGATCCGCGTCTTGCGGATGTCCGCGCCCTGGCTGAGCAGGCTGGCGAGCCGGGCGTAGGTCATGTCCGGCCCGAACAGGGTGGCGCCCCGGTGGTGCGCCGCCACGTCGTGTTTCTCTTCCTTCTCGCTCTGCCAGGGCAGGCTGTAGACATTGGGCTCACCGAATTCGAGACGGTAGCGCATGGTCGCCATGGTGTTCAGCTCCCTGCGCGGGCTCAGGCCCAGCAGCTTGCCGTAGCCGACCAGATCCAGATACTGGTCGGCGTGGCTGGACACCGGGTTACCGTAAAAGGTGGGCAACCCTTCCATGCGCGCGGCGCGAATGCTCTCCCAGCTGGAATCGGTGAGGATCACCGGGAAATTGTTCTGGCTCAGGGTCTGGCCGATGGCGCGCGCCACCGGGTTGGCACCGATGATCAGGAAGCCCCTGGGGCCCGGCTCCGCCACCTTGAGCAACCGCGCCAGCGGACGCGCCGTGACGCTCTGCAGCGCCACGGTGCCGATAATGACCATGAAGGTGAGCGGCACCAGCAGCTCGGCCCCGGCCACGCCGTTTTCTTCCAGGCGCTGGGCGAACAGGGCGGACACCGCGGCGGCGACGATGCCGCGCGGCGCGATCCACGCCAGCAGTGCTTTCTCACGCCAGTCCAGGCTGCTGCCCAGGGTCGCGACCCACACCGACAGCGGCCGCGCCACCAACTGGATGATCGCCAGCACCAGCAGGGCGGTGGCGCCCAGGCTCAGCAGCTGTTCCATCTCCAGGCGCGCGGCCAGCACAATGAAAAGCACCGAAATCAGCATCACCGACAGGTTCTCCTTGAAGTGGAGAATGTCGTCGGTGCGCACGCCCTTGCGGTTGGCCATCACGATGCCGGCCACGGTGACCGTCACCAGGCCGGATTCCTCGCTGATGCTGTTGGACAGCACGAACGAGCCGATCACCGAGGACAACACCAGGAAACTGCGCAGATATTCCGGCACCAGGTGGCGGCTGAGCAGGGCACTAAGCGCGAACGCCACCACGGTACCCATGGCGGCGCCCACCGCGATTGCCTGGAAGAACAGCCACAGGCCGTGCAGCAGGGCGCCCTGCTGACCGGTGGCCACCACCAGCTCATAGGCCAGTACCGCCAGGATCGCGCCCAGCGGATCGATAACGATGCCTTCCCAGCGCAGCAGCCGCGCCACGCTCGCCTTGGGGCGCACGCTGCGCAGCAACGGCACGATCACCGTCGGGCCGGTGACCACCACCAGGGCGCCGAACAGCAGCGCCAGCTCAAAGGGCAGATCCAGCAGGCCCCAGGCGGACAGCGTCACCACGCCCCAGGTGATCAGCGCGCCCCAGGTGACCAGCCGCCGCACGGTTTTTTCCAGGCCACGGATCTCGCTGAAGCGAAGGGTCAGCGCCCCCTCGAACAGAATGATCGACACCGCCAGGGACACCCCGGGCAACAACAGATCCCCGAACAACTGCTTGGGCTGTATCAAGCCGGCCACCGAGCCCAACAACAGGCCGGATAACAGCAACGGCAGAATGGCGGGCAGCTTGATCCGCCAGGAGGCCCACTGGCAGACGAACGCCATCACGGTGATCAGGGCCAACTGAAAAGGTACGGAGAGTTCCATGGGCTTCCTTGTCTGAGAGTGCGGCTATAGTCACAGCGAACCCGGGGCGTCGCAAGTCCGATTTTTTTCACTCCGGTAACCGCAAAACAGCGGCGATAATGATAGTCTTGCCGACCTTCGTTGTACCGCCCAGGGATTCCCGATGCCTACCGTTTCCCCCGTTCGCCTGGCGATCATGCTCGGCACTCTGGTGGCCCTCGGGCCGCTGGCCATCGACACCTACTTGCCGGCGTTGCCGACCATGGCCGACGACTTCGGCGTGGCGGTGCACCGCATTGAGCTGTCGGTGAGCGTCTATGTTCTGGGCGTGGCGCTGGGCCAGTGGTTGGGCGGACCGTTATCGGACCATTTTGGTCGCAAGCCGGTGGCCTACGTCGGGCTGTCCATCTTTATCGTCGCCAGCCTGGCGATCACGGTCTGCGACCAGGTGGCCTGGTTGTACGGCCTGCGGGTGCTGCAGGCATTGGGGGGCGGCGCCACCGTGGTGATCGCCGCCGCTTCGGTGCGCGACCATTTCAACGGCCGGGAAGCGGCCCGGGTGCTCACCAGTGTGGGCCTGGTGCTGTTGATGGCGCCGCTGGTGGCGCCGGCGGTGGGGGCTTTCCTGCTGCATCTCGCCGGCTGGCAGAGCATTTTCGTGATGCTGGCCGGTTACGCGGTGCTGGTGGCCCTGATGTTGCGGTTCGCACTGCCGTCGGTGGCACCGCAGGTGGCGGAGGAGCCGCTGCGCCACCGCATGTTCGCGGCCTACGGGCGGGTACTGCGCCAACGCCGGGCGATGGGGTTTATCCTCGCCAACGGCCTGATTTTCTCCGCCATGTTCACCTTTATCACCGACGCCGCCTTTCTCTATATCGAATACTTCGGCATCGATGAGGCCCGTTTCCCGCTGTATTTCGGTGCCAACGTGGTCGCCATGCTGGGCCTGAACCGCCTTAACGTGCTGTTGCTGCGCCGTTTCGACAGCGCCGCGATCATGGGTGTGGCAGTTGTTCTGCAAAGCCTGGCGGCGATCATCCTGCTGCTGCTGACGGTGTCCGGTTACCTGACCCTGTGGAGCACGGTGCCGCTGATCATGGTGGTCGCCGGCATGGCGGCGCTGGCGATCCCCAACGCCCTGGCCAGCTTCCTGGCCTTCTTCGAGCGCGACAGCGGCGCCGCCACCGGCCTCAACGGCTGCCTGCAGTTCCTGATGGCGGGGCTGATCGGTTCCGGTCTCGGGCTGATCCACAACGGTACGCCGCTGCCGATGACCGCCCTGATGGCCGCCAGCGCCGTGGCCGGCATGCTGTGCTTTTTCTTCCTGGCTCGGGAAAAGCCCACCGTCAAAAACTAGGGCGTTCGCGAAGGCTGGACCCTCCAGCCTGAGCCGCGTGTCTGTAGGTACCGCGGTTTGTGGCAGCGGGCCCCGCTCCCACAATTCCAGTAGTGGTCAGGACATCAGGCGCGCGAGCGGCGCGCTGTGGCGTCGGGGTTTGAGCCACTGGATTGCCAGCATCGGCAGGATCAGGGCCCAGGGCAGCAGGATCCACCAGGACAGCGGCATGTCGCCGTCGAACAACTTGGCGCCCAGCGGCCAGAGCGCCACCAGGTGCAGCAGGTGCGCGAACAGCGCGGCGCCACCCAGCAACAGCGCCTGCTCGAGCACCGCCACCCGGCGCAGCAGGGCGGAGCGGGCGCCCAGCACGCGCAGCAGAGCCTCATCGCGACGCCGTTGCTGGTTGCCCGCCAGCCAGGCGGCGGCCATCACCAGCACACTGGACGCCAGCAGCAACACCGCCAGGGCCAGCGCCGCGCGGCTGGCGCGGGCGATCAGGTCCTGGGCCTGGTCGAGCAGGGCGTTCACGTCCAGCAGGGTGATCTGCGGGAACTGACGGATCAGGTCCGGCAGGTCCGCGCCTTCGCCCTCGGGCAGGTAAAAGCTGGTCAGCCAGTAGCGGTTCAATGATTCCAGGGTGCCCGGGCTGAACATGAAGTAGAAGTTCGGCTCGAAGCTTTCCCATTCCACTTCCCGCAAACCCACCACGGTGGCGGTGACGCTGCCCGAGGGGGCGGTGAAGCCGAGCTCGTCGCCCACTTGCAGCCCCAGGGAGTCCGCCAGTTCCGATTCCACCGACACCTCGCCGGGTGTGTCCTCGACCCAGCGTCCCTGGGTCACACGGTTGCTCTCCGGCAGGGTGTCGGCCTGGGTCAGCGACAGGTCGCGGTTGAGCGCGCGTTGACCCTGGTCGTCCTCGTCTTCCTTGGTCACCGCTTCACGCACCGGCTGGCCGTTCACTTCGGTGAGGCGGGCACGGACCACCGGGTAGAAGCCGGGCGCCTCGGCGTCGTGGCGGTCCAGCCAGTCGCGGAAGGCGTCCATATCCTGGTCGAACAGATTGAGCACGAAATAGTTGGGCGCCTTTTCCGGCAGGCTGGCGCGCCACTGACCCAGCAGTTGCTGGCCCACCTGGCTGGCCAGGGACATGACCGCCAGGGCCAGCACCATGGCGGCGAGCATCGGCAGGGTGGTCATCGGGCGCCGGGCCAGGCGTCGTAGCGCCAGACGGGGCGCCAGCGGCAGGCGGGCACCGCCCTTGTCGGCGAGGCGCAGCGGCCCCCACAGCAGCAGCGGCAGGCCCACCGCCACGGCCACCATCAACAGTAACAACTGTCCCAGGGCCACCAGCGAGCCGGACAGCATCATCGCCACCAGTACCGGGGCCATCAGAGCACCGAGCAGATTGCGGCCGGTGCGCGCCGCCGGAGCCTCCAGGCGGTCGGCGAGGATCAGCCGCGCCGGCAGGTCCGCCAGCCGCCACAGCCGGGGCAGCGCGAAACCGGCCCAGATCACCACCGGTGCCAGGCCCAGCAACAGCCAGGTGAGCACGGACGGCCGCCAGGTGAGGGCGTCGCCCAACCATTGCTGCAGTAGCAGGAAGCCGCCGCCGGCCAACGTCAGACCGACGACGATGGAGGGCAGCAGGGCGGCCAGTTCGCGGCCCAGTATCTGGCCGAGAATCCGGCGGCGGCCGGCGCCGAAGGTTTTCATCACCGCGCAGCGGCGGGCCTGCTCGGCACTGCGTACACCGGCGGCCAGATAGACGGCGCCGCCGCACAGCAGTACCACCATCATCACCGACAGCTGGCCCCACAGGCTGAGTTGCCGCATCGGCCCCATGGAACGCAACGCCGCGTCCTCGCGGGTGTCGATCTCCTGGTGGGGGGCCAGGGTGGGTTGCAGTCGGTCAAGGACGCCGGCCATTTGCTCGCCCGGCGCGGCGACGCGCAGTTCGTATTCGACCCGGGTGCCCGGCGCCAGCACGCCGGTGGAGTCCACGTCCTCCAGGTTCATCAGCACCCTGGGGTTCATGCTGTAGAAGCCCGCGCCCTGGTCCGGTTCGCGCACCAGCACCTTGCCGATCCGCAATTGGCGTTCGCCCACGGTGACGGTGTCGCCCACGGTTTGTTCGAGGCGATCCAGCGCCGGGCCGGCCAGCCATACCTCGCCGGGCGGCGGGCCCTGTTCCATGGGGCCCGGTGTGGCGAAGCGCTGGTCCGCCACGGTGAGCTCGCCGTACAGCGGGTAGGTGTCGTCCACCGCTTTGACGCTGGTGAGTACAAAGGTGTCGCCGTGCACCAGCACGGTGCTGAACGCGGCGATCCGGGAATGGGGCAGGGCGGCCACCTGCTCGCGCTGGGCCCGGGTGGCCGGCTCGCTGCCCTCCAGCACCAGGTCACCGCCGATCGCCTCGGCGGTGCGATTGGCGAAGCGGTGGTCCAGCTCGCCGCGCATCAATACCACGGCGGCGATCGCCAGGGTGCAGACCAGTAGCGCCAGGGCCTGAATGCGGAACGCGGACGAACGCCAGGGGCGAAGCAGCAGTCGCGGGGACAAATCAGGCACTCAGGCGGCCCTCCACCAGTTCGTGATGGGTGCCGCAGTGCCGGGCCAGCGCCGGGTCGTGGGTGACCAGGACCAGGGCGGTGCCGTGGTCGCGGTTCAGGTCGAACAGCATGTCCGCCACCTGGTCGCCGTTGGCGCGGTCGAGGCTGCCGGTGGGTTCGTCGGCGAACAGCAGGGCCGGTTCCATGGCGAAGGCGCGGGCCAGGGCCACGCGTTGCTGCTCGCCGCCGGAGAGCTGCGACGGGAAATGGCGCTCGCGCTTGTCCAGTCCGACCCGCGCCAGCCAGTGCCGGGCTTTCTCCCGGGCGCGGTCGGCGCCGGCGATTTCCAGCGGCAACATGACGTTTTCCAGGGCGGTGAGGTCGGCGACCAGATGAAACGCCTGGAACACGAAACTGCAGTAACGGCCGCGCAGCGCGGCGCGGGCGTCTTCGTCGAGGCCGCTGAACGGCTCGCCGGCGAGGCGCACGTCGCCGCTGGTGGGCACGTCCAGGCCGGCCAGCAAACCCAGCAAGGTGGATTTTCCGGAACCGGACGGCCCGGTGATGGCCAAAGTGTCTCCCCCTTGGACAGTGAGGTCGATATGCTCAAGAAGAGTCAGCTCGCCTTCCGGGGCAGAGACCGTTTTGCTAAGTTGTCGCGCGACAAGCACGGGAGTCGAGGCCATATGTGGGAACGCCTGATCGTTTTGGTTTTACTGGTAACGCCGTTTTGCGCCCGCGCCGAGGGCGTGCTGGTGCTGGGTGACAGCATCAGCGCGGCCTATGGTATCGAGGAAACGCAGGGATGGGTGCACCTTTTACGACAACGGCTGGAGACGCAATGTTCCGGGCTGGCGGTGAACAACGCGTCGGTGAGCGGTGATACCAGCGACGGCGGCCTGGTGCGGCTGCCGGATCTGCTTGAGCGCCACCAGCCGGATACCGTGGTGATCGAGCTGGGCGGCAACGACGGGCTGCGCGGCCTGCCGCCGCAGCGGCTGGGTGCTAACCTGACCCGCATGATCGAACTCAGCGAAGAAGCCGGCGCCGAGCCGGTGCTGCTGGGCATGCGTATCCCGCCGAATTACGGCCAGGCCTACACTCGCCTGTTCGAGCAGGCGTTCAAGAGGGTGGCCGAGCAAACCGGGGTGCCGTTCGTGCCGTTCCTGCTCGACGGCGTGGTGGAAGCAGGCCAATTGCAACGCGATGGCATTCACCCCACCGCCGAGGCCCAGCCGGGGCTGCTCAGCAACGCCTGGCCGGCAATCAAACCGGCGCTGCCGGCACACTGCGACCTGTAAAGGACAACCACCATGGATTTCAGCATTCCGCACCGGGACATTCTCGATTATTGGCTGGGCGAAAGCGGTGGCCTGGAAGGCGAGACCGACGATGCCCGGGGCTGGCCGTCGGCCTCTTTGCAACGGCGCTGGTTCAAGAGCAGTGATGGGCAGGACGCGGAGATCGCCGAGCGGTTCGGTGACCGGGTGGCGGCGGCGCTGCGGCGGGATCTGGTGGGCTGGGAACGGGAGCCGGGCCCGAGGCTGGCGCTGATCCTGTTGCTGGACCAGTTCACGCGCAATATTCATCGTGGCACGGCGGACGCCTTTGCCGGCGATCACCACGCCGCCACGCTGACCCTGGAAGGCCTGTCCACCGGCATGGACCGGCGCCTGGGCTGGGCCGGCCAGGTGTTTTTCTATATGCCGCTGATGCACGCCGAGGACGCCGACCTGCAGGAGCGCGCGGTGGCCTGCTACCGGGAACTGCACGGGCGGGTGCCGGCGGCGCTCAAGGACGAGATCGCCAACAATCTTAAATTCGCGGAAGAGCACCGCGACATCATTCAGCGTTTCGGCCGTTTTCCGCACCGCAACCGGGTGCTGGAGCGCACCGACAGCGCCGAGGAAATCGACTTCTTGCAGCACGCCCGACGCTACGGGCAATAAACCGCGCACAAACAAGGTCTCTGGAATCCTGCCGGGTGGCTAAAGCCACCCTTTCGCGGGCGGGGCCCGCTCGCACAAGCCGGATTAGGGGCGCGGCTCCAGAGCGGTTAGAGCGGTTGCCATACGCGCTGCCAGATCCGAGTCCAGCGGCGTGCCCACAGGTCGCTCGTCCACCAGCGCCAACGCTTCTTCCAGCGGCGTGAAGCCGCTTGATTTCATCGCCTTGGGCAGTCGCTCGAGCTGCCAGGCCATGCGTTCCTCACGGGCGTGTTCCGGGCTGTCGACGCCGGCCAAGGCTTCCAACGCGGCGGCCAGCGCGCGGTCTTCGGCGCGCGCCTCGCCGGACGGCGCGCCGCTGAGCCGTTCGCGGGCCGCCTGCCAGCGCTGCCATCTCGGCAGGTCCTTGCGCAGCGCGCGCAATTGCTCCTGCAGCCGTTGCAGCTGTTGCTGCACGCCGCGGCCCAGGGAGGCGCTATCCAGGGTCTGCAATTCCTCGGCGAGGGCGGCGAGGGTGGCGCCGTCCTGTTCCGGCAGCGGCAGGGCGGTTTGCTGGGCGGCCCGTTCCAACACAGTCTGGGCCTGTTCGGCGGCCTCGGCGCGCTGCGCCTGCTTTTGTTCCGTGTCGGCCTGGCGCGCGGCGAAGATGGTGTCCATGATGCGGCGGAAACGCTTCTGGAACGGTCGGTGACGGGCCGGCGGCAGCCAGGGCGCGGCGCGCCACTGCTTCTGTAATTCTTGAGCCTCGCGGGCGGCACCGCGCACGTCGACGCCCTGTTCGCCCTGGTCGGCGGCCACGCCCTCGGCGAGCGCGGCGGCGCGTTCCAGCAGCGCCTGGCGGGGCTGCTCGGCCTGCCGCCAGGCCTCTTCCAGGCGCTCGTCGATCTCGCTCAACAGGGCCGAGAAGCGCTTTTGTGCCTCGCGCGCGTCGGTGAACCGCACCGGCGCATGGCTTTTCCATCCCTGCGGGGCCTGCCGGCGGATTTCCCACACCGCTTGCCAGTCGGCGTTTTGCCAGTCCTGGGCGGCGACGAAATCCGCCAGCTGTTGGCACAGGGCCTCGCGGCGCCGCAGGTTTTCCTCGCGCTGGGCATCCAGCTCGGCGAAATGCGCGCGGCAGGGTTCATAGGCCCGGTCGGAGGCGGCCTTGAAACGGTCCCAGAGCGCCTGGTCCTGATCCTGGTCGGAGCTCATCAGGGCGCGCCATTCTTCATGCAGGGCCTGGACGGCGCTGGCGCGCTCCTCGGCGTCCATTTCCGTTTCGGCGAGCGCTTCCATGCGTTCACAGAGCTGTTCTTTCTTGGGTTGGGCGGCGAAGGCGTGCCAGTCACGCAGTTCTTCACGGCGCGGTGTGAGGCGTTCCAACTGCTGCTGCAGCCAGGGGTCGCGCTGCTCGGCGAGTACCGCCTCGGCTTTGTGCCAGAGCCGGTTGGCGTGCTTGAGGTTGCCCCGTTCCAGCTCCCGGCGAAGCGCCACCACCAGGCCGCGATGCTCGCTGTTGGCGCTGGGCCGCGCCGCCGGCCGGGGTTTCTGTTCTTCCTTCTGTTCAGCGGGCTCGGGCGGGCGGGCCGTCGCCAGCGCGGAAGGGGCGGCCACTTCGGCGGGCCACTGTTCGGCCAGATCGCGGCGCTGTTCGTCGTCCTCGGCGTCCAGGGCCGCTTCGGCCAGCGCGATCAGCCGGCGCCATTCGCTTAACCGCGAGTGGAACATCAGGTCGGACTCGTCGTCCGCTTCAAGGAGTTCCCCGGCGGCCTGCCAGCGCCGTTCCTGGGTGGCTACCGCGGAGCGCAGTTCGCCCAGCTGCTGGTCCCAGGTCTCCGCGCTCAGATCCCGATACAGAGAGCGCAGGGTGTCCAGGGCGGCGCGTCGCTCGTGGGCGGCGGATTCCAGCGCTTGCTGTCGGGCCGCTGCTTCCTGTTGTTCGCGCAGATGCCCGTGGCATTGTCCCAGCGCGCTCTCCACGCGGGCGGAACGGGCGTCATCGGCGTGTTCGGCGAGGGCGTGCCAGCGTTGTTCGAGCCGCTGCAGGCGGCCTTCGAACAGCGGGTCGGCACTGTGTTGCGCCAGTTGTTCCAGGGCGTCGATCAGGGCGTCCAGCTGTTCCTCGTGGCGGCGGGCCTCGGCGTCCTCCGCTTGCATCGCCTTAACGCGGTCGCGGGCGATGCGCACCACCTTTTTATCGCGGCCTTCGCGGCCCAGCTGGCGCAGCAAGGTGCTGTCGTTCAAGCGTTCGGCGGCGGCCAGGCGCAGGGCGGCGTCGGCGCCTTCCAGGGCCAGGCGGTAGAGCGCGTCCGGTTCGTCGATGGCCGCCAGGGCCGCCTCCCGGCATTCCTGATCAGGGCTATGGCGGGCGACATGCAGCAGAACCCTGGCGTTGCCGGTGTGCTGGATCAGGCGAAGGCGGGTGTCCACCGCCGGCGCGCCGTCCACGGTGCCGGCCAGTAGCGCCACGAAACGGTCCGAGGCGGTCTCGCGTACGCCGGCGTCAGTGTCGGTCTCGATCAGCCGGTCCAGCAAGTGCAGGTCCAGCAGTGCCGACACGGCGGCGGCGCGCACCCTGGCGCTGTCGTCGTCGCGAGCGAGTTTCGACAAGGTTTCCTGATCCTGGCGCGGATCCAGCGTCGCGACCGCCTGGGCGCGAACCTCGGCGTCGCGGTGTTGCCACCGGGGTTTGAACAATTTGCCTAGCATGGCCATCCCATTGGGTTTGCTTTGTATTTATGCGGCGCCAGGGCGGCGCCGGGCCACTACTATAGGCAACCCTCGGATAGGATCACAGACGTGACTGGATAAGAGCGTCTTTTTCCGCCCAGATTTCGCTCACCCATTCTTGGATACGGCGCCGGAATTCCGGATCGTTCTCGTAATCGCCTTCGGCGGCCCAATCCGGAATCGGCCAGCGCCGGGCGATCACTTCGACGCGATCCATGTCGCCACCGAGAAAACCGAGCAGGGAACGGCTGGTGCCCGGTGGGTAGACAATGGTGAAGTCGAGCAGGCAGTGCAGCTGGCCGCCCATCGCCTTGAGGGTAAAGGCGGCACCGCCGGCCTTGGGTTTGAGTAGATGGCGGTAGGGAGAGTCCTGCTGGCGGTGTTTTTCCGGTGTGAACCGGGTGCCTTCAAAGAAGTTCATCACCGAGACCGGGTAGTGCGCGTACTTCTCGCAGGCCTTGCGGGTGGTCTCCATGTCCTTGCCTTTGAGTTCCGGACGTTTTTCCAGCTGGGCGCGGCTGTAGCGCTTCATGAACGGAAAATCCAGCGCCCACCAGGCGAGCCCCAGCAGCGGTACCCAGATCAGCTCCTGCTTAAGGAAGAACTTCAGCGACGGCACCCGGCGGTTAGTGACTTTCTGCAGTACCAGAATGTCCGCCCAGGACTGGTGGTTGGAGGTCATCAGATACCATTCCTGGCGGGCCAGGTCGTCCATGCCTTCCACCCGCCAGTCCACTTGACTGAACAGATCGATGATGGCGTTGTTGATCGCCATCCAGGTTTCGGCGATCACCACCAGCACCCGGGACAACCGTACCTGGGCGGCGTGGAAGGGCAGCAATAGCCGCAGCAAGGCGAACAGGTACAGGGGAAAGACCAGCAACAGGGTGTTGAGGAAAATACCCACCAGCGCCAGCACGCCGCGAATTTTTGTGGAAACAGTCATCAGCGTTACACGGTTACGGAGTAAGCGCGCATGCTAGCGCAGATGGCGGGCCGGCCCCATGTCAGTTTCGGTCACTCGTGCGACCAGGCCTGCCATTGGCGAGGCCGGGGGGAGCGGGTAGGGTCGGGTTTTCGAATTGAAGGAGCGGTGTTCATGAGTGGTCCCCTGGCGTCTTTGAAAGTTCTCGACTTTTCCACCCTGTTGCCCGGCCCGTTCGCCACCCTGATGCTGGCCGACATGGGCGCCGAGGTCCTGCGCGTGGAATCGCCCACCCGCCCGGACATGGTGCGTCTGCTGCCGCCTTCCGAGGACGGTGTGTCGGCGGTGCACGGCTATATCAATCGTTCCAAGCGGTCCATCGCGGTGGATTTGAAGAAGCCGGAAGGCAAGGCCATCATCCAGCGGCTGGTGGCCGAGTACGACATTATCGTCGAGCAGTTCCGGCCCGGGGTGATGGACCGCCTGGGCGTGGGCTACGAAGACCTCAAGGCGATCAACCCGGGGCTGATCTATTGCTCGATCACCGGCTACGGCCAGGACGGCCCCTACCGGGACCGGGCCGGCCACGACCTGAACTACCTGTCGATCGCCGGCATGACCGCCTATAACGGGCGCAAGGCGTCCGGGCCGGCACCGATGGCGTTCCAGGTGGCGGACATCGCCGGCGGCTCCTGCCACGCGGTGATGGGGGTGCTGGCGGCGGTGATCCATCGCCAGAGTACCGGCGAAGGCCAGCACGTGGACATCTCCATGACCGACGCCGCCTTCAGCCTGCACGGCCTGGCCGCGCCGCCGGCGCTGGTGGGCGGCCAGGACCCGGAATTGGAGACCACCCAGCTTAACGGCGGCGGCTTCTACGACTGCTACCGCACCCGCGACGGGCGCTTCATGTCGGTGGCCGGCCTGGAGCCGCAGTTTTTCACCCAGTTCTGCCAGGCCATCGGCAAGCCGGAGCTGACCAGCAAGGGCATGACCCTGGACCCGGCCGTGGTGGCGGAAGTGAAAGCGGAGATCGCCGAGGTGATTGGCGGGCAGGATTATGATCACTGGTGCCGGGTGTTCGCCGATCTGGATTGCTGTGTGGAGCCGGTGCTGAGTTTCTCCGAGGCCACCGAGCATCCGCAGCTGCGGGCCCGTGACATGGTGGTGGAGGTGCCGCGTCACGATGGCGGCAAGCAGCGCCAGGTGGCCTCGCCCTTCAAGTTCTCCGCCACGCCGGTGGGTTACCGTTTCAGCGGTGCGCGGCTCGGTCAGCACAGCGCCGAAGTACTGTCGGCCCACGGCTTCAGCGACGAGGATATCAAGGCCTTAAAGGATTCCGGCGCGGTCGGTTGATACGGTAATTCCCGCCGCCCGCGGCGGGCGCTATGCTGTCGTCATGAGGCGACTTTCCGGGTTAGTGATACTTTTCATGGTGGGGTTCCCGTTACCCGGGACGGCGGCCTCTCCGACCTCCGCCGATCCTTGTGGCCAGGGGCCCCGCGCCCTGTGGGTGGATCGCACCCATGACTGGCTGTCCCGTGGCCTGTGCTGGCCCAGTCGCTGGGTGGACGGCTTTTTCGCCGACCCGCTGAGCACCAATAACGAGCCCGCCGCCAGCCTGGTTCGCATTACCGGCGAGCGCACCTGGCGCGACGACGACCTGGATGACCGCGATCTGGATGTGGACGCGCGGGTCTGGTTGCCCAGCGCCGAACGGCGGCTGTCCCTGTTGTTCCGCAGCAAAGACGATGACGCCGAGGCGGATGGGCCCCGCACCTCGGACATCGCCGACACCGGCGAGGACGACAGCGGCTTTCGCGGTGCCCTGCGCTGGGTGATCAACCGCACCGACGCCATGGACCTGGACCTGGACACCGGCGTGCGCTCCGACTTCACCACCTTTACCCGGCTGCGTTATCGCAGCGTCCACCCGTTATTCAATGAATGGGCCTGGCTGCGTTTCACCGAGCGGGTGGAGTGGCGTGACCCCAAGGGCTGGCGCAGCCGCTCGCTGTTCGAGATAGACCGACCCCTGAGTGACATCGCCAGTGTGCGTCTGGCCAGCCAGATTGAATACAGCGAGGAACTGAACGAGGACGGGCGTGGCTTGGGATGGTTCCAGGCCGTGAATCTATTCCTGCGCGAGAGTGACAAGGCGGCCTGGAACCTGGGCGTGGGGGCCGCCGGCTTCACCAAACCCGAGGCCCGGGTGGACAGCTATCGCTGCTACGTGCGCTACCGGCGTCAGGTGTGGCGGCCGTGGTTGTTCGTGGAACTGGAGCCGTTCGTCCTGTGGCCCCGGGATCAGGGCTATCAGGGGGTGAATGGCATTACCGTGCGCTTGGAAACCCTGTTCGGCCGGCTGGACGGCTGACGCCGCTCAGTTGGCCCAGGTGCTGCGGCGGCGACCGGACTTGGATTTCAAAAGCAGGCCGGCGATGGCGCCGAGAATCAGGATGCCGACCCCGGTGATCCATTGCTGGGAGGTATTGTTGCCGCGCAGCATGGCGTTTTCCGCTTTTACCTGGTCGAGCTCGGAACGCAGCATGCTGAGCTCTTCGTTCAGCCGGCGGTTGGCCTGGTCCAGGCGGATCGGATCGGCGGCCACGTCGCGCAGGTTCTCCAGTTCGTCGCTGCGGCTGCTCAGTGACCCCTTGAGCTCTTCGTTCTCGGTGCTGAGGCGGTCACGCTCCGCTTCCACGGTGCTCAGGCGCTCACGCATTTCGGTCATGCGGGCTTCCATGTCCTTGCGGTCGCCGCTGATCTGATCCAGACGGATGGCGGCGGTGGGGGAGCGGCTGATGTACTGCTTGCCGACATACCCTTCGGTGTCGCCGAAGCGGATGTGCGCCCAGTCACCGTCTTCGCCCAGAAATTCCACTCGGGTGCCGCTTTTCAGGCCACGGTGGACGATCCGGTAGCCGGCGCCGGCGCCGGAACGCACCGGCACGTAGATTTCATCGTCGATCCAGGCGGTGGCGGCCAGGGCCGGTGTGGACAGCAGGGCAATCAGCACGAAGCAGAGCCAGCGAACGAGCATTAACAGGTACTCCTTAGAATTCAAGGCGCGAAGTTTAGGCAACCCTCGGCGGCAATGGCGCCGAAATAGTCACATTTTCCAGCGCTGCGCGGGTCGATTTTGTAAAAACTCAGGGAAGGACGGCCTTGAACGGCTTCACCGTCACGTTCGCGTACACGCCGGCGGCCACATAGGGGTCTTGGTCGGCCCACTCACGGGCGGCTTCCAGCGACTCGAACTCGGCCACCACCAGGGAACCGCTGAACCCGGCGTCGCCGGGATCTTCGCTGTCCACCGCCGGCAAGGGGCCGGCCAGGATCAGGCGCCCCTGATCACGCAGCCGCTCCAGGCGGGCGATATGGTCGGGGCGGGCGGTCTTGCGCAGCGGCAGGGAGTCGGCCACATCTTCACTGATTATCGCGTACAGCATCGTCGTCCTTTTTCTCCGGTTCCTTGGCGGATGAATCCTGGTGGAACAGTTGTTTGCGGTCTTCCTCGGAAATGTGCCGATAGAAATACAGGAACACCGCCACGTAGAACACCATTTGAATGGCGGTGAAGCCGAACAGCTTGAAATTCACCCAGAAGTCGGTGCTGAACGTGTAGGCAATGAACAGGTTGAGCCCGCCCAGCGCGATGAAATACAGCACGAACGCGAGATTGAGGCGGGTCCACTGGGTGGCGCCCAGCGCCACCACGCGGCCGAAGCCACTCACCATCAGCTTTTCACACAGGCGCTGCAGTAAATTGCGCTCGCGCAGGAAATGGCCGCCCAGCAGCACCGCCGCCAGCACGAAGCTGATGATCGAAGGCCGCCACTTGATGAACACATCGTCGCGCAGCAGCAGGGTCAGGCCACCGAACACCAGCGTCACGGCCAGCACCATCAGGTGCAGCCGGTGCCAGCGCTTCCAGATCAGCCGGCCGGCGACCACGTGAAAGCTGGTGGCGGCGATGATGCCCCAGGTGGCGAGCATGATATCCCGGCCACTGAGGAAATAGAGGCCGAAGAACACCACCACGGGGAGATAATCAAACAATTGCTTCATGGACACGTATCCTTACCAGGACCGCCGATGGTAGCGGGAACGGCGCAGCAAATCATCCCGCCGGGCAAGGTTGTGTGATACCTTGCCCGCCATGACCGAGACCCCCTGTTTCCAACGCCCAGATTTCCACTGCCACAGCCTGGCGTCGGACGGCGTGCTGTCGCCCACCGATCTGGTGGCCCGCGCCGCCGATTACGGCGTCGACGCGCTGGCGCTGACCGATCACGACACCCTGGCCGGCCTGCCCGAGGCGCAACGCGCCGCGGACCGGCACGGCGTTACGCTGGTGCCGGGCATCGAGCTGTCGGTGCTGTGTGGCAGCCGGGAAATCCATGTGCTGGGCCTGTGGGTGGACCCGCAAGCGCCGGTGCTGGTGGAGCGGGTCAACCGCCAGCTGGAGGCCCGCAGGGAACGGGCGGTGCGCATCGGCGCCCGCCTGGACAAGGCGGCCCGGCTGGAACACAGCTACCACAAGGCCTGCGAACTGGCGGACAGCGACACACCCGGGCGCCCCTGGTTCGCCAAAATGCTGGTGGAAGCCGGGGTGGTGCGCGACCAGCGCCACGCCTTCAACCGCTTCCTTAAGAAGGGCCAGTCCGGCTTCGTGTCCACCCCCTGGGTAAGCCTGGAGGAGGGCGTCTCGGAGCTGCTGGCCGCCGGCGGCGTTCCGGTGCTCGCCCATCCCCAGGCCTACGGGCTCACCCGCAAGCGGCTGCGCGAACTGGTGCGCGATTTCCGCAACGCCGGCGGCCTGGCCCTGGAGGCGATGATGCCCGGGCTCAGCCCGCAGCAGGCGGCGCTGATCGAGGAGTGCTGGCGGCATTTCGGTCTGGCGGTGTCCGGCGGCAGCGATTTCCATTCCCCCCAGCAGAAATGGCTGGCGCTGGGCGGCCTGCCACCGTTTCCGGCGGACGGCACGCCGGTGTGGGCGCTGCCCCAGGCCGGTGTTGCGCCCGCCGGGGCGCGGGTGGAGAATGCGGCCCCATGACCGATGTATTGCATATCCACCCCGAAACACCCCAGCCGCGCCTGATCCGCCAGGCCGTGGACGTGATCCGTGGCGGCGGGCTGATCGCCTATCCCACCGATACCACCTACGCCCTGGGCTGCGGGATCGGTGAGAAGGACGCCCTGGATCGTCTGATCCGCCTGCGCCGGCTGGACAATAAACACCAGTTCACTTTGCTGTGCCCGGACCTGTCGGTGCTGGCCACCTACGCCAAGGTGGACAACCCGGACTACCGGCTGCTCAAGGCGCACACGCCGGGGCCCTATACCTTTATTCTGAGCGCCACCAGCGAAGTGCCGCGCCGGCTGATGCACCCGAAAAAGCGCACCATCGGCATCCGCGTGCCGGATCATCCGATCTGCCAGGCGCTGCTTAACGAGCACGGCGGGCCGATCATGACCTCCACCGCCCATCTGCCCGACGATGAGTTCCCGCTCACCGATCCCCAGGACGTGCGCGACTTCCTGCAGGGCCAGGTGGATCTGGTGATCGACGGCGGCTTTTGCGGGGTCACCGAGACCACCGTGATTTCGCTGGCCGACGGCAACGGCCCGGAGGTGGTCCGCGAGGGCGCCGGTCCCCTGGACGCTATCTTCTAGAGCGTTGCGTCCAGCCCTGTCTTTACACCGTCTATTCCCTTTATAATCGCCGCTTTCCGCCGTTACGACAGGAGTCGGCTTTTGAGTTCCGTGGTTCCCTCCCAAAGAGTGGTATCGGGCATGCGCGCCACCGGGCGCCTGCATTTGGGGCATTACCATGGCGTACTCAAGAATTGGGTACGCTTGCAGCACGAGTACGAGTGTTTCTTTTTCGTCGCGGACTGGCACGGCCTGACCACTGAATACGAGGATCCACATGGTATTCAGGGCCACGTCTGGGACCTGGTGACCGACTGGCTGGCCGCCGGGGTGAACCCCGGGTCCGCCACTCTGTTCGTGCAGAGCCAGGTGCCCGAGCACGCCGAGCTGCACCTGCTGCTGTCGATGATGACGCCGCTGTCCTGGCTGGAACGGGTGCCGACCTATAAAGACCAGCAGGAAAAGCTGCGCGAGAAGGACCTGGGCACCTACGGCTTTCTCGGTTACCCGCTGCTGCAGGCCGCCGACATCCTGATTTACCGGGCCGGCCAGGTGCCGGTGGGCGCCGATCAGGTGGCCCATGTGGAGTTGACCCGCGAAGTGGCACGGCGCTTCAACCATCTTTACGGCCGTGAGCCGGGCTTCGAGGAGGCGGTGACCGCGGCGATCAAGAAGATGGGCAAGAAACAGGCGCGCATCTACGCGGATAACCGCCGCAAATACCAGGAGCAGGGCGACGAGTCCGCGCTGGAAGCGGCCCGCGCGCTGGTGCAGAACCAGCAGAACATCACGCTCGGCGATAAGGAACGCCTGAACGGTGACCTGGAAGGCGGCGGCAAGGTGATCCTGCCGGAGCCCCAGTCCCTGCTCACGCCGGCCTCGAAGATGCCCGGCCTGGACGGTCAGAAAATGTCCAAGTCCTACGGCAACTTCATCAGCCTGCGCGAAGAACCGGACGACGTGGACGCCAAGATCCGCCGCATGCCCACCGATCCGGCGCGGGTGCGCCGCAGCGATCCGGGCACGCCGGAGAAGTGCCCGGTGTGGGAGTTTCACAAGGCCTATTCCGACGACCGCACCCGCCAGTGGGTACAGGAAGGCTGCACCTCCGCCGGTATCGGTTGCCTGGAATGCAAGAAACCGGTGATCGAAGCGGTGCAAGCGGAGCTGGAGCCGATCCGGCGCCGCGCCGAGGATCATTTGCGTAATCCGGATCTGGTGCGCACGATTGTGTCCGAAGGGTGTGAAGAGGCCCGCGAAGCGGCCCGCGCCACCCTCGATGAAGTGCGCTCGGTAATGGGGCTGCAATACCGATGAACGACGTGGCCAAGCAACAGGCCCCGAAGGCCGGCAACCCGCTGGCGCCACCGGCGCCGCACCAGGCGGAGATGCCGTTCGGCCTGATGTACGGCCAGGCGATCACCAAGCTGCCCGACGATCTCTACATACCGCCGGACGCCCTGGAAGTGTTCCTGGAGGCGTTCGAAGGCCCGCTGGATCTGCTGTTGTACCTGATCAAGCGGCAGAACCTGGATATTCTCGACATCCCCGTGGCCCAGATCACGACTCAGTACATGGAGTACGTGGAGCTGATGAAGGCCATGAACCTGGAGCTGGCCGCGGAATATCTGGTGATGGCGGCGATGCTGGGCGAGATTAAATCGCGCACCTTGCTGCCGCGACCGGTTCACGACGAAGAGGACGAGGCGGAAGACCCGCGCGCCGAGCTGATCCGCCGGCTGCAGGAATACGAGCGATTCAAGCAGGCCGCCGAGGACATCGACAACCTGCCGCGCCTGGAGCGGGACTTTCAGATCGCCGTCGCCCGCCGTCCGGAATACGTGCGTGAAAAGGCGCAGCCGGACGTGGACCTGCGCGAGTTGCTGCTGGCGTTCAAGGAAGTGTTGTACCGGGCCGACATGTTCGAGAACCACCAGGTGTCGCGGGAGAAGCTTTCCACCCGGGAGCGCATGGCGAATGTGCTGGACCGCCTGAAAGGCCGGGAATTCGTGCCGTTCGTGGAGCTGTTCGAAGCCAGCGAAGGGCGGCTTGGCGTGGTGGTCAGCTTCCTGGCGATTCTCGAACTGGTCAAAGGGTCGCTGATTGAGCTGGTGCAGAGCGGGCCCTTCAGCCCCATCCATGTGAAGGCGAGAACCCTGGTGCTGGAAGAATCGGAAGCCCTGGCGGCGCTGGAGTTGGATGACGAACCTTACCAGGCTGACGAGGATGAATAACCGTGGAGCCGGATAAGATAAAACACATCGTCGAAGCGGCGATCTTCGCCGCCGACGGGCCGCTGGACCGGGACGCGCTGTTGCTGCTGTTCGATGAGCAGGAACGCCCGGAGAGGGCCGATCTGTCCCGCTCACTGGAGCAGATCAGCGAGGACTACGCGGAGCGTGGCATCGAACTGAAGGAAGTGGCCTCCGGGTTCCGCTTCCAGGTGCGCAAGGACCTGGGGCCCTGGGTGAGCCGCCTGTGGCAGGAAAAACCGCCGCGCTACAGCCGCGCGATCCTCGAGACGCTGGCGCTGGTGGCCTACCGCCAGCCGATCACGCGGGGCGAAATCGAGGAAATCCGTGGTGTTTCGGTGAGCTCGCACATTATCAAGAGCCTGCTGGAGCGCAGCTGGGTGCGGGTGGTCGGCCATCGGGACGTGCCGGGCCGGCCGGCGATGTTCGCTACCACCCGGCAGTTTCTTGACTACTTTGATCTGAAAAGTCTGGAAGATTTGCCGCCGTTGTCGGAAATCAAGGATCTGGACAAGCTGAACGAAGAGCTGGCGCTGAGCGACGCGCCGGACCCCGACAGCGACGATGACGACGACAGCAACGACGCCACGGCCGCCTTCGGTGCCCGCACCGAAGGGGAGCGCGAAGCCCGTAACGAGGAAATTTTCGCCGCCCTGGACGAAGAACCGGAACTGGACGACTCCACCCTGATGAGTATTGATAAGGTGGATTCCGTGAACGCCGGCTTCGAAGAGGAATTTCGCCGCAAACCGGCCCCCGCCGAGGGGACCGGCGAGCAAGCCGCCAAGGCGGCCGACGAGGACGAGCAATCGCCCCATGAGTGAAAAGTTACAGAAAGTTCTGGCCCGCACCGGGCTGGGATCACGCCGTGAGCTGGAAACCTGGATCGCCGATGGGCGGGTTTCCGTGAACGGCCAGGTGGCAACGCTGGGAGACCGGGCGGAGCCGGAAGACACCATCAGAGTCGACGGCAGGATCATTCGAGTGAAGGCGGAAGAAGACATAGTTCGGCGCGTGATCATTTATCACAAGCCGGTCGGGGAAGTGTGCTCGCGGAACGATCCGCAGGGCCGCCCCACCGTGTTCGATAACCTCCCCAAGCTGCAGGGCATGCGCTGGGTGCAGGTGGGCCGTCTGGACATCAACACCACCGGGCTGATGCTGTTCACCACCGACGGTGAGCTGGCCCACCGGCTGATGCACCCGTCCAACGGCTTTATCCGCGAATACGCGGTGCGCGTCCACGGCACCCTCAGCGAGGACAAGCGCAAGGCGATGCTGGACGGCGTGCTGCTCGAGGACGGCGTGTCCAGGTTCGACAGCATCGAGGACGCCGGCGGCGCCGACGAGGGCGCCAACCACTGGTACAAGGTGCGGCTGACCGGCGGCAAGTACCGGGAAGTGCGCCGCCTGTTCCAGTCCCAGGACCTGGAAGTGGCGCGGCTGATCCGCATCCGCTTCGGCGATCTGACGCTGCCGTCGTCGCTGCGCACCGGGCGCTGGCAGGAACTCAGCGAGCAGGAGATCAAGCCGCTCACCGATCGCGTGGATCTGAAAGGCAAGAAATACACCGGCCTCTACGGCCGCGCCCGGCTGCGCCACCAGCGCGGCGACAAGCCACCGCGCAAGCCGCGCCGCAACCCCTACCGCCGTTAAGGCAGCCGCATCAGCGCGCCCACCAGGGCGGGCAGGGCGGTCTCCACACGCAGGATCCGGCTGCCGAAACGGTGGCAGCCGAAGCCCTGCTGCTCCAGCAGCGCCACTTCAAAGGGCGTCCAGCCGCCCTCCGGGCCGATCGCCAGGGTGGCGGGCTCATCCAGGCCCCGCGGCAGCTCCGGAAACGGACCCGGGTGCGCCACCAGGCGCCGCCCTGGACCCGCCCACTGATCCAGCTCGTCCTCGACGAAGGGCCGGAAGCGCGGCGCCAGCCGCAGCCTCGGCATCACCGGGTCGCCGGCCTGTTCCAGCCCCAGCAGCAATTTTTCCCGCAGCAGGTCGCCCTTGAGGTTGGGCGTCTGCCAGTAGCTCTTGTCGACCTTGGCAGCGTTCACCAGCACGATGTTCTTGATGCCCAGGCTGGCGGCGTCCACCAGCAACCGCTTGAGCATCTTGGGGCGGGGCAGGGCCAGCAGCAGGTTCAGGGGCAGGGCGGAGACCGGCTTCGAATCTACTTTAAAAGATATATCTATCTCATTGTTTTTAATGGATTCAATCACTGCCTGCCCGGTGCCTTCGTCGAGCAGGCCGGCGCGGCAATGGTCGCCCTCCGCGAGCTTGAGCACGGAGCGCACATGGGTGGCCTGGCGGTCGTCAAGACGCCAGCGGTCGCCGTCGAGGCGCTGGTCGGGGTGCAGCAATAACAGATTCATGGCGGCGGATTATGCCACACCCGGGGCGGCCGGCTGACGCAAACCGACTGCAACATGGCCATTCTGGCCCTTTGCCCGGGGTGCGCGGGTTGCTAGAGTGCGCAGCGTTATTCTCGCTGATGTGGAGAAACTCGCATGCAGTTTCAGGGCACTGAACAGTACGTTGCCACGGAAGATCTCAAAATGGCCGTTAACGCGGCCATCGCTTTGCAGCGTCCGCTGCTGATCAAGGGTGAGCCGGGCACCGGTAAAACCCTGCTCGCCGAACAGGTGGCCGAATCACTGGGCATGCCGCTGCTGGCCTGGCATATCAAGTCCACCACCAAGGCCCAGCAGGGCCTGTACGAGTACGACGCGGTCTCCCGCCTGCGCGACTCCCAGCTCGGCGCCGAGGGCGTCGAGGACGTGTCCAACTACATCAAGAAGGGCAAGCTGTGGGAGGCCTTCCAGGCCGACGACCAGGTGGTGCTGCTGATCGACGAGATCGACAAGGCGGACATCGAATTCCCCAACGATCTGCTCCAGGAGCTGGATCGCATGGAATTCTTCGTCTACGAAACCGGCGAGACCATTCGCGCCGAGAAGCGCCCGATCG
>DGNT01000215.1 GCA_002389055.1 Alcanivorax sp. UBA4485
CCACGTCCACGGCGATGCCGGCGGGGTCGAGGATAACGAAGTGCCGGTCGCCCCAGGCTTCATCGCGGATCGCCACCTCGATCGGTACCCCCAACGCCCGCAGCCGCTGGTATTCGGCGTCCGCGTCGTCCACGTCGATGGTGACCCAGAGGCCCTGCCCGTCGCGCAAAGGGCGTTGAAAGGCCGCCGCCTGGGCTTCCTGTTGCGGGGCCAGAAAACCCAGTTCGCCGCCGCCCAGTTCCAGCAGGACAAACCAGTCGCTGTCGAACAGCACCCGGCACTGAAACAGGCGCACGTAGAAATCCCGGCACGCTTGTAAGTGCTCGGTGACCACACCGAACCAGAGTTTCATCGCATTGCTCCTTTGGCTTGAGAAGAAGCCCCACTCTAGGTCGGCGCGCGGGCCTGCTCTTGAATAAAGGCGACATCGTGGACCGGCAGCCGGGGCGACCCCGGGGTGACGCCCAGGTAGCGTTTCAGCTCGCGGGTCATGTGGCTCTGATCGGCGTAGCCGCCGGCGAGGGCGATGTCGGCCAGCGGCGCGGCGGGTGACGGGCGGCTCAGCAACGCCAGAGCCTGCTGGCTGCGGCGGATGCCCATGAACACCTTGGGCGGCACGCCGACCCACTCAACGAAGTCGCGTTCCAGTTGCCGGCGGCTCAGGTTCAGGCGCGCCGCCAGGGCGCTAACGCTGACGCCGGGGGCGGAACGGGAAAGCAGCGCCAGGGCGCCGTCCAGACGTCGTGGTTGGGGCGGCTGTCCGGCAAGCCACCGGCAAAGAAGCCGATCCACGGCCGGGGCGGGGTCGCGGCGGGCGATCCGTTCGGCGAGGTGCTCGGCCCGCAAACCGGCGGGCCGGGCCAGGGGCTGGGCGGTGTCGGTGAGCAAACGCCCGGGCAGGGGCAGGAAATGCCGGCTCTGGCCGGGTTGAAAGCGGATACCGAAATAGATACCGCCAGGGTCGACCGGCACATCGAGCGGTCGGGTGCTGGTGCCGAAGGCTTGCCACTCGCCGTCGCCACCGTGCAGGCGCAGCACCAGGTCCACGCAACCGTCCGGCAGCACCCGATGGCGGTCGCCGCCGCCGTCGCGGCTTAGCCAGTAATGGCTGACCAGTCCGCGCAGGGCCGGCGCCGGCGGGTAGCAGTGCAGAATCTGGGCCGCGAAGGTGTTGTCCATGGGGATAGTGGAGCACACCCCGCGGCGGTCGTCACCGGGGTCAGTTGGCGTCGGCGTCCACCCGCGCCGCGCCGATGCCGCGCGGGTCGCTGGCGGCGGTGACTTCGTTGCCCTCGTACCGCCACAGGATCGCCTGCATATTGCCGTACTCGCGGCCCACGGAGACCACCTCGTGGCCACGCAGACGCAGGCTTTTCGCCGCCTCGGTGTCGAGGAACGCGGGTTCCGCCTGGACCTGGTCGGGCAGGAACTGGTGGTGGAAGCGCACCCGCTCCACCCAGGCGTCCACCGGGGCATCGTTGGCCGCCTCGAGCACGCCCAGCATCACCATGGTGATAATACGGCTGCCGCCCGGCGTGCCGAGAATCGCCACCCGGTCGTCGAACTCCACGAAGGTGGGCGTCATCGACGAGAGCGGACGCTTGCCGGGCGCCACCGCGTTGGCCTTGCTGCCTACCAGACCATAGGCGTTGGGGTTGCCCGGTTTGGCGGAGAAATCGTCCATTTCGTTATTGAGAATCACGCCGGTGCCGGCGGGCATGAAGCCGCTGCCGAACGGCAGGTTAATGCTGAGCGTGGCGGCCACCCGGTTGCCGTCCCCGTCGAGCACGGAAAAATGGGTGGTGTGGAAACCTTCCCCGGTGGTCATGGGCTCGCCCAGCGCACTGCTGGGGGTCGCCTTATCCAGTTTTATGGAGGCGGCCCGCTGCTCGGCGTAGGATTTACTCAACAGGTTATCCACAGGTATGGAAACAAAATCCGGGTCGCCCATATAACGCCCCCGATCCTGATAGGCGCGCCGCCAGGCCTCCACCGTGAGGTGTGGAAGTAAGTCCTCACTAATCTCGCCGCCATTGAATTCCTTGAGGATATTCAGCGCTTCCAGCATGACGATGCCGCCGGCGGACGGCGGTGGCGCGCTGACGATGCGGGCACCGCGGAAGTGGCCGACCACCGGCGCCCGCTCCTTGACCCGATAGTTGTTCAGGTCCTCTTTTGTCCAGATGCCGCCGGCCTCGCGCACCCCGCGTACCAGTTTTTCCGCCACCGGACCCTGGTAGAAACCGTCCCGCCCCTGCTCGGCCAGGGCCTCCAGGACCCGGGCCAGATCCGGTTGCCGGATCACCGTGCCGCTGGCCGGTATTTCCCCCTGGTCGAGGAACACCGAGGCGGCGGTGGGGTAGCGGTTGAGCACGTCTTTCCGGTAGCCGGCCAGCGCCCGGTAGTGGTCCTCCACTTCGAAGCCCCGGCGCGCCAGATCAATGGCCGGCGCCAGCGTGGTCTTCAGGGGCAGCGTGCCGTAGTGCTCGGCGAGATAGGCGAAGGCCGCCGCCTGGCCGGGGATGCCCGCCGCCAGGGGGCCGTTGACGGCGCGGTCGCGCACCACCTGGCCGTCCTGGTCCTGGTACATGTCCTCGGTGGCCGCCGCCGGGGCGGTTTCGCGGGCGTCGAGCATGGTCTGAAGGCCGTCTTTCTCGCGGTGCAGCAGCCAGAAGCCGCCGCCACCCATACCGGCGGAATAGGGCTCCACCACCGACAGCGCGGCCGCCACCGCCACCGCCGCGTCGTAGGCGTTGCCGCCCTGCTCGAGAATCTGGAAGCCGGCCTCGGTGGCCAGCGGGTGGGCACTGGCGATCGCCGCCTTGCCCGGTCCGGCGGCCTGGGCGGTGACGGCGAACAGCAACAAAAGCGGGAAAAACCAGCGCATGGCGGCCTCCTTCTGGCGAACGGGTGTCAGGGGCGTGAAACGGTTAACCGCCCCGCTGCTGCTTCTTCAGGTCCAGCGCTTCCACCACATGGGGCGGCACGAAGTTGCGCACGTCGCCGTCGAGCAGGGCGATCTCGCGCACCAGGGAGCTGGAGATAAAGGACAGGTGCTCGGCCGGGGTCAGGAACACGGTTTCCAGTTCCGGCGCCAGCTGACGGTTCATATTGGCGAGCTGGAATTCGTACTCAAAGTCGCTCACCGCGCGCAGGCCGCGCAGCAGGATATTGGCTTCCTGGTCCCGGCAGAAATGGGCCAGCAGCTTGGAAAAGCCGGTCACCTTGACGTTGTCCAGATGGCCGATGCTGTCTTCGACCAGCTTGACCCGCTCGTTCAGGGAGAACAGCGGGCCCTTCTTTTCGCTGGCGGCGATGGCCACCACCACCTCGTCGAACATACTGGCGGCCCGTTCGATCAGGTCCTTGTGGCCGTTGGTGATGGGGTCGAAGGTGCCCGGATAAACAACACGGTTGGTCATGCTCGGCTCGCTTTCTCCAGAGATCGGGCGCCAAGCATAACGCAACTCGGTTTACGATTCAGGCCCGCAGCCGCTCCGCCAGAGCGGTGGCGTTGCGGGCGCTCAACCCGTAGATGCTCAACTGAGGGTTCACCCCCAGGCTGGTGGGGAACACCGAGCCGTCGAACACATACAGATTCTCCAGATGGCGGTAGCGCCCCTGGGCGTCCACCAGACCGCGGTCCTTGTCGCCCATGGGGCAACCGCCCATCACATGGGCGCTGCCCAGCGGCACGTCCAGGGCCTGGTAGCTGAGGTCCGCCATGGCCTCGCGGGCCTGCGCCCAGCTGGTATAGAACGGCGCGCGGATGTGGCCGGGCCGTACCGCCCGGGCGCCGGCGGCGAACTGCATTTCCACTTGGCTGTACAGGCTGCGGCGGGCGCCGTCGAGCAGATAGTCGGTGACCGGGTAATCGAGTACCGGCTCGCCGTTGTCGCGCAGCTCCACGGTGCCGCCGGGGCTCTCTTCGTGGAAGCCGTCGCGCATCAGGGCGATGGAGGCGGCGGTGTTGGGCAGCGCGGTGATGTGCTCGCGGGCCTGCTCGCCGAAGCCGCCCAGCAGCGCCCCGGTGAGGCCGGGGTGCAGCGGCATCATCTCCAGCTTGTAGCCGATCGGGCCGTCCACGCCGCCGGTGAAGGTGAACTGGTCCGAGTGCAGCGACTGGGGCGCGCCGTAGTAGGGGGCGATCTCCCGGTCGTAGCGGCCGAAGGCGAAGCTGGTGACGTGCAGGAAGGTGCGCTTGCCCACCCGGCCGTCCGGGTCCGGCACCTCCGAGCGCAGCAGCAGCGCCGGGGTCTGGATGCCGCCGCCGGCGGCGATGATGGTGGGCGCTTTCAGGGTCACGGTGGCGCCGGTGGGGTTGCGGTCGTGGTTCAGGGGCGTCACCTGCACCGCGCTGACCCGGGTGCCGTCGTGCACCAGCTTGTCGGCGCGGGCGCTGTGGATCAGGGTGGCGCCGGCCTCCATGGCGGCGGGCAGCGTGGTCACCAGCATCGACTGCTTGGCGTTGGTGGGGCAGCCCATGCCGCAGTAGCCGATATTCCAGCAGCCGCGCACGTTTCTCGGAATCACCGACCAGTCCCAGCCGAGTTTTTCGCAGCCGCGTTTGATCACGTCGTTGTTAGCGTTGGCGGGCATCGCCCAGGGCTCGATGCCGAGCTGCTTTTCCATGCGCTGGAAATAGGGGTCCAGGTCCGCGCGGCTGGTGTTGTCGACGCCGAAGCGCTCACGCCAGTGGTTGAGGGTTTCCTTGGGGGTGCGGAAGCTGGAGGTCCAGTTGACCACCGTGGTGCCGCCCACGGTGCGGCCCTGCAGAATGGTGATGGCGCCGTCCTTGGTGGCGCGCATGGCGCCCTCCTGGTACAGCTGCCGGTAGGCGTCGCCTTCATTGAGATTGAAATCCCGGGAGCTGGTGAGGCGTCCGGCCTCCACCAGGATCACCTTGAGGCCGGCGGCGCTGAGTATTTCCGCGCTCACCCCGCCGCCGGCGCCGGTGCCGATGATCACCACATCGGCCTCCAGGGTGCGGTCGTCGCTGACGGTGGCGCCGTCGATCAGGTTCCATTTTTCCCCGGCGTTGTCCCAGGGGTCGGCGATATTCTGAATCTTAAGTGTGGACAGGTCCTGCATGACCCGGCTCCTTATTGTTTTGTCAGGGGAACGGGCGCTGTCAGGCGCTGGCGGTGCCGGACCCGACCACGGGCGGGCCGGGGTAACCGGTGGTCCGGCCCGCTTCCGGGGTAACGTACCAGGCCATCACGATCGGCTGGGTCAGGCCCTTGAAGGCGAGCTTGGGGAAGCCGCCGTCGTTGTTGGCCCAGTGGGCGAGGGTGTCGCGCAGTTGCGCGTCGCCCTGCTCCTCGAAGTGCGCCCAGGTGCCGGTGATCCACCAGCGCGCCGCGCCCAGCTGCAGTAAATCCAGAAGCTGGAACAGCTGGCCGCGCTGGCCGTCGGTGCCGCCCTGCAGCAGGCGGTCGAACGCCTGCAGGGCCTGGTCCGGCCCGGCGCCGTCCACCGCTTCCAGGCCGCCGCCCAGCAGCGGCGCCATCAGCGGGCGCAGCAGGGTGACGTCTTTATCGCGGAGGTGTTTGTAGCCGCCGGCCGGGCCCGGGTCCGAGCTGCAGCCGGTAAGCAGTGTGCTGGCGCCGGCGCCGACGGCCAGTGCCGCCCCGCCCCAGACGCTGAGTTTCAGAAAGCCCCGGCGGTCGACACCGGAGCCTGGCATGTTGTCCTGGTCCATTCACGGATCCTCGGCTGGCCTGTCTTCTTGTTGTTGGCTGGCGGACCGTCCCCGCCCTGACGGGGCGCCGGTTATGTCAGCGGTTTTTACTTCAACATGAACTTGTAGATGAACTTATGCATGCCACGGCCGTAGGGCGGCAGGATGTGCTTGGTGGCGTTCATCTTGCCCTTCTTGTACACGCCCTTGGCCTTGGAGAAGGTCAGGAACCCTTCCGGGCCGTGGTAGTGACCCATGCCGGAGGGGCCCACCCCGCCGAACGGCATGTCGTCCACGCCCACCTGGGTGATGGTGTCGTTCAGGCAGACACCGCCGGAATGGGTGTGGTGCAGCACGTGCTCGCCGTTGCGGGCGTTCCAGTCGAAGTAGTAGAGCGCCAGCGGGCGCGGCCGGTCGTTGACGTAATCAATGGCGTCGTCGAGGGTCTTGTAGGGCACCACCAGCATCAGCGGGCCGAAGATTTCGTCCTCGGCGATCTTCATGTCGTCGGTGACATTGAGCACCAGGGTGTGCGGGATCTTGCGGCTGCCGTCCAGGTTCTCGTCCGCCGGGTTGATGGTGATCACCTCGGCGCCTTTTTCACGGGCGTCGTCCAGATAGCCGTTCAGGCGGCGGTACTGGCGCTCGTTGATGATGCTGGTGAAGTCCGGGTTGTCGCGCAGCGTCGGGTAGAGCTCGGTGACCTGGGCTTTCCAGGCGTCGACGAATTCCCGCACCCGGTGTTCCGGCACCATGATGTAGTCCGGCGCCACGCAGGTCTGGCCGCTGTTCAGGCATTTGCCGAAGGCGATGCGTTCCACCGCGTCCTTCATCGGGAAATCCTCGCCGATGATGCAGGGGCTCTTGCCGCCCAGCTCCAGGGTCACCGGGGTCAGGTTCTCCGCCGCGGCGCGCATGATGTGCTTGCCCACGGTGGTGGAGCCGGTGAACAGCAGGTGGTCGAACGGCAGGCTGGAGAACGCCGCCGCCACGTCCACTTCGCCGTTGACCACGGCCACGTGGTCCTCGGCGAAGGTCTTGCCGATCAGTTCCTCGAGCAGTTCGCCGGTGCGCGGCGTGGATTCGCTCATCTTGATCATCACCCGGTTGCCGGCGGCCAGCGCCGCCAGCATCGGGCCGATGGCCAGGTACAGCGGGTAGTTCCAGGGCACGATAATGCCCACCACGCCCAGCGGCTGGTATTCCACCCACACCTTGCCCGGCCACTGGGCGGCGCCGACCTTGCGCTTGGAGGGCTTCATCCATTTGCGCAGATGCTTGGCGTGGTACTTGATGCCTTCCACGCTGGTGAGCATTTCCGCCAGCTTGGTTTCGTCGGCGGAGCGGTTGCCGAAGTCGGCGTTCAGCGCCTCCACCCAGGCGTCCATGTTGTCCAGCAGCATCGGCTTGAGTTGCTGAATATGCTCATGGCGCTGCTCGGCGGTGGGGTAGGGCT
>DGNT01000101.1:0-9415 GCA_002389055.1 Alcanivorax sp. UBA4485
CGGGCGGGGCCCGCTCCTACAATGTCAGGAGACCGAGGCTTCGAGCACGCGCACCATCGGGGTGCCGCGGGTGCGGGGGATGGGCAGGGTGGTGTAGAAGTCCGCCGGGTCGTGGACGCTGAGGGCGTCGAAGCCCTGGTCCAGGAAATGGCGCTCGGTGTCGGCGTCGGAACGGAAGTGGAACGCCACCTGGCTGCGCGATATGGCGCCGAGCAGGCCGCCCAGGGTTTTCAGCGTGCGGTGGAAGCGCATGTTGGCGTACAGCGGGTAGTTGTCGCTGAGATAGACGCCCAGCGGAAAACGGCGCAGGGCGGTGGCCAGCCGGCCCCAGAACGGCGTCACGGTGTCCAGGTTGAAGTAGTTGATCAGCCCTTCGGTGATCACCGCCACTGGCCGGGCCGGGTCCAGGCCGTCGAGCAGGGCGGCGACGCTGTCCGGGCCGTCCTCGGCGAGGATATTCACCGGCACCACGCGGTGGGTGGCGCTGAGAAAGCCCTTGGCGGCGAGCAGGCGGCGTTTGCGGTCGGCCATGTCGGGCAGGTCCGCCTCCACGTAGGTGATCGACGGAAAGCGTTGCCGGAAGCGGCAGCCGCGCGGCGACAGGCCGCAGGCGATCTCCACCACCTGCAAATCCGGGTGCTCGGCGATCAGCGCTTCCAGGCGGGCGTCGATCAGATGATGACGCTGCAGCAGAAAGGTGCGGATATTGCCGCCCAGTACCCGCTTGCCGAGCGCCTCCATGGGGCTCATGGCGCCGTACAGCAGCGCGCCCGAGCGGGTCTGAAAGAACGGCTCGGAGAGGCCATTGCGCACCCACACCTGGCCGGTATAGAGCGCGGTGAAGCTGATCGAGGAGGTATCCGGGGCGTGCTTGTCCATGGCTATCCTGCCTGTGGTGGAATCCAACGCCGAAGGCTAGCAAAGCCGGCCCGCCGGCGCCGGGGGCAAAGGGGCCAAAACAGGCCTTCGGGGTGACACCGCTATACGCCGGGGGTCAGTTCCGGGAAGTACCAGGGCTCCGCGTGTTCCGGGATTTCCCAGCGCAGCGGTGATCGATTGTTGGTTTCGCTGAGCAGCCCCTCATCGCGTAGTTGGCTGAGCAGTCGCCTTGCGTTCCGTTCGGAATGCTCGCCGGTGAGCCCCAGGGCTTCGGAGCGTGCCAGCTCGCCCTCCTGAAAGGCGGCGAAAAGCACCCGGGCGGCGCCGGCCTTCAGGGGGCGTGTCTGGCCGGGCACACGGCCGTCATTGCGTGCCTCCACATAACGCCCAACGCGGTGGCGTAGCGATTGAAAATGGAGCAGTTCGCTGATGTAGGAGACCTGGTCCAGCGCCTGATCCAGCATGTAATCGCAAAATTCCATCAGGGTTTTCTCGGACAGCGCCCCCCGGCCATCCAGTTGCCCCTGCCTGGGATGATCCGCTTGATGCAGGAGTCGTTTGTAGTGATCGGAGCCGCGCGCCAGGCCCCGGCTCAGGCACCATACGCCCACACTTTCAAGCCCCGCCGTCTTGAGTGCCTCGTCGGTCCAGAGACGGGCCACGCGACCGTTGCCGTCAAGGAAAGGGTGAATCCATAGCAATCGATGGTGTGCCGCCATAACAGCGATGATTTTATCCGTTCCGGGGTGGCGATCCGGCTTGTAGATATCAAAAAAGCTGTCGACGAGCGTCGGCAGGTCTTCCGCTGCGGGGGCAATGTGGTGGCCCACGCTTACCGTCCGTCGACGGTATTGTCCGGGCTCCACCGTCTCGGCCTCGCCGGTGGCTTCGTCGTGGACTTCCCGTTGGTGCTCGGGAAGTCGCTGGTAGAATGCTCTATGGAGCCAGCGCAAGGTATCGGAGGAAAACACCTTTTCCGCATCCAACTTCCGTTCGGCCAGAAGCGACTGCACCTGGATATGGGCAAGCGATTCCTGTTGCAGGTCTCGCGCTACCGGGTCGGCGCTGAAATCGCCGTGCTGAGCCTGTCGTATCTCGTGGGGTTTTGTCCGGTTGCCTTCGATCAGGTTCGAGTAATAGGAATTGATCACCTCCATATGCCTGCGGAGGGTGGCTGCCGTGACCGGATTTAATTGTCCGGCAAGGCCGGCCGCCCTGCCTTTCAGGTGGAGGGCTTTATCCGGCAAGCCCGATCGTTTGAGCTTTTCGTCGCTGGGAAGAAAAGGAGCGAGATCCAGGATACAGGTGGACATTATGCTGCCTTTTGGCCGGATACATGGCCGGATGCTATTTCTTTATAAGCCTTTAATCAATAGGGGTTTGGCATTTTTAATGTCCAGGAGTAAAGGGTTTTTGGCCGGTTCTTTGGCCGGTTCCAAAGGCGGTTACTTTTCCAGGATTGCCGGCAGCGGCTTGCCGCACAGGCGCAGTACCAGGCCGGCGAGGAACTGCCAGGGGTCGCCGGGGCCCATGCCTTTGACGGCCTGGTCGGCGCGGATTGCCAGCGCCTGGCACTGGTGCAGCTGGCGCGGCGGCATGCGGCCGGCCTGGGCCTGCAGGGCGCGCAGCCGCTGGGGCGGCAGGCGCGGCGGGGCACCGCCGGTCGCCAGCGCGTCCAGGGCGCGTATTTCCCGGCCCAGGGCCCACAGCACCACCGGCGCTTCCACGCCTTCGGCGCGCAGGGTGCGGAGGATGCGCAGGGCGCGGTTGGCGTCACCGCCGCTGGTGGCGTCGGTGAGGTCGAACGGGGTGTAGCGGCTGGAGTCGCCCACCGCTTGCTGCACGGTGGTGGCGTCGACACGGCCGTCGGTGGCCAGCAGGGCGAGCTTGTCCACTTCCTGGGCGGCGGCCAGCAGGTTGCCCTCGCTGCGCTGGATCAGCAGCTCCAGGGCGTCGTCGTCGATGGTCAGCTTGAGGCCGGCGAGCCGGTCACGCAGCCAGTGTTGCAGCTGCTTGCCTTCCACCGGCCAGATTTCCACCACCGCGCCGACCTTTTCCACCGCCTTTACCCAGGCGCTGTTCCAGTCCTTGCGACGGTCCAGCCGCGAGCAGCGGATCAGAATCAGGGTGTCGTCGTTGGGGTGGTCGAGCAGGTCACGCAGGATTTGGCTGCCGGCTTTGTCCGGGCGCTTTTCCAGCAGCACCAGTTCCAGAATCCGGCGGCCGCCGAACAGGCTCATGCTTTGCGATTCGTTGAGCAGGGCGTTCCAGTCGATGCCGGTGTCGGCGCTGAAGCGGTGGCGCTCGTCGAAGCCTTTCTGGCGGGCGGCGGCGCGCAGGGCGTCCAGGCATTCGTCCTGCTGCAGGGGCTCGTCGCCAGCCACCAGATAGACCGGCAGCAGATCGTTTTGCAGGTGCTTGGCGAGTTGCTCCACACGCAGGCGCATGGCGTTCAGCGGTCCCGGCTGTCGATTTTGCGGGCCGCGTTGGCCAGCTGGTTGATCAGCCGGTAGGCCACGTCCTCATAGAGATCGTCGCGCACCAGTTCTTCCTCGTCGGAGGTGGCGGTGACGTTATCCGGCGAGTAGGCGAAGCTGCGCAGCGCGGAAATGCGGCGCGGTGGGTTGAGCATGGCCTCGGTGTCGCGGTCCACCAGTTGCCAGGTGATCTCGTAGCGTAGCTCGCGCTCGGCGGCCCGGCCGCGGGCGTCCACCGCCGCGGTGCGGCTGTCCCAGCGCTCGTCGAGAATCATCACGATGTTCTGCGACTGGCCGTGGATCAGCACGCCGCTGGGTTCCAGTGCGTCCTCGAGGGTGTAGCGCAGCCGTGCGCTGGCGCCGTCCAGGGTGATCGATTCCAGCTCCGGCGTGGACGTCTGGCCGCGCAATTGCCAGCCGGAGCAGGCCGCCAGCAGCAGGCTGGCGGCGGTGAGCAGCAGGACGGTTCGGGCGTGACGTATCACTTGCGGTCTCCGATCAACGTTCAGTTGGCGACAATATTAACCAGTTTGCCCGGCACCACGATCACCTTGCGAATGGTCTTGCCCTCGGTGAAGCGCACCACATTGGCTTCTTCCCGGGCCAGCGCTTCCACGCTGTCCTTGTCGGCGTTGGCCGGCACGGTGAGTTTGGCGCGCACCTTGCCGTTCACCTGCACCACCATTTCCAGGCTGTCCTTGACCAGGGCGCTTTCGTCCACCGCCGGCCAGGGGGCGTCGATCACCGCCTGGTCATGGCCCAGGGCGTGCCACAGGGCATGGGCGGCGTGGGGCACGATTGGCGACAGCAGCAGCACCGCCGCTTCCAGGGCTTCCTGACGTACCGCGCGGGCCGGGTCGTCATCGCCGCCTTCGTTGAACGAGCGGCTGACTTCGTTGCTCAGTTCCATCACCGCGGCGATGGCGGTGTTGAAAGTGTAGCGGCGGCTGATGTCGTCGCTGACCTTCTGGATGGTTTCGTGGGTCTTGCGGCGCAGGGTTTTGCCGTTGTCGTCCAGGGCGGCCGGGTCCAGCGTCGGCGCCGAGCCGCCTTCCACGTGTTCCGCCACCAGCCGCCACAGGCGTTTGATAAAGCGGTGCGCGCCTTCCACGCCGGAATCGTTCCATTCCAGGGACTGCTCCGGCGGTGCCGCGAACATCATGAACAGGCGCACGGTGTCGGCGCCGAATTCCTCGATCATCTGCTGCGGGTCCACGGTGTTGCCTTTGGACTTGGACATCTTGGCGCCGTCCTTGAGCACCATGCCCTGGCACAGCAGCCGCTTGAACGGCTCGTCGGAATCCACCAGGCCGGTGTCGCGCAGCAGCTTATGGAAGAAGCGCGCGTACAGCAGGTGCAGGATGGCGTGCTCGATGCCTCCCACGTACTGGTCCACCGGCAGCCAGTAATTGGCGCGGGCCGGGTCCAGCATGGCCTGGTCTTCGTCCGGGCAGGTAAAGCGGGCGTAGTACCAGCTCGACTCCATGAAGGTGTCGAAGGTGTCGGTCTCGCGGAAGGCGGGCTGGCCCTGGTGTTCGGTTTTGGCCCACTCCGGGTCCGACTTGATCGGCGAGGTGACGCCGTCCATGCGTACGTCCTCGGGCAGCACCACGGGCAGCTCGTCTTCCGGTACCGGCACCTGGGTGCCGTCTTCCAGCGAACGCATCGGGATCGGCGCGCCCCAGTAGCGCTGACGGGAGACGCCCCAGTCGCGCAGCCGGTAGTTCACCTTTTTCTGTCCCAGACCGGCATGTTCAAGATCTGCGGCGATCTTCTCGAATGCTTCATCAGAGTGAAGACCGTCGTACTTCCCCGAATTGTAAAGAGTGCCCTTGAGGTCGTACCAATCTTTCCACTCAGACCTATCAAAAGCCCAGTTTTTGCGGATCTGGTCGAATTGTTCTTTTCCCTTTTCGTTGGGATTGAACTCCTTCTCGTATCGATCAACCTCCATGGGATCAATGACCGGGTTAATCGGCAGGCCGTACTTGTGGGCGAACTCGAAGTCGCGCTGGTCGTGGGCGGGCACCGCCATCACCGCGCCGGTGCCGTAGCTCATCAGCACGAAGTTGGCCACCCACACCGGCACGTCCTCGCCGGTGATCGGGTGCCGGGCATGGACGCCGGTGAAGATGCCTTTCTTCTCCATGGTGGCGATGTCCGCTTCCGCCACGCCGGCGTGCTGGCATTCGTCCACGAAGGCGGCCACTTCCGGGTCGCGCTCGGCGGCCGCCTTGGCCAGTGGGTGGCCGGCGGCCACCGCCATATAGCTGACCCCCATCAGGGTGTCCGGGCGGGTGGTGTAGACGCGCAGCAGCTCGTTGCCCTGGGGGCCTTCGATGGCGAAGTCCAGCTCCACGCCCTCGGAGCGGCCGATCCAGTTCTTCTGCATCGCCTTGACCTGCTCCGGCCAGCCGTCCAGCTGATCCAGGTCGTTAAGCAGTTCGTCGGCGTAGTCGGTGATTTTGATAAACCACTGCGGAATGTCTTTCTGCTCCACCGGGGTATCGCAGCGCCAGCAGCAGCCTTCGATGACCTGCTCGTTGGCGAGCACGGTCTGGTCGTTGGGGCACCAGTTGACGGTGGACTGCTTGCGGTACACCAGGCCTTTTTCAAACAGCCGGGTAAAGAACCACTGTTCCCAGCGGTAGTATTGCGGCGTGCAGGTGGCCAGTTCCCGGTCCCAGTCGTAGCCGAAGCCCAGGCGTTTGAGCTGGCCGCGCATGTAATCGATGTTCTGGTAGGTCCAGGGCGCCGGCGCGGTGTCGTTCTTGATCGCCGCGTTTTCCGCCGGCAGACCGAAAGCGTCCCAGCCCATCGGCTGTAGCACGTTCTTGCCCAGCATCCGCTGGTAGCGGCTGATCACGTCGCCGATGGTGTAGTTGCGCACATGGCCCATGTGTAGCCGGCCGGACGGGTAGGGGAACATGCTCAGGCAATAGAAGGTCTCTTTACCGGGCTGCTCGGTGACCTTAAAACTGCGGGAGTTTTCCCAGTGTTGCTGGGCTTCCTGTTCTACCTGGTCGGGGCGATACTGTGCGTCCATCGGCTCTCTTAATTGATAAGCGGGTAGTTAATAAACGGGATAATATCTACAAGGGGCCTAGGATACATGAGCATAAGGCGGGCAGACAGCGGATGCGCGGCATGTTGATCACCGCCGCCCTGGCACTGGTGCTGATCGGCGCTACCCTGCCGGCGGTGGTGCGGCAGTTCTATCCGCCGTTGCCGGCCAAGGAGCCCGGCGCGCGCCCGGGCGCGGTGGTGGTGCTGGGCGCCGGGCGGCAGCGCGACGGCCAGGGCTACCGGCTCAACCCCACCGGCCTGCGGCGGGTGCAAGGTGGGCTGCGCGAGGCCTGGCAACGGGATCTGCCGATCGTGCTCAGCGGCGGCGCCGAGGGCCGGGTGCCCGAGGATCCGGCCGAGTCCGAGGCCGGCATGATGGAACAGGAAGTGCTGCGGGTGTGGCCCGAGGCCCGCACCCACATCGAACCGAACAGCCGCAGCACCTGGGAAAACGCCCGCAACACCGCCGCCCTGTTGCGGCCCCTGGGGGTGCAGTCGGTGGTGCTGGTCACCGACCGTGCCCATATGCCGAGAGCGATACTCTGCTTCCAGCGCCACGGGCTTCGTGTCGAGGCGGTGGCGCTGGAATCCCTGCCCAGGCCCGCCTGGGCGCCGTCCGCCGGGGCGTTGTCGCAATTGCCGGTGATCTGGCGCGAGTGGGCCGCGCTGGTCTGGTACCACCTGCGTTATTTCCGGTAGCGACACGCTTCAAGCCTGCGGCCTGTCGTCGTCGGCGGCTCGTTTGCTGGTCTCTGGGTCGAGCGTCGCCAGCGCCTGGTAGTGGGTCATGAATATCTCGCCCGCCAGATGTCGCGGAAAGTCGCTGCGTTTCAGCTGGTCCATTACCGGGCCCTTCACCTCCGACAGGTGCAGGGTGACGCCGGCGTCCAGAAGGCGCCGATTCAGGTTTTCCAGGCTGTCCAGGGCGCTGGCGTCGATATGGTTGATCGCCGAGCAGAGCAGCACCACGTGGTGGCGGCCGTCGCAATGCAGCGCCATGTCGTAGATGGCGTCCTCGGTGCGCCGGGCGTTGGCGAAGTAGAGGGATTCGTCCACCCGGATCGACAACACCCGGGGCGAGGTGATCACCGGGTGGCGGCGCACATTGCGAAAATGCTCGGTGCCTGGCATTTGCCCCAGCTCCGCCATGTGCGGCTGGCTGGTGCGCCACAGATGCAGCGCCAGTGCGGCGCCCACCCCGGCGATCACGCCGATTTCGACCCCCGCCAGCAGCACCCCGGCCAGGGTCACCAGCATGGCGGTGAAATCCGCCTTGGAATAGCGCCAGGCCCGCCGTAGGGCGCCCAGGTCCACCAGGGTCAGCACCGCCACGATGATGGTCGCCGCCAGGGTGGCTTTGGGCAGGTAGTAAAACCAGGGGGTAAAAAACAGCGCTGTGAGCGCGATCCCACCGGCGGTGAAGACGCCGGCCATGGGGCTGCGGGCGCCGGCGTCGAAATTGACCACCGAGCGCGAGAAGCCACCGGTGACCGGGAAGCCGCCGCTCACCCCCGACGCCAGATTAGCGGCACCCAGCCCGATCAGCTCGGCGTTGCTGTCCACCCGCTGGCGCCGTTTGGCTGCCAGGGTTTGCGCCACCGACACCGACTCCACGAAGCCAATCAGGCTGATCAGCAGCGCTGGCAGCGCCAACTGGCCCCACACGCCGGCGTCGAAAGCCGGCCATGACAGCGCCGGCAGGCCGCCGGGAATGGTGCCGACCACCGCCACGCCCCGGCTCTGCAGGTCGCCGGCCGCCACCGCCACGGTGGTGCCGATCACCGCCAGCACCGGCCCGGCCTTGGCGAGCAGATCAGCGAGCATGGGCGGCAGCGGCGTGCGCGCCAGCAGCCGTTTCAGCGGGCCGCGAGCCCACAACAAGAAGAGCAGAGCGGCGGCCCCCACCAGCAGGGTGGCGCCGTTGACGCCGGCGGCCTCGCGGAACGCCGACAGCGCCAGTTCCCAAAGCGTGTCGCCCTGCATCGGAATGCCCAGCAGGTGCTTAAGCTGGCTGGCGGCGATCAACAGCCCGGATGCGGTGATAAAACCGCTGATTACCGAATGGCTGAGCAGGTTGGCGATCCAGCCCAGGCGCAGCAGCCCCATGGCGACCAGGAAGACGCCGGAGAGCAGCGCCAGTATCACCGTGGCCGCCAGGTAGGCGCCGCTGTCGCCGCCGGCCACCTGACCGGCGGCGGCCGCCGTCATCAGCGACACCACCGCCACCGGCCCCACCGCCAGGGTGCGGCTGGAGCCGAACAGCGCATAGCCGATCAGGGGCAGAATGCTGGCGTACAGGCCCATCTGCGCCGGCACCCCGGCGAGCAGCGCATAGGCCAGGCTCTGCGGGATCAGCATCAGGGTGACGATCAGCGCCGCCATACCGTCGGCGGCGGCGTCGCCGGGCCGGTAGCCTTTCAGCCAGGGGACCAGGGTCAGCCGGTGAGCCATTCACGGCCTTTCAGCATCAGGTCGAAGTAGATGCGCGGCATGGCTTTGGCTTTCAGCCACCAGTAGCTGCTGCGCGCCTTGGTCGGATCCAGCGGAAAGCTGGGTTGCAGCGCTCCCTGATAGCCGAATTCGGCAAGGATCACCTTGCCCTTTTCCACCGTCAGCGGGCAGGCACCGTAGCCCTGATAGCGGCCGCCCATGGGCTTGCCGTCCAGGGTGGCGAGCAGATTGGCGGCGACCACCGGCGCCTGTTTGCGCACCGCCGCGGCGGTTTTGGCGTTGCCGGTGCCGCTGGCGTCGCCGATGGCGAACACGTTCTCGAAACGGTTATGGCGCAGGGTTTCCGGGTCCGCGTCCAGCCAGCCGGCGTCGTTGGCCAGGGCGCTTTCCCGCACGCAGCGCGGCGCCCGTTGCGGCGGCGTGACATGCAGCATGTCGAAGGCTTCTTCGCGCTCCTGACGGTTGCCGTCCGCATCGGTGTCCACGAACCAGGCTTTACGGGCGCCGGCGTCCACCGCTTTCAGGGTGCTGTTGAAGTTCAG
>DGNT01000101.1:9465-10946 GCA_002389055.1 Alcanivorax sp. UBA4485
ACGCCGCCGGCGTTGTGGAACTGCACGTCGATGTTGCTCAGCCGGTGGTGGCGGCGCCAGTGGTCGCAGGACAGATAGAGCGCCTTCTGCGGCGCGCCGGCGCATTTGATCGGCATCGGCGGCTGCGTGAACAGGGCGCGGCCCTGGTGCAGGTCGCGCACGCACTGCCAGGTGTAGGGGGCGTACTCGAACAGGTAGTTGGAGGTGACGCCGTTGTGGCCCAGGCTGTCGCGCAGGCCCTCCACGCCGTCCAGGTGCAGCTCCAGGCCCGGGGCGGCCACCAGCATGCGGTAGCTGACCCGGCCGCCGTCGTCCAGCACCACCTGGTTCTGTTCCGGCACGAAGGCTTCCACCCGCGACCGGATCCACTTCACGCCGCGGGGCATCACCGAGGCCATCGGCCGGGCGGTGTCGGCGGGGTCGAAGGCGCCGCCGCCCACCAGGGTCCAGGCGGGCTGGTAGTAATGGGTGTCGGCGGGCTCGATCACCGCGATGGTCAGTGACGGCCGGCGTTTGAGCAGGCTGGCGGCGGCCGCCAGACCACCGGCGCCGCCGCCCACCACCAGCACGTCCCAGGTGGTGGCCGCGGAATGGCCGGGTTGCGGCTGTGCCCCGGGGCCGGCGCGCCAGCGTTGTTGCAGCCGCGCTTCCTGCTTGCTCAGGTCGTAGCCCGCCTGATCGGCGGTGGCGATCAGCGTTTTCGGGTCGGTGCGCGCGCTTTCCGACAGCGCCCACAGTGAGCTGCTGCGGTTACCGGTGCGGCAAAACGCCAGAACCGGCCCGCGCGATTGCTGCATCAGCCCGGCGAACCCCAGGATGTCGGTATCGCTGATCTCGCCGGGGGTCACCGGCAGGTGGTAGTAGGCCAGCCCGGCGGCGCGGGCCGCCTGCTCCAGCGTTTCGCTGCTGGGCTGGTCGTCGCCCTCGTTGTCCGGGCGGTTGTTGATTACGGTGTGGAAACCCTGCCGGGCAATGTCCTCCAGCTCACCGGGCTGGATCTGCCCGGCCACGGCCAGATTGGGCGATAGGCGTTTGTAGTCCGACATCGGCTGCTCCTAAAGACGGTTCAACGGAATTTTCATGTAGCGCACGCCGTTGTCCTCCGGCGGCGGCAAATGCCCGGCGCGCATGTTCACCTGCACCGAGGGCAGGATCAGACGCGGCATGCCGAGGGTGGCGTCGCGCTCTTCGCGCATGGCCACGAACTGCGCCTCGCTGATGCCCTCGTGCACATGGATGTTGTGACGGCGCTGCTCGCCGATGGTGGTCTGCCAGCAAAACCGGTCGCGCCCTTCCGGCAGGTAGTCGTGGCAGAGAAACACGCGGGTCTCGTCGGGCAGCGCCAGCAGCTTGCGGATCGAGCGGTACAGGGTGCGCGCGTCGCCGCCGGGGAAGTCGCAGCGGGCGGTGCCGTAGTCGGGCATGAACAGGGTGTCGCCGACAAACAGGGCGTCGCCGATCAGATGGCTCATGCAGGCGGG
>DGNT01000101.1:11137-52629 GCA_002389055.1 Alcanivorax sp. UBA4485
ACATGGGTTTCCAGCAGCCAGTCCACGGTCAGGTTCTGGGCGCGCACGAAGTCCACCAGCTTTTGCGCGCCGGCGTGGCTGGTGTGCCCGGAGGCGGCGTCATAGTCGAGCACCGAGTCCACCAACGCGCAGCGTCGGCTTTGCGGGTCGATAACCACATAGCTGACGGTGTTGGTGACCGGGTCGAAAAAACTCTCTACCTGCGGGATGCCGGCGGCGGACGGGGACATGAAACCTCCTGAACGGAAAAAACAGCCGGGCGTGCGTCGCGCCCGGCTTCCGTTATAGGTTGGCCAGGAGGTCCTGTCAAATTAGATTATAAGCTTATTACTAAACGATATATGACGTCAGCATCAGAATGACTCCAGCAACCCCCGGGCCCGGCGGCCCCGGCCCAGCACCACGAACGCCAGCGCCAGCAGCAGGGTGGGCCAGACGCCGGCCAGCATGAACGGCGTGTCGCCCTGGCGCGGCTGGTACTCGCTGACCAGCACGTCCCGCTCGAACTGGGGCAGCCGGTCGACCACCTTGCCCCGGTGGTCGACCACCGCGGTGATGCCGTTGTTGGTGCCGCGCAGCAGCCAGCGGCCGGTTTCCAGAGCCCGCAGCCGGGTCATCTGAAAGTGCTGGTGAGGGCCGGCGGAGGTGCCGAACCAGGCGTCGTTGCTGATCGTCAGCAGCACGTCGGCGCCGCCGGTGCGGCTCGCCACCAGCTCCGGATAAAGAATCTCGTAGCAGATAAAGGGCGCGATCTCATGGCCCAGGGCATACAGATTGGGCTGGCGCGGGCTGCCCGGCGTGAAGCTCGACATGGGCAAATCGAAAAACGGGATCAGGCCGCGAATCAGGCCCTGCAGCGGCACGTACTCGCCGAACGGCACCAGCTTCTGCTTGTGGTAGACGCCGTCATCGCCTTCCGTCCCCACCACCGCGATGCTGTTGTGGTAGGTGGTCGGGGTGCGGCTTTCATCGCGCCACGGCAGGCCGCTGATCAGTGCGCCGCCCTTGGCCGCCACCGCTTCCCCCTGGCTGTCCACGAAGTCGTCGATGTCCTGGTAGAACTCGATCATCGCCGATTCCGGCCACACCACCAGCGTGCCGTCCGGCAGGCCCTCGGTGAGGCCAGCGTAGATCTCACGGGTTTCCTCGCGCATGGTGGCCAGCCATTTCAGGTCCTGGGGCACGTTGCCCTGCACCAGGGCCACTCGCTGCCGCTCGCCTTCGGCGTGGGTGAAGCTGAATTGACCGCCGACCACCCCGGCCACGATCAGCGCCAGGGACAGCACCAGCGGGCCGGTGCCCCGGCCCCGGCGCAGCACCAGCTCCACCGCGGTGACCGGCAAAATCACCGCCGCCAGGGTCATCAGCCAGATCCCGCCGAGCGGCGCCAGCCCGGCCAGCGGCGTGTCGATCAGCGCGTAGCCGCCATACAACCAGGGAAAGCCGGTGAGCAGCCAACCGCGCAACCAGTCCGCCAGCACCCAGGCGCCGGCGAACATCAGCCCGCCGCCGCCGAACCGCCGGGTCAGCCAGAACGCCAGGCCGAAAAACAACGCCAACAGTGCGGCGAACGCGGCGGTGGCGGGCACCGCCATCCATAACGGCATATAGCCGTAGTCGGTCATCGACACCTGCAGCCAGGCCACCCCGAACCCGAACATGCCCAGGCCATAGACCCAACCGTTAAGCAGCGCCGCCTTGGCGGACCCGGCGCCGGCCTGCACCCAGTAGGCCAATGCCACGCTGACCAGCAGCAACGGCCATAAGCCGTAGGGGGCGAACGCCAGGGGAAACAGCAGGCCGGCGATCAGAGCCAGAAACAGATTGCGCATAAGCAAGGTCACGATTGCGAAAAGACAAAAAGAGGCCGGTTGGCGAAGCCCTGTTATACGCAAGTTGGCGCCGGCAATCCATGGCGCGCCGCCGGTGGCGGGCGGCGCGCGGCGCTCGCCAGGTTCAGGGCTGGCTGCTCAGCTGCCAGGTTTCCTGGCGCCAGAAGGGGATGGCGCCGAAATCCCCGTGCGACGATGGCAGAGCGCCGACCTGACGGTCGAAGGCCTTGAACACCAGCTCGCCGTCACTATGGCGGAGAGCCCGGTCGACGATCTGAATCGAGGAGAGCACGTTGACTTCGGAGCCGAGGGTGCGCCGTAACGCATGCTCGGGTCGTTCGTGATGCTGGTCGATTGAAACCAGTAACGAGCCGGTGGGGATAATGCCGCCGTAATGCATCTCGGAGACTTCCGCCACGCGGTTGAGGGTAAGGTTATAAAAGTTGACCGGCGCCTCGCCGGGCCGGGGTGTGTCAGCGAGGATCGGCGCCAGCGCGTTGAGGCTGTCTTCGATGCTGGCGGCGGCGGCCATGTAGACCACGTCGTCAATCAGGTCGGTGGAGGTCCATTGATCCCGGAAACGCTCCAGCGCGCGGTTGATCACCAGGGTGCCCATGCTGTGTCCGACCAGCGTCAGATCCGGCTGGGCGTCGGGTTGCGACCGGGCGTGGTTTAGCAGCATGGTGAAAAGGTGTCCGCCGGGCACCGGGTCCACGTCCTTGGGCTGCCAGCGGCCGTCGAAGTCTGAAGCCGGGAAGAACTGGGTCTGGGTACGGCGTTTCATGACGTCCCAGGCGGACGCGGACACCGCGCTATGCCAGACGCTACCTACGGTGTATCGCAGCGGAAAGGTAACGATTTGCGCGCTGCCCCGCCCGGCACTGTTCAGCGCGCTGGTTTTATAGCGGCTCAGGTTGGCGGTCAGGCCAGACTGTTTGCCTTGGTAGCGTAGCGTGCCGGGATTGGCGCAGGCGTTTTCGTCACAGAAATTGTTATTGGCGGTTTTCCAACTGCCGGACAGGGCGCCCGGTGGCATCAGTAAGCCGCGGCTGGCGGCTCGGTCTTTTTCATTGCTGAGCTGGTAGTACACCGTGGCCGGAAAACGGCCCAGGGTGGTGGCGATATCGGCGATCAGAATAAAGGGCGCGCTGGCGGCGCCGACCACGGCTCCGGCTTTTTTGCCTTCCCGCAGCCGCAGAATATGTTCCCCCCAGGTGCTCAGCGCATCTGATTTCCAGGAAATGAAAATCGGGTAATGCCAGTCCTGTGGATCGTTCATGATCCGCCAGGCCAGCCCGTCGTGAATTTTCTGGTCGCTGTGCTGGTAGCTGTTGAGCCCGCCGTGCACGTAGACCAGCAGGCGGGGCCGGTCGCCGCCGTGATGCTCGGCGAGACGCGTCGCTTCGCAAAGCATGTGCTGGAAGGACTGCTGGGCCCGCGCTTGGTCGAGCGGCCGGCCGGCCTGCTCCGGGTCCACCATCAGGCCGTCCGGGCTGACCCGGACGATGTGGTCGTTGATCGCGCGGGTGCGGCGCAGGGGCTGGTTTGAAAGGGAAGGGCAAGACGTCGGTGTGGCTTTTTCCCGGACGGCTTCGGTTTCCCGGGCGACCGACATTTTGTTTTCCGCCGGTGGGGTGGCGCAGCCGGCGAGCAGCAGTAATAACAGTGCGGCGAACCCTGAATAACGCATGGCGTCTCTCCTTGACGTTGGCCCATTCGGAGCGTCGAAGGAGCCACGTTGACGATGTTGTTATTAGTGACCGAGGAGCTGATTTTACAATTGGAGAGAATACCAGTCCGCCGCGCTGTTGCATCCCCCGAATGGGGTAGGCGTCACGTCATTCGGTGTATTCAACCAGGCAGTCTCGCACCGCCTGTTCGGAGGGAATCGCTTCCGCGCGCACCATCAGGATCAGGCTGTCGGCGCTGAACTGGTGGTCGTGGGCGGGGTGGCAAACCACGGTTTCGTCGTCGCCGACGTAGGCCATCAGCGTCCCCAGGCCGGCGTTCATCAGGCGGCAGGCCACGTCCGCCCAGACCGCGTTTTCCACTGGCACCGCGTAGCGCATGGCGTGGTCGTCGTGGTGGGTGAACAGGTTTTCCAGGATTTTTTCGGTGCCCGGCGCCACCAGTGAACGCACCAGCATTTCCGGGTAGGCGCGCACCGGGCGCAGGGTGGTGCTGGCGCCGACGCTGAGGGCCCGGCGCCGGTTATCCTCGTGGACGCATTCGGCCACGGTGTAGGGCAGGGCGTCGCCGTACAGCGCTTTGAGCTGCAGGATCACGTCCAGGGTGACGCTGTCGGAGATGCGGCTGTATTCGTCCCGCGCCAGCACGATAATCGCCTCGGCGCGGTCCGGATTTACCGCTTCCAGGGCGTCCCGGTCGGAGGACTCGGCGTGGTAGTGGACCACGCCCTGTTCGCGCAGCGAGGCGGGCAGGCCGTCGGGGAACACATCGGTGAGAATCAACACCGGAATCTCGGCGAACTGTTCGGTGGCGTGCAGCTGTTCCACCAGACGTTCGAAGTACAGGGCCGGGCTGTGTTTGGGGCTGTTGATGATTACCAGGTGGTCTTGCATTTGCCATCTCCAGCGGCCTTTGAGCATGTATTCCTTACGCTTGAGGCGGTGGTCGATATAGTCGCTGGCAAGCTGCGCCAGCAGGGTGATGCCGGCCACGTAGAGCAGCAGTACGGTGGCTACCCGGCCGGCGGGGGTGGCCGCCGACAGGTCGCCGTAGCCCACCGTGGTCAGGGTGGTGAGGGTCAGCCACAGGGCGTCGCCCCAGTGGAGCCCCTCGAACAGCATCATCGCGGTGGTGTGCAGCGCGGTGAGCACCAGCAACCAGCAGAACACCTGGCGCAATCGGGCTCTCAGGTTGAGATCCAGGCCCCGGGTGATTTGGTTGAAGGCACTGCGTCGGCGTACCAGGAAGCGCAGCGGTGTCATCAGCCGTCCGTGGTTTCGCGCCCGCCGTCCGCGTCCAGAGGCGCCACCCGCAGCAGACGGATGGTGCGGCCGTCGGCGCTGAGCACGGTGAAGCGCAGGTCCCCCATGTCCACCGATTCCTCCCGCTGCGGGAGATGGCCGAAGGCCTGCATCACCAGGCCGCCGATGGTGTCGAATTCATCGTCGCGGTACTGGGTTTTGAAGTGCTCGTTGAATTCATCGATGGGGGTGATCGCCTTGACCGTGAAGTCGTCGCCTTCCAGGTCCTTGATCAGGTAGTCGTCGTCATCGATGTCGTGTTCGTCCTCGATTTCGCCGACGATCTGTTCCAGCACGTCCTCGATGGTCACCAGGCCGGCCACGCCGCCGTATTCGTTAACCACGATGGCCATGTGATTCTTGGTGATGCGGAATTCGCGCAGCAGCGAATCCAGCCGCTTGGATTCCGGCACCACCATCGCCGAGCGCACATGGTCCTTGATCACGAAACGCTCCATGCGCGCCGGCTCCAGGATCAGCGCCAGCAGATCCTTGGCGAGCAGGATGCCGATGATTTCGTCCGGGTCGTCGCCGAGCACCGGGAAGCGGCTGTGGGCGCAGTCGATAATGGTGGGCAGAAAGTCGCGCGGGTCGTCGGAGGCACGGATGCTGACCATCTGTGAACGGGGGATCAGAATTTCGCGCACCTGCATCTCGCTGACACAGATGGCGCCTTCGATGATGCCCAGGGTGTCGCCGTCAATAATGTCGCTGTCGCGCATGGAGCGCATCAGGTCCAGCAGTTCGTCCCGGGACCCCGGGGTGGAGGTGAAGAACTGGCCGACGCGCTCCAGCCAACTTCGGCTGGTGCCATTATCGGAATAGTCGTCCGACATTAGAGATGCAACTCCTTGCTTGAATGGGAAAGGGTGTAGGGATCAGGGAAACCCTGCTCGGCGAGGGCGCGGATTTCCAGGGCTTCCATCACGTCCGCGTCGTCCTCGTCGATGTGGTCAAAGCCGAGCAAGTGCAGCACGCCATGGGTGACCATGTGCGCCCAGTGGGCTTCAAGGGGTTTGTGCTGTTCGGCGGCCTCGCGGCGCACCACCGGGGCACTGATGACGATGTCGCCGAGCAGCGGCGCGCAGGCGTCCTCGGGCAGGCCTTCCGGCATTTCGAAGGGAAAGGACAGCACATTGGTGGGCTTGTCCTTGCCGCGGTATTCCCGGTTCAGGGTCTGGATTTCCGCGTCGTCCACCACCCGCAGGGTGATGTCGCCGACCACGCCGCCGGCCACCGCCACGGCTTTAACGGCCCAGGCGCGTAAGTCGGCTTCGTCGGGGGCGTCCGGGGCGTCGCTGGCCCACTGGACTTCAACGTTGGGGGTCGGTATCCCGCTCATGACGGTCGTAGGCCTCTACTATGCGTTGCACCAGCGGGTGGCGGACCACGTCGCGGCTGTCGAAACGGGTGACGCCGATTTCCTGTTCGCCGGCGAGCACTTCCAGGGCGTTGACCAGCCCGGATTTCTGATGGCGCGGCAGGTCCACCTGGGTCACGTCGCCGGTGATCACCGCCTTGGAGCCGAAGCCGATGCGGGTCAGGAACATCTTCATCTGTTCCGGGGTGGTGTTCTGCGCCTCGTCGAGGATCACGAAGCTGTTGTTCAGGGTACGCCCGCGCATATAGGCCAGCGGCGCCACTTCGATCACCAGCCGGTCCATCAGCTTGGCCACTTTCTCAAAGCCGAGCATTTCATACAGGGCGTCATACAGCGGCCGCAAATAAGGGTCGATCTTTTCCGCCAGATCGCCGGGCAGGAAGCCCAGCTTCTCGCCGGCCTCCACCGCCGGGCGCACCAGCAGAATGCGCTGCACCTCGGACTTTTCCAGCGCGTCCACCGCGCAGGCCACCGCCAGCCAGGTCTTGCCGGTGCCCGCCGGGCCGATGCCGAAATTGATGTCGAAGCGGCGGATCGTTTTCACGTATTCACGCTGGTGGCCGCCGCGCGGTTTGATGCGCACGCGCTTGGTGCGGATCACCACATCGTCGCTGGGGAACGCCACCGTGTTGTCGACTTTCTCGGACAGCTCCGACTGCTGCAGATGCAGGTGCACCATTTCCGGGGTCAGGTCCTCGGTGTCGGCGGTCTGGGCGTACAGGTCATTGAGCACCGAGGAGGCGGCCTGTACCGCCCGCGAGTCGCCGGACAGATGGAACAGGTTGCCGCGGTTGCGGATGTCCACGTGCAGGCGGTCGGCGATCTGCTTGATATGCTCGTCGAGACGGCCGCACAGGCTGGCCAGACGGCGGGAGTCGTAGGGTTCAAGACTGACTTGCTGGGAAGCGGCTGGTGTGTCCAAGTTGGGAGAGATGGCCCCTGGGGCTGTTGGCGATGAATTCAGAATACTCTCAAGGGTCCCGCTGGGGAACCCTCTCAGCCGGCACTCTAGCCCGGCCCCCGGCGTCGGGGCAAGCGCCGTGACCGGGTTGTCGGACAGGTTGGCTCAGGCGGGCGCCACGCGCGGGCCCAGATCGCCGTCGCAGGTGACCGTCTGCAGGCTGCGCGGCAACAGGTAGAGGGTCTCGTCGCGGCCCGGCGCCAGGGCCGCCCAGGTGTCCCGGTCCAGCTCCACTTCCAGCACGCCGCTGCCCCAGCCGCGCGGCTCCAGCTCCAGGGTGACGGTGCCGCCGAACACGCTGCGCGCCGCCAGTTTCACCGGCAGGTGGGCGTGTTCGGCCGGGGCCTTGGCCAGGGTCGCCTCGTGGGGGCGCAGGTACAGGGTCAGGGCGCCGTCCGGGCAGGCGCCATGGGTGTCCAGGCGCAGGCGCGCCTCGCCGGACTGCCAGACGGCGCCGTCGTAGAGGCCTTCCAGGGCGTTGATATGGCCCAGAAAATCGAACACGAAGCGGCTGGCCGGCTGCTCGTAGACGGTCAGCGGGCTGCCGATCTGCTCGATATGGCCCTGGCTCATCACCACCACCTGGTCGGACACTTCCATGGCCTCTTCCTGGTCGTGGGTAACGAAGACGCTGGTCACCGAGATTTGCTCGTGCAGGTGCCGCAGCCAGCGGCGCAGCTCCTTGCGCACCTTGGCGTCCAGGGCGCCGAAGGGTTCGTCGAGCAGCAGCACCTCCGGTTCCAGGGCCAGCGCCCGGGCCAGCGCCACGCGCTGCTTCTGGCCGCCGGACAGCTGCGCCGGGTAGCGGCCGGCCATGGTGTCCATCTGCACCAGCTCCAGCAGCTCGCGGACCCGGGCGCGCACCGCGTCGCGGCCGGGGCGCTGACCGCGCGGCAACATGCGCAGCCCGAAGGCCACGTTGTCGGCCACGGTGAGGTGGCGGAACAGGGCGTACTGCTGGAATACGAAGCCCACCTTGCGGTGGCGCACGTCCAGGGTGGTGACGTCGCGCTCGTTGAACAGCACCCGGCCCTGGTCCGGTTTTTCCAGGCCGGCGATAATACGCAGCAGGGTGGTCTTACCGGAGCCGGACGGACCCAGCAGGCCCACCAGCTCGCCCTGGGGCATGTTCAGGGAAATGTCATCCAGTGCGGCGAAGCCGCCGAAGGTCTTGCGGATGCCGTCAACGCGGATGCTCATGTCAGGGTCTCCTCGGCGGCGTTCAGTTTGCTGCTCTGGCGCCATTCCAGCACGGTTTTCAGAAGCAGGGTGACCAGTGCCATGGCCGCCAGCAGGCCGGCGGCGGTGAAGGCGCCCACGGTGTTGTAGTCCTCGTTGAGCATCTGGATCAGCAGCGGCAGGGTCAGGGTCTCGCCGCGGATCAGGCCGGACACCACGCTCACCGCGCCGAACTCACCCACTGCCCGGGCGTTGGTGAGTACCACGCCGTACAGCAGCGCCCAGCGGATTCTCGGCAGCGTCACGTACCAGAACGCCTGCCAGCCGGAGGCGCCCAGCAGGATCGCCGCTTCCTCTTCCTCGGTGCCCTGGGACTGCATCAGCGGAATCAGCACCCGCGCTACATAGGGGCAGGTGACGAACACGGTGACCATCACCATGCCCGGCAGCGCGAACATCAACTGCACGTCGAACTGGTCGTCCAGCCACTGGCCCACCAGACCCTGGCCACCGTACACCACCAGATAGCAGAGGCCGGCGACCACCGGCGACATGGCGAACGGGATGTCGATCAGGGTGCTGAGCAGCTTGCGGCCGCGGAATTCGTAGCGGGTCACGCACCAGGCCAGCAGCACGCCGAACACCAGATTCACCGGCACCGTGATCAGCGCCACGATCACGGTGAGCTGGATGGCGCCGATCATGTCGCCGCTGGTCAGGTTGCTGGCCACCATGCCGGCGCCCTGGGCGAAGGCCTCGGCGAAGATCACCACCAGCGGCAACACCAGCAACACCACCACGGCGGCGAACGCGGCGGCGACCAGCGTCCATTGGTGCCATTTGTGGGGCCGGTTGGCGGAGGACATGAGCGGCGGGCTCCTTAATGTAGCGGGTCGGGCAGGGCGCGCCTGCCGGAAGGTGATGATTCTATATTCCGTAACAGCAAAATAAAGCGCTCATTTATATCCTTTCGCCATGCCGTTAGATCACGGCTCTCTCCGCGTGATTACAAAACGTTACGTTTTGCTACATCCGGGCCGGCCAAGCGCGGGTATCCCCTTACGGGATCTCGATTCCCGGTTCGGGCGACCTCCGGCCGCCCCCTTCATGATGAAGCAAGGAGAGAGAGCATGAACTTAAATACCAATGGTCTTTATTGGTTGTCGCCGCTGGCGCTGGCCGTGACCCTGGCCGCCTGTGGTGGCAATGGTGGCAGCAGTTTCGTTCCCGGCAACAACAACGGCGGCAATCAGGATTCGCCCCTGCTGGTGATGCATAACGGCGGCGGCAGCGTCGGCCAGATCGACCAGCTCGACAGCGGCCTGCAAGTGCAGTCCACGTTCAACGCCGACGCCAACGAAGGCATCGTGCTGGATCTGCTCGGTAACGTGCACGCCGCCGACGACACCGCGGTGCCCAGCAGCGTCCAGACCCTGCATAAACTCCTCGACCGCCAGGACGGCGCCAGCCCGGTGGCGACGCTTGATCGTTCCCACACTGCGACCGGCTCCGCCAATCTGAAAGGCGTGGCAATCGCCCACCAGGCGGGCCTGATCATGGCCGCCAATGTGAACGGCAACACCATTGAGGTGTACGGCACGACCGCCGGCCAGGGCGCTACGCCCTTGGCGTCCACCGCACTGGCCGGCAACGCCTGGGACCTGGCCTACGACGAAGCCGCCGACCGCGTCTTCCTGGCCATGACCGACGGCACCGTGCTGGTGGCCGACGATTACGTGGCCAACGGCTTCTCCGTTGGTGGCGCCCGGGTGATAACCCCGGACAGCGCCGGGATGACCTCCAACATCCACGGTATTGGCTACGACGCCGACAGCGATACGCTGGTGATCACCGACGTGGGTGACGCCGCCATCGCCGATGATGGCCGCCTGTACGTGATCGAAAACGCCTCCACCGCCAACGGCACCGTGACCCCGGCCCGCACCGTCAACGGTCCGGCCACCATGCTGGGTAACCCGGTGGACCTGGTGCTCGACGGCGGCACCGCCTACATCGCGGAAAAATCCAACGACGCCATTCTGGTCTACCGCGGCGTGTTCAGCGGCCCCTCCGGTGACGTGGCGCCGGACAAAACCGTCGACAGCATCAAGCCGGAATCCCTGGCGCTGTTGATTGACAGCCCGGTGCAGCCGGACTTGTCCGATCTGGAAGACACTTCCGTGACGATTAACGGCGTGATGGTCACCCGCAACCCGGACCCGGATAACGCCGACCCGGATGTGCTGGTCTACAACACCGACCTGACCACCCAGACCCGCGACTTCTCCGTCGGTCAGCCGGTGGAAAGCATCAGCGTCAACCAGACCGGCGACGCCTACGCCACCTACGACAGCGGCATCGCCGTGCTTAACCGGGTGGGCGTGAGCCGCGACGGTGAAAGCTTCAACGTCAGCCGCGACCGCCTGATCTCCGGCGCTAACACCGGCCTGACCGCGCCCAAGGGCTTCGACATCGCCGACGAGCTGGGCTGGGTGCTGGTCACCGAAAACAGCGCGCCGGGTTCCGTGCGCGTGTTCGGCGCCCAGGCCGACGGGAACGTCGCTCCGATCTTCAGCATCGACCTCGCCGTGCAGCCCTGGGATCTGGACTACGACCCGGAAGGCGACCGCCTGTACGTGGCGCTCACCGACGGCACCGTGGCGGTCTATGACGATCTGAGCACCGACCGTGGCGCCGGCGGCGCCGACCGCACCATCGTCCCCGGGGAAGGCGGCACCGCGTTCGCGGCGCCCACCAACCTGCACGGCATCGTGCACGTGGCCGACGGCGACAAGCTGATCGTCTCCGACGTGGGTAGCGGCGCCAACCCCACCGACGGCAAGCTGTACGTGCTGGATAACGCCTCCAGCGCCGACGGCATCACCAACGTGGCGGTGCGCATCGACGACGAGGACAACGGCGCGGCCGGCAACACCATGCTCGGCAACCCGGTGGACATCGCCTTCGATGGCGCCAACCTCTATGTGGCTGAAAAGTCCCAGGGCATGGTGCTGCGTTTCGATAACATCCTCAGCTCCGCCGGCGGCGACGTCAGCCCGGACGCTTCCATCGCCCAGGCGGCGCCGGAATCCGTGGTCCTGATCGCCGACTACCTGGGCCGCGCGCCCGAGTAAGCTGTACGTAGCTCCAATGGAGCCGCCTTTGCGGCGGCTCCTTTCCAGGAGTGAGTAACAAAGCGTTCTACGAAGCCAGTTTTGTGGGAGCTTGCCTGCAAGCGAAAGGCCGGCAACGCCGGCCGGCAGGATGCCAGAGGCGTTGTTGGTGCGTGTGTTAGAGAGGTCTCTGGGATCCTGCCGGGAGCTTCGCTCCCTTTCGCGGGCGGGGCCCGCTCCCACAAGCCCGCTCCCAGAGGCCTGTTCCCACAGAGCAAGCTCCCACAAAACTGGCTTTGTAGCCCGACATTGACACATCCTTCTCGTGGCGCGGCGGACCATCGCGTTTTATTCACATCGCGCCGGACATGCCATGGACGAGTCGAATCACGAATTGGAGCAAGCCACAGTCTTACTGCTGGCCTGTGCTCGAGGCGACGGCACAGCCTTTCAAAGGCTGTATCGCTTGGAAGCGCCCCGGATGCTGGCGCTGGCACGCCGCCTTACCGGCGACCCCGGGCTGGCGGAAGAGGCGCTGCAGGATACCTTCGTGCAGGTGTGGCGGAACGCCACCCGCTTCCGGCCCGAAAAGGGCAGCGCCCGGGCCTGGTTGTACGCGCTGCTGCGCTATCGACTGATCAATCAACACCGTCGCGCCGGGCGTGACGAGGCCGAGGCTCTGCCCGGTGACGACTGGCCCGACCCCGAGCCCAACCCGGAGCAGTGTTCGATGCAATCCGACCAGCGACGTGCCATGCAGGAGTGTTTGCGTGGTTTGCAGGGCGACCGGCGCCGGCCGATATTGATGGCGTTCTACCACGGCTTTACGTACGAGCAGATTGCCGAAACATTAGCGGTGCCCCTGGGCACCATCAAAAGCCGGGTTCGCACCGGGCTTAAAGGGCTTCAGGAGTGTCTGCGGCTATGATTCCCGATAACCAGGAAGAACAACGTCTGCTGATCGCCGAGTACGTGCTTGGCCTGCACCGTGGCGAGCAGGCGGTAGAGATCGAGCGCTGGTTGGCGGAGGACGAGCAGGCCGCGCGGCAGGCCGCGTACTGGCGCGAACACTGGGTGGGCGCCGCCGAGCTGTTGGAGCCGGCGCGTTTGCCGCCCGGCCTGTGGCGGCGGCTGGCCCGCGAAACCGGCATCGCCGTGCCTTGGTGGCGTGGCCTGTGGCAGAGCACCCCCACCTGGCGTTTCGCCAGCGCCGCCCTGCTGGTGGCGCTGGTGCTGGCGGTGGGGCCGCTGCGCCAACCGGCCCCGATCTATACGGTGGTGCTGCAGGCGCCCGGCGAGGCGGCCCAGCCGGGCTGGCGGATCACCGTATCGGACAACGGCGACCTGCAACTGACGCCGCTGGTGCAGCAGGCGGATTACCGCGCCGACCGCAGCGTGCAATTCTGGACCCTGGAAAACAACGCCAAAGGCCCCCGTTCCCTGGGGCTGGTGGAGCCGGGCCGCAGCCTGGTGATTCCCGCCGAGCAGGTGGGCGGTGTGGAAAGCGGCCAGCTGTTCGAACTGACCCTGGAACCGCCGGGCGGCTCGCCGGAACCCCGACCCACCGGACCGGTCCTGTTTATCGGCCGCGCCGTAGCGCTATAAAAAGCAGTTGAGAGTTGATAGTGGACAGTTGACAGTTAACTGGGGCGGGCTGGTGGGCTTTCCCGCGGCCTGCGGCCGGCAAGGCCTGTTCCCGCGGGCACGGCGGTCATCTCTCATGGGCCCATCCCGCGCAGCTATCAACTATCAACTATCAACTGTTAACTATCAACTGTGTTCTTAGCTTCCGTGCCAGCGGCGGATCATTCGCCCCTGTATCATCTGGATGCCGAACAGCAGCACCAGGGAGGCGCCCAGGATCACCGAGGCGAGGGCGCTGGCGGCGGCGAAGTCGTACTCTTCCAGGCGGATGTTGACCAGCAGCGAGATGATCTCGGTTTCGAACGGCATGTTGCCGGCGATAAAGATCACCGCGCCGTACTCGCCCAGGCTGCGGGTAAACGCCAGGGCGGTGCCGGTGAGCAGCGCCGGCATCAGCTGCGCCAGCACCACGCGGAAGAACGATGCCATGGGCGTGGCGCCCAGGGTGGCGGCCGCTTCTTCTACGTCCGGGGTCAGGTCTTCCAGGACCGGCTGCACCGCGCGAACCACGAACGGCAGGCTGGTGAAACTCATCGCGATCATGATACCCAGTGGCGTGTAGGCCACCGGGATGCCGATCGCTTCGAACCACTGCCCCAGCCAGCCGTTGGCGGCGAACAGCGCCGACAGCGTCAGGCCGGCCACGGCGGTGGGCAGAGCGAAGGGCAGGTCCACCAGGGCGTCCATCACGCGGCGCCCGGGGAAGCGATAGCGCACCAGCACCCAGGCCAGCAATAACCCCACCACCGCGTTGATGGCGCTGGCGCCGGCGGCGGCCAGCAGGGTGACCTTGAAGCTGGCCAGGCTGCGCGGGTTGGTGATCACCGACCAGTAGCGGTCCCAGGTCATCTCGCTGACGTGCAGCACCAGCCCGGACAGCGGCACCAGAATCACCAGCGAAATAAACAACACGCTCAGCGCGAAGCTGAGCGTGAAGCCGGGCAATACCGAGTGCCGGGTGCGCAGGATGGCCAAATTAGCGGCTCCGCGCCTGCGCCTGCAGTTCGTCGAGCACGCCGCCGGAGGCGAAGTGGGTGTCCTGGGCGTTCTGCCAGGAGCCGAAGTAGTCCTCCACCTTAAGCAGCTTCACCGGCGGGAACTGGTCTTCGGTGGCTTTCACCACTTCCGGGTGATGCACGCGGTAGTTGAAGGTGGTCAGCAGCTGCTGGATCTCCTTGTCGTAGAGGTGCTCCAGGTAGGCGGTGGCCACCTCGCGGGTGCCGCGTTCGTCGACCACGTCATCCACCACGCTGACCGGGAATTCCGCCAGTACCGAGGTCTTCGGCACCACCACTTCGTAGTCGCCGGTGCCGTACTGCTTGCGGATGTTGTTCACTTCCGACTCAAAGCTGATCAGCACGTCGCCGATTTCACGGTCGGCGAAGGTCACGGTGGCGCCGCGGCCGCCGGAGTCGAACACCGCCACGTTGCCCAGGAAGCGGGTCATGTAATCGCGGACTTTCTTCTCGTCGCCGTCGAAGCGTTCCTCGGCGGCCATCCAGGCGGCCAGATAGGTGTAGCGGCCGTTACCGGAGGTCTTGGGGTTCGGGAACACCACATCGACCCCGTCCTTGGCCAGATCGTCCCAGCCCTGGATGTTCTTGGGGTTGCCCTTGCGCACCAGGAAGGCGGTGGTGGAATAGTAAGGGCTGGCGTTGTTGGGCAGCCGTTCGTTCCAGTCCTCGGGAATCAGGTTGCCCTTGTCGTGCAGCACGTTGACGTCGGTCACCTGGTTGAAGGTGACTACGTCCGCTTCCAGCCCCTGGAGGATGGCGCGGGCCTGCTTGGAGGAGCCGGCGTGGGACTGCTTGATGGTGATGTCCTCACCGGTCTGCTCTTGCCAGTAGGCCTGGAATTCCGGGTTATAGGCCTGGAACAGCTCCCGGGCGATATCGTAGGAGCTGTTCAGGATGGTTTGCTGGGCGGTGGCCGCGGAGGTCACGGCCAGCAGAATCAGAGAGAGCCAAACACGCATGTCCGCTATTCCTTAAACGTCGAAGCCAATGAGGCGGCCTAGTTTATATAACCGAATGTTTAATGAAACAGGTCGCCTAGATTGATTTTGAATTTCAATATGAACATCAGGCCGTGACGGGCAAGCCGCCGCGCAGGGAGTTGGGCAGTGCCTCGACGATCTCCACGTCGACGAAATCACCAATCAGGTCGATGTCGTCGCAGGCGAAGTTGACCACCCGGTTGTTCTCGGTGCGGCCCTTGAGCTGGCCCGGGTCTTTCTTGGAGAAGCCGTCCACCAGGATGCGCTGGGTGGTGCCCACCATCTTGCGGGAGATGTCCTGGGCGTTCTGGCCGAGGCGCTGCTGCAGAATGCGCAGGCGCTCCTTCTTCACCGCCAGCGGCACGTCGTCGGGCAGCTCCGCCGCCGGCGTGCCGGGACGGGCGCTGTAGATAAAGCTGAACGAGGTGTCGAAGCCGATATCGCCGATCAGGTTCATGGTGGCCTCGAAGTCGGCGTCGGTTTCGCCGGGGAAGCCGATGATGAAGTCGGAGCTGTAGGAAATATCCGGGCGGATGCGGCGTAACTTGCGCAGCTTGGATTTGTACTCCAGCACCGTGTGGTTGCGCTTCATCATCGCCAGAATGCGGTCGGAGCCGGACTGCACCGGCAGGTGCAGGTGGCTGACCAGCTCCGGCACTTCCTCGTACACCTGGATCAGCGCATCGGAGAACTCCACCGGGTGGCTGGTGGTGTAGCGGATGCGGTCAATGCCGTCGATATCACGGATCAGCAGAATCAGGTCGGCCAGATCCAGCGTCTCGCCGCCGGCGCCCTGGCCCCGGTAGGCGTTCACGTTCTGGCCCAGCAGGTTGATCTCGCGCACGCCCATGTCGGCCAGATGGCGGATCTCATCCAGCACCGGCTGTACCGGGCGGCTCACTTCCTCGCCCCGGGTGTAGGGCACCACGCAGAAGGTGCAGTACTTGGAGCAGCCTTCCATGATCGAGACGAAGGCGCTGGGGCCGTCCACGCTGGGCTCGGGCAGGTTGTCGAACTTCTCGATCTCGGGGAAGCTCACGTCGATGGCCAGCGAACGGCTGCTGGCCGCCTGGGTAATCAGCCCGGGCAGGCGGTGCAGCGTCTGGGGGCCGAACACCACGTCCACATAGGGCGCGCGCTCGCGGATCGCCTCGCCTTCCTGGCTGGCCACGCAGCCGCCGACGCCGATGATCAGCTCCGGATTGCGCTCCTTGAGGCGCTTCCAGCGGCCCAGCTGGTGAAACACCTTTTCCTGGGCCTTCTCGCGGATCGAGCAGGTGTTGAGCAGCAGCACATCCGCGTCTTCCGGATTGTCCGTGGGTTCCAGATTATGGGTGGACTCCAGCAGATCGACCATGCGGGTGGAGTCGTACTCGTTCATCTGGCAGCCGTGGGTCTGGATAAAGAGCTTGCGTGCCATGGATCGTGACCTCTGGGGCGGCGTGACGCGCGGCCGGCCCTATCTGTTGGAAATGTGGCGGGCGCGAATTATACCGCCGCAAGGCGCCTCTGGACACCAGGGCCCGCCGGCGCGGCGAATCGCCGCAGCCGGCGGGCTGGGAGCGGCGGCGCCGAAACGCTATGATCAGCGCCGTTCGCGCCACGGCGCGGTTTTGGACGGCGCCCGGTGCGTGGGAGAGGTGATGAAAACGAGGATTCGAAGCGGGGTCGTGCTGCTGCTGGCGGCCTTGACCCTGGCCGGTTGCGGCGACGACCCCGGCAGCGATTTGCCGGTGAACACCCGCCTTGGCGGTGATTTCACGCTCACCGATCACAATGGCGAACCGTTCCGGTTGTCGTCCCTGGAAGACCGGGTGGTGATTCTGTTCTTCGGCTACACCCACTGCCCGGACATCTGCCCGGCGGTGCTGGCGCGGGTGGCCCAGGCCTACCGCAATCTGGACGAGCAGGGCGACGCCGGGCCGGTGCAGCCGGTGTTCATCACCTTCGACCCGGAACGGGACACCCCCGCCCACTTGCGCGAATACCTGCCCTGGTTCAAGGCCGACATCATCGGCCTCACCGGCAGCGTCGCGGAGATCGAGGCGGTGGCGGAGCAGTACGGGGTGGTATTCCTGAAGACGGATGGCCAGGATGAGGCCTACGACTTCACCCACAGTGATTACATTTACCTGCTGGACCGGCAGGGCCGGGTGCGCAAGCTCTACCCGGCGGATTTCGACATCGATGAGGTGGTCAATGATGTTCAAAGCCTTCTTTAAGCCCGCGGCCCTGGCGGCCCTGTTGGCGGCGGCCACGTCGGCCGCCGCCGCTGACCTGGAAATCAGCGGCGCCTGGCTGCGCGCGGTGCCGCCGGTCTCGCCGACCATGGCCGGCTATTTCGAGATCCGTAATCGCGGCGACCGGGTGGTGAAACTGGAAGGCGCCGACGTGGCCTTCGCCGGCGGCGCCATGCTGCACGACAGCCGCACCGGCGAAGACGGCCAGCGGCGCATGGTGCACCTGGACAGTGTGCGCCTCGACCCCGGCGACCGGGTGCGCTTTGCCCCCGGCGGCAAGCACCTGATGCTGATGAAACTGAGCCAGGTGCCGCGCGCCGGCGAAAGCGTGGAGGTGTGCCTGACGTTCGCCAACCATGACGACCTCTGCACCGACTTCCCGGTGCGCCACAACGCGCCCTGAACGGGTGACTTCCCGACGCGGCGCCGCGCTCTGGCTGCTGCTCGGCGCCCTGGCCGCCGGGCCGGCCGCCGCCGACTGCCGCGACCTGGCCGCGCCCCGGGCGGTGCCCACCGCCGCCGAGGGGCAATGGAGCCTGGCCACCTTCAATCTCTGGCGCCTGCGCGACACCGAAAAGAACAGCCCCATCGACCGGCCCTTGGACGATGCCGTCTATCAGGCGCGCCTGGATGCCCTGGCCGGCTATATCGTCGACACCCTCAAGGCGCCGGTGCTGCTGGCGGTGCAGGAGGTGGAGAACCTCGCCATCCTGGAACAGCTCGCCCAGCGCGTGACCGCCCAGGGTGGGCCCCGTTACCGGGCGCTGCTGCTGGAAGGCCACGACCCGGCGGGCATGGACGTGGCGCTGCTGCACCGGGCGCCGGCGGAAGTCGCCGATGTCCGTGTTTTGTTCGCCGACCAGCGCTTCCGGGGCCAGCCGCTGTTCAGCCGCCCGCCGCTGGCCGTCACCCTGACCGCGCCCCGCGACATGACCCTGGTCATCGTGCACCTGCGCAGCGCCAACGGCCTTGGCGAGAAAGCCTGGGTGGCGGAGAAACGGCGCCGCCAGGCGACCGGGCTGGCGCAGTGGTCGCGGGCCGGGAGTGATCAGGCCTTGGCGGTGGTCGGGGACTTCAACAGCGCGCCGGACAGCGGCGCTTTCAGTGAGCCGTGGACGGTGATGGCGGCGAGCGGGCTGTACAACAGCTGGGACAGAGTGAAAAAAGCGGAACGCTACAGTTATCGTCACCGTTGCCGGCCGCAGACGCTGGATTACGTCTGGCTGTCGGAGGCACTCAAAGGGAATTTGCGGGGCGTGGCGATCAGCCGGGGCAACGCCGGGCGCTATGATCGCTTGTACGGCGGTGACGGCACCGAGGTGGTGTCCGATCACGATGTATTGGTGACGTACTTTGATTAGGACAGGAGTCGTCTAAAAAACACCGTGGGGCCTGCTTGCGTTTCCAGCGAGGACCAGGGAGGGCCCCACGGTGCGAAAATAAGGGGCGGGGGGAGAGCGCCCGCCCCGTGTTCTTGGCGCCCTTAGAAAGACAGGGCGTAGGTCACTACGAACAGCGCGTCGTCGTTGTCTTCCATCGCGGACAGGTCATCAGCGTCCACCACCTTGGAAACGGTGAAGCCCAGCTCATCGGTGAGTGCGTAGCTCAGATCCACGTGGGTGTAGTTGGTGTCTTCGGCGTCGAAGTCCCAGGTGCCCACGGTGATGCCGTACTTGTCGTAGCTGTAGCCCACGGTGAAGTAGTTGTCTTCGTTTTCCACGGAGTCGTCACCGCGGCCGTAGTCGCCCACGCCGAAGTAACCGGCGGCGCTGAAGCCGGCGAAGCCCAGGCTCAGGATCACTTCCTGCAGGTCGCGGTATTCACCGGCGTACTCACCGGAGTTCGGGTAGTTGTAGTCCACGTAAGCGATGTCATAGCTGAAATCGCCCAGGGAGCCCGCGTAACCGGCGTACAGGTCGTATTCGGTGCCGCCCAGTTCGGAGCTGCCCCAGATACCGGCGTACAGGCCCGTGGAGTGCGCGTAATCCAGGCTACCGAACACCTGGGCATTGCCCTCGGTGAGGTCCTGACCACGCCAGAAGTACATGTTGGAAACGCCAACGGTGCCGCTGACTTCAGCAACGGCAATGGAAGGAGCGGCCAGGCCTGCTGCCATGGTGGCGGCCACGCTGGCGGCCAGAACGGTCTTTTTGATCCCAGATACGTGTTTCATGTGCAACCCTCTTTGCAAATAACAAATGTTCTGTGGTTTGTGCGCTCCTGGCGCACCGGCCTGGGAGGCTCGTATCGGTATAAAGCAGGGAGCGTGCCAAAAATGAAAACCCCTGATTTTTCAGGGGTTTAGAGGGAGAGGGGGAAAGAGGGAAGAGTAAAATCAGGTAAAGAGAGGAGGGCGGATGCGCCATTTCGGTGCCTTGCACCAAAACGGCGCTTTCATCAGGGGCAGTCCCAGCCCACCGGCACCGCGTCGGCCTGCACGCCTTCCTCGCCGCGCACTTCCAAGCCGCACTGGCCGGCCTCGTTGCGGGTGAAGTGGGCCTGGTAGCGGGCGCCGGCGCGGGCGTTGAACTGTACCGCCACGCGGCAGTGGTTGCGGCGCATGTCGGTGTCGCGTTCGTTATAAACCACACCGATGCGGGTCTGGCCGTCGGCGGCCACGGTAACCGGCACTTGCTCGGCTTTTTTCATGGCGCTGAACAGCTCATTGAAGGCGTTGGTGTCCCAGGGCTTTACCGCCAGAGAGGTCTTGGTGTCCTTGAAGCCCTGGCCGGGCACGCAAACCACCGGCTGGGCCGCTTCGTTGCCGGTGAACACCACGGCGGCGGTGTCCCCGCCGGCGGGTTCCTGGTAATTGAGCATCTGGCAGCCCGCGAGCATCAGGGCGGGCAGAAGCAATAGCGTTTTTTTCATAATGACAGGTCCTCTGAATGAATATCGCCAGTGTAGGGCTGCAAGAATAGGACCACCAGGGAGCTAGGCGGGATCGTCGCCGAACCAGTGGGCAATGGCCTGGCGAGTGAGCGCTTCCCGGCGGGCGCCGGTGGGCAGCCAGTTGCCGGCGTTGGCGGTGAGCGCGGTGAGAAATTCCAGCAACGGCAGATGCTGGCGCAGCACGCGGTCGTGGCGGTGGCCGATCACCGGATTAAAGAAGCCGAAGAAATCCAGCATCTGCCGGGGGTTTTTACGCACCCACAGCCAGGACCCCATTTCCAGGGTGAACGGCAGGAACACTTTTTCCGGGTGCTGTTCGCGGGCGCGGTCGTAGAGATAGTCCCAGAGGTCGCCGTGGGTGGTGTAGTTCAGCGACTGGGGTTCAATCAGGTAGGGATGATGGTGCGGGTAGGTGGTCTCCAGTACCTGCTTGAGCCGATACACTTCGGCCAGGTGGGCGATCGGCTGGTGGGTGCGCGCGTAGCTGCACCAGATGCGGTCGCGCCGGCCGAAGCCGCTGTGGCAGTCGAGGCTCAGTGACACCGGCGCGCGCAGCAGCTTTTCTTCCACCACCCGCACCAGCGCCTGCGCTTCCGCTTCCATGGGGTCGCCGGCGCGGCCCCGGAACCAGGGCAGGTGCCGGCTGATGCGCTGGCCGCCGACCAGAAACGACACCTTGCCGTCCGCTTCCACCGGGGCGTTGCGCATCAGGTCGACGCCGTTGGGGTTGCTGCGGGTGCGCCGCCAGACGCCGCCCGGGTTGACCATCGGCATGAACACCAAGCGGATATGTTCCAGGCGCCGGTGCAGCTGGTCGTCCCACTGCAGGCGGTGAATCAGGCTGTGCAGCCAGGACAGAATCACCTGGGTGCCGATCCGCTCGACGCCGTGCACTCCGCCGAAAAAGCCGATCGCCGGAGCGCCGGCGGCCTGGCTGCCCATCTCGATCACCCGTACCGGCAGGCGCAGGTCGCCCTGCGGCACGGTCAACACCTCGGTGACGCGCAGGTGCCGTTCCCCCAGGCGTATCAGGTTATCCAGGTGCAGTTGCTCAGGCAGGTGGCGTTGTAGCTGGTAGAGGTGTTGTTCCATAGGTCCGGCCGTTGTCGGAACGCCCAGACTAACGGCGCACTGTCACGGTTTTATGACAATGCGCCGGTGCCGCGAAGGTCACGCAAGCGTGATCAAACTGTCAGCGCACTGTCACCCGCCCCGGTCACGCTTGCCCTCGAGCCTGGCCTGCGGACCGCTGCCGTGACCGATGTTCAAGACCTGAATCTGTTGTCCCTGGAAACCGGCGATGTGCTGCTGTTTTCCGGCCGAGGACCGACCAGTTCGGTGATTCGTGTTTTCACCCGCAGCCCCTGGAGCCACATCGGGCTGGTGGTGCGATTGCCCGGCCACCCCGAGCCGCTGGTGTTGGAAGCCGCCGGCGGCGGGGATTCCGCCGACCTGCATCTGGGCCGGCCGGTGGCCGGGGTCACCCTGGTGCCCCTGGCGCGCAAACTCGATAACTACGCCGGCGATGTCGCGGTGCGCCGCCGCCTCGGCCCGCCGCTCAGTGAGGCGCGTCAGCGCCTCGCCCGGCGTCTGGTGGCGCGCCTGCTGCACCGTCCCTATAAGAATTACCTGTGGTGCAATGTCCGCGATCTGCTCACCGGGTTCACCCGTCCGCCGGACCGGCGCGGCTGGTTCTGTTCGGAACTGGTCGCCGAGTTCTACCGGCGGCTGGGCTGGCTGCCCCGGGACGTGCGGGTGAGCGGTTTCGTACCGGGGCATTTTGGTTCCACGCGCATGACCCTGCTCGACGGCACCTTGCTGCCGCCGGAGTTTCTTAAACGGGACCGTCGCCGGACGGTCACCGATCCGCTTACAGCCAGCGCCGCACCTGTTGCCGATACGCTTGCCACTGCGCCCCGAACCGCTGTTCGTGAAAAGCTTCTTCCGCGGCGATCACGTGGCTATGCATGACCCACAGCACCGCGATCAGCATCAGCAGCATGCCCGGGCTGCCCAGGCTCAACGCACAGGCCAGATGCAACAGCGCGAACGCCAGATAAATTGGATTGCGGCTGAGCCGGAACACACCGCCGGTGATCAGTGCACTGGCGGGGCGGTGCGGCATCACCGTGGTACGGGCGCGCGCCAGCTGCAGCAAGGCGGTGAGCAACACCGCGATGGCGATCAACGCCAGGGTGGCGGCGATGCCCTGGCGGCCGGTGAACGCCGGCAACGCCCAGCCCAGGGCCTGATCCAGGCCGTAGCCGATCAACAGGCCGCCCAGGTGCAGCAGGGGCGGCGGCATGCGAACTTCAGGGTGTTCCAATGGCATTACGATCTCTCATTAATTCGTTGACGACTCTCGTTGTCAGCTGTGAAAAGCTGGGTTATGGTAATTTACATCCCGCCCTTGCGGGAGTGATCGCGATCCGAAGCTGAAAGCTAACCAGCAACCGCCGGTAGCACTGTAAACGGCGGCAGGAGCAGGCGTCACTCTCGTGCCCGTATCCCGCCGCCCTAACGTCACGCAAATAGGGGATACGCATGGAAGAGCGAGCGGCCACCTTGCATTCCGTTTCCGACCAGCGCTTTGGGCAACCCGACACCACGCCGAAAACCTACGTTCTTGATACCAATGTTCTGATCCACGACCCGAACTCGTTGCTCAACTTCGAAGAGCACCGGGTGGCGATTCCCATGACCGTACTGGAGGAACTGGATCGTCTGAAAACCGGCAAGTCGCACACCGCCGCGGATTGCCGCGCCGCCATTCGCCAGATCGACCGGGTGCTGGGCCAGGCGACGCCGGCGGAAGTGGAAGCGGGCATCCCCATCGGGCGGGGCAACTATACCCAGGGCACGCTCACCGTGCTGATGCCGCGCGGCAGCGCCGGCGGTTCGGCACTGCCCGACCATCTCAACGACAACCGCATCATCAACGATGTGATGGCCATGAAGATGGCCGACCCGGACACCCGCTACGTACTGGTCACCAAGGACATCAACATGCGCCTCAAGGCGCGGGCCTGCGGCATCGACTCGGAGGACTACCACAACGACCAGCTGGTGTCGGACATCAAGCAGCTCACGCGCGGCTACTTTGAAGTGCCCGGTTCGTTCTGGGATCAGGTTACCGAGGTGGACACCGAGCAGGTGGGCGCGGAAACACTGCACCGGCTGCCCCATGGCCTGGTGGTGGGCGATATCCTTGGCGAGGAAGTCTACCCCAACCAGTACATTCTCGATGAGCAGGGCTTTGTCGGCCGCATCCTCAGCGTTGAGGGCGGTGTGGTGACGCTGCGCCATCACAAGGCGGAAACGCTGATGGAGCAGCAGGCGTGGGGCTTGCGGCCGATGAACATTCAACAGGCGGTGGCGCTGCAGTTGCTGCTCGACCCGGACATTCACCTGGTCACCCTGACCGGCGCGGCGGGCTCGGGGAAAACCATCCTGGCGCTGGCGGCCGCCATCGAAATGACCGTGGAGCAAAAGCGTTTCAACAAGATCATCGCCACCCGCTCCACGCCGCCGCTGGCGGAGGAGCACGGCTTTCTGCCCGGCACCGAGGAAGAGAAGATGGACCCCTGGCTGGGCGCCATTAACGACAACATCGAGGCGCTGCACCTCAACGACGAGAACCCCTCCGGCAGCATTCTGTACGTGAAAGAGCGCGCCAACATTCAGTTCAAAGCGCTCAACTACATCCGTGGCCGCAGCTTCCAGAAATCCCTGATTCTGATCGACGAGAGCCAGAACCTGACGCCCCACCAGATGAAGGCGATCATCACGCGGGCGGGGGAGGGCTCCAAGGTGGTGTGCCTGGGCAACCTGGCGCAGATCGATACGCCTTATCTGTCGCCGACCAGTTCCGGGCTCACCTATATGACCGAGCGCTTCAAGGGCTTCGTCTATGGCGGCTCCGTGAAGCTCAACGGGGTGCCCCGCTCACTGCTGGCGGAGTATGCGGAAACCTGGTTGTAGGGGACGCGCTGCGGCGGGCTTCGGGCGGCGGCTCCGTAGCCCGGTTCGGTCTCGGTGCCAGTGTCCAGGACCCGCCGTAAATACGTCCCTGTAGGCTTGTGTTCGGCTCCCTGCCTCACACAGTCCTGGACACTGGCACCGAGACCGAACCTCTCTTAGGTGCGAGCCGCAAAGCGCTGCTACGAAGCTGGGTTTGTGGGAGCGGGCCTTGCCCGCGAAAGGGTGGCGTCAGCCACCCGGCAGGATCCCAGAGAGCTCTCTAGGGATACCACAAACACCGTCTCTGGAATCCCGCCGGCCGGCAAGACCGAGCCGGGCTACGGAGTTCCGATCAGGGCAGGGCTTTCTCGAGGACGTCCTTGCAGGCGTCGCTGTCGTAGAAGTCGCCGACGGCTTGCTCGAGCCAGGGGGTGAGCACGCCCTGCTGGTCGAGCACGGCGGCGCCGGTGGCGAGGGCGGGGGCCAGGGACTGGCTGCGTTTTTTGGGGGTGGTGCCCATGGCTTTGAGCAGGGCGGGCAGGTCCTTTTCCAGCAGGGCCCGCACCGCCGCGTGTACGCCGGCGGCGACCAGGCGGCGGCTGTAGTCCAGGCGCGCGGCCTCGTCGCCGATAACGCAGGCGTGGGTGGCGATGTCGCCGGCCAGGCCCTTGGGCGCGGTTTTGATGATGTCCGCGGGCTTGAGCGGCGCCAGGCGCTGGTAGCCGTCGCGGGCCAGCTCGGCGATGCGCTGGTCGGTGAGCTGGCGGTTGAGCCATTGCTCGCCGGTTTTCAGGGTGGCGCGGGTGTTGTGGCGCAGGTAGTCGCGGATGCTGTCTTCCAACCCGCCCATGGCCTTGCCGACGCTTTTGCGGCCCAGTTTCATCATGCTGCTGACGCCAGGCAGTTTGGCGAGCACGTTTTCTTCCAGCAGGAAGTTCTTGATGCCGGTGTAGAGCATCTCGCTGACCATGTCGCTGACCAGGGGGTGGTTCAGGCAGGCGTGGATGGCTTTTTCCCGCAGGGTTTTCAGGCGCAGGGCCTGTTCCAGGATGGCCTCGAAGTGTGCTTCGTTCAGCAGTTCGCCCACCGTGGCCGGGTCGTCGCCGGCCTGTTCCAGAATCGCCTCGCTCACCTCGACGATCACCGGCCGCAGTCCCTGGGCGGTGTTCACGTTGGCCAGCCAGTCGTCCACCACCTTGGCCAGGGCGTCCGGGTCCACCAGGGCGCCCACCGGCGTTTTGCCCAGCGCTTTAACGCCGTCGTCCAGTTGCTGTTGCCAGTAGTTTTTTTCCTGCAGGCGCAGGCGGGCGTGTTCCACATGGGCGTGTTTGAGCGCGTCGGCCAGTTGGGCTGCGTTCATGGCGTTCCTCTTCTTAATCGCGGGATGTCATCGGTGCCCATGATGCGCCAATCAATGCAGCCCGGACGCAGCTATCGCGCCGGCGGGGGGTGGCGCTGGTGCTAATCGCTGTCCACGTGTTCGGGGTGGGCCTGGCGCCAGTGTTCAAAGCCGCCGTCGAGGCTTACCACGGCGTTGAAACCCTGCTCCGCCAGATAATCGCTGGCGCCCTGGCTGGAATGGCCGTGGTAGCAGTACACCACCAGCGGTTGCTGGCGGTCGGTGGTGGCGAGGAAGTCTTCCAGGTTGGTCTGGTTGAGCAGCAGGGCGCCGGGGATGCGGGCTTCCTGGTGGCTGGCCGGGTCGCGGACGTCCACGAACAGAGTCTCGCCGCTTTGCAGTTTGATAACCCCTTCTTCCGGGGTAATGCGTTCCGCCATGGGATGCTCCCTTCCGGGGCTACTGGTCGGCGACCAGCGCGGTTTCCGGGTGTACGCAGTTGAGTTTCATGCCGATGGCCTGCTCCAGCTGGGGCAGTAGAAAGGCGTCGTCTTCGCAGGCAAAGCTGATCGATACGCCGCTGGCGCCAGCGCGGCCGGTGCGGCCAATGCGGTGGACGTAGTCCTCCGGGTCTTCCGGCAGGTTGTAGTTGATCACGTGGGACACGCCTTCGATATGAATGCCGCGGCCGGCCACGTCGGTGGCGATCAACACCTGCAGATCGCCGGCACGGAATCGTTCCAGAGTCTTCATGCGCTGGTTCTGAGGTACGTCGCCGGAGATCAGCGACACGTTCAGGCCCTTCTTGTGCAGCCGGTCGTTGAGCCGCCGGGTGATGTCGCGGCGGTTGGCGAACACGATCACTTTCGACATGTTTTCCCGGGTGATCAGGTTGTAGAGCAGGTTGAACTTGTCCTGGGTGGCGGTGATGTAGACCTTCTGGTCGACGGTGTCGGTGGTCACCTGGGTGGGTTCGATTTCCACCACCTGGGCGGCCTCGGTCCAGCGGCCGGCCAGGTTCATTACGTCGTCGTTAAAGGTGGCGGAGAACAACTGCGTCTGCCGGTAGCGGGTGTTCGGGGTCATGTTGACGATGCGTTTGACGTCGGGGATGAAGCCCATGTCCAGCATCCGGTCCGCTTCGTCGAGTACCAGCGCTTCCACCCGGTCCAGCCACAGGTCGCGGCGTTTGGCGAAATCCAGCAGGCGCCCTGGGGTCGCCACCAGAATGTCGATCAGCCGGCTTTGCAGGCGCTCCTGCTGGCGGTTGAAGTTCATGCCGCCGACCACGCTCATCACCTGCAGGTCGGTGTGGTGGGCCAGCAGCTTGGCGTCCTTCTCGATCTGCATCGCCAACTCGCGGGTGGGCGCGACGATCAGCGCCCGAGGCTCGCCGGCGTAGCGCGGCACCGTGATCGGGTGGCGCAGCAGATCGTTGATGATGGTGATCAGGAAGGCGGCGGTCTTGCCGGTGCCGGTCTGCGCCCGACCGATGGTGTCGGCGCCGGCCAGGGCGTGGGTCAGCACCTGGGCCTGGATCGGCGTGCAATACTGAAAACCGGCGTCCGCGATGCCGTGCATCAGGGCCGGCTCCAGATCAAAGTCGTGGAAGCGGGTTTCGCCTTCTTTTTCCGGGACCTGAAACTGCTCCAGGCTCCATTCGCTGGTGGTTTCGTTTTGCATCGATTCGCTCGGTTTGGGTGCTGCGGAAAACGGCCCGGCCATGGGAACGGGCACCTAGTGTATAAAAAGCGGGCAGCACTGTCAGAGGAATCTCGGGTTGTGTCTCAGCCGGTTCTTCAGCCGAATACGAGAATGCGGTTGTTGGCCGGCATGGCGTGGTCGCCGATCAGCTCGCGGCCGTGTTCGGCGAAGCGTTGCACCACCCACTCCTGGTCGCGGATGCCCATGGCGATATCGTGGGCTTTCAGGGACAGATCGAACTGACGGTTGCTGTCGCTGGTGTAGGTGCCCTGGTAATTGAACGGGCCGTACACCAGGAAGCGTCCGTCCGGCAGCAACCGCTCGCAGACCCGGCGGATGCAGAGTTCGACCAGCGGGCGGGACACGATATGGAAGGTGTTGGCGGTAAAGATGTAGTGGTAGGCCTGGTCCGGCCAGTCGCCTTCCACGTCCAGGGCCAGTGGATCGCCAAGGTTGTCGCTGGGGGCGCTGGCCAGCCATTGGGACAGGCCGTCCAGATTTTCCGGTACCTCGCTGGGCGTCCAGCGCACCCGGGGAAAACGCGGCGCCAGCCATACCGCGTGTTGCCCGGTGCCGGCGCCGATTTCCAGTAGATTGCCATCGGCAGTGAGATAGTCGCGCAATACATCAAGGATCGGGCCCTTGTTGTTCTCGGCTGCCTGGGAGAAAGGCTTCATGATTATTTCCGCATCATCTTCTGTCCGGCCACCATAATACGCTGGTAGGCGGTGGGCATCAGGCGTTGCATGCTGTCGATGGCACGCGCGTCGGAGCCGATCAGCACCCGGCGTTTGTTGCCCTTCACGCCCTTGAGAATGGTCTGCGAGGCTTCTTCCGGCGTGGTTCGGAACATCTTCTCGAAATCGCGGCGCGCCTTATCCACGTCACCGCCGGTGATTTTCTCGACGCCGGCGCCCATGCGCGCGTTGCGGGCGATATTGGTTTTGATGCCGCCCGGATGCACCGAGGTGCAGGACACCCGGCCGCCTTCCATTTCCAGCTCCTGGCGCAGCGCTTCGGTGAAGCCGCGTACCGCGAACTTGGAGGCGTTGTAGGCCGACTGGGTGGGCACGCCGATCAGGCCGAACACGCTGGATACATTGACAATGTGCCCCTCGCCGGCCGCTTTCAAGTGCGGCAGAAACGCCTTGGTGCCGTACACCACGCCCCAGAAATTGATGCCCATGAGCCATTCGAAGTCTTCGTAGCTCATGTCTTCCACGGTGGCGCCGAGAGCGACGCCGGCGTTATTGAACACCAGATGGGCGGCGCCGAAATGGCCGGTGACGCGCTCGGCGAAGGCATAGAAGGCGTCCCGGTCGGCCACGTCGAAGGCTTCGGTGATCAGCCGGTCGCTGCCCAGCCCCAGGCTGTCGGCGGTTTCCTGCAGGCCGACCTGATTGACGTCGCTGAGCGCCAGCCGGGCGCCGGCGGCGGCCAGATCCCGGGCCAGCGCCCGGCCGATGCCGGAGCCGGCGCCGGTGATTACTGCTACTTTGTTCTGGAAGTCTTTCATGGTTGCTGTTCCGATTCCGTCTGAATGGCCGGAGTGTAGCGGCATCGGGCATGCAAAAGGGGCCAATTCCAACGTCGAAGCTGGCCATGTCGCCGGCGCCGGGCGACGCCAGGGTAACAAGGTGGCGTCAGGTCAGCTCCAGGTAGCCTTCGCCGACACTGGCGATGGCGGCGCGGCTACGAGCCATGGCCTCTTCCACGGCGGCGTCATCCTTGCCGGTGACGGCCACCGGGGCATGCAGGGTCAGGTCCACGGTGCCGGGGTGCATGCGCAGGGAATCCGCGGGCAGAATTTCCCGGGTGCCGATAATCGTGACCGGCAGAATCGGCAGATCCAGGTCCTGGGCCATGCGGAAGGCGCCTTTCTTGAACGGACGCAACTCGCCGCCGCGGCTGCGGGTGCCTTCCGGGAAAAACAGGATGCTGGTGCCGCCGGTGAGGCGCCGTTTGGCTTGCTCCAGGCTGGCCAGGGCGGACGCCCGGTCGCGGCGGTCGATGAACACATGGCCGAGCATCGCGCAGCACACGCCGATCACCGGCACGCGCCGCAATTCCTGTTTCATCACCCAGCGGAAATCCTGCTCCAGGTGGCCATAGAGCACCCAGATGTCGTACTGGCTGAGGTGGTTGGCGACGATCACATAGCTGCGTGACGGGTCCACGTTTTCCAGGCCGTGCACGCGCACCTGCACACCGCTGAGCAGCAGGCCCAGGCGTGCCCAGGGCACGGCACTCAGGCGCGCCACCCGGCGCGGGCCGAGAAACGGTACCAGGCACAGGCAGACGGCGCCGGCCAGTACCGTGGCCAGCAGCATCAGCGGCACGAAAATAAACCAGGAGTAGATAAAGAAAAGCGCGTTCACCATGCCAGTGGTCTCCGCCTGGTCGGCATCGAGAAAAACCACGTCAATGGTAGCGAAAAGGGCCGAATATGACAGGTGTCAGGGGTTTTTTGTTACGTTTTTCAGCGGCTCCGGGCGGCCCGGGCCGCGCAGGTCCAGCCAGTCGTAATAGTGGCCCTGGTATTCGGCGCGGTGCACCACCCGGCGCAGCCGCTCCAGGGTGAAGTACGGGGCGTCGCGCAGCAGAATATTGGCCAGCCAGGCGGGGATGTACCCGCCCGGGTTCATCTCCAGCTGGTACACCACTTCCACCTGGTCCTGCGCCACACGGCGGAAGCGCAGCATGCCTTCCATATGCGGAAAGCGTACGTAATCCGGGTCGGGCGGCAGCAGGTCCGGCCGGTTGCTGAGATCCACCACCACTTCCTTGCCGTCCGGGCCGTCCCCCTGGATCACCCGGGTCTGCAGCACCGCTTCCCGGTCGGCCAGTGGCCAGGGCAGCAGCGTGGTGAAGTGCAGTTGGCGCACCTGCTGGTTGCTGCGGCCCAGTTCCCGCGCGTTGTCCACGAAGTGCAGCCAGTCCGGGTAGGCCTGGTAGTCGTTGAGCAGGGCCACCATGGCGTACTCGTCGGCAAGCGCGAGGCGGGTCACGCCGCGGAACGTCTTCAGCGGCGTCCGGTCTCCAGGCTGCATGTAGACCTGAATGCCGTTGCGGTCGCTGACCAGCTGCCAGGCGCCGGCCTGGGCGGGGAGCCGCCCGGCGGCCAGCAAGGCCGCCAACAGCACCAGGTAGGGGATTGCCCGGAGAGAGGTTTGCATATAAGAGTCACCCGAAAGTCGTAGATGCATTATGCCATCATCGTGGTCGCTTGTCCTCGCCGGGGTAGGGTAATCCCCGCAGGCCGGTGTTAGACTCCGTTCCTTTGCTCGCACCTTGACAAACGGATGCCGAATGCCCATGGCAAGACGTGTTTTTCATTGGTTGCTTGGCGCCTTATTGCTGGTGAGTTTCGTGGCGGTGCTGCCGGAACACCAGGAACGGGTCTCCAAGCCTGAATTCAAGCCGGACTATGTGCCCGGCCATGACCGTTTGAACGGTCAATGGCAGATGCGCTTCGCCTCCGACGGCGAGACGCCGATGGTGCATGCGCCCTCCATGGTGGCGCTGCCGGACGGTCGTCTGCGTGCCTTCTGGTTCGCCGGCAAGCGTGAAGGCGGCCCGGACGTGGCGATTCATTCGGCGATCTTCGACCCGAAAAAGGGCGCCTGGAGTGAGGAAGAGCGGGTGGTCACCCGCGAGCAGATTCGCCTGCAGTGGGGCCGCCATGTGCGCAAGCTGGGCAACGCCGTGCCGGTGCTGGACGACGATGGCCGCATGCGCCTGTTCGTGGTGGCGGTGAGCTTCGGCGGTTGGGCGGCGAGCCGCCTGGTGGTGCTGGAGTCCGAGGACATGGGCGCCACCTGGCGTTTCGATGAAGCCCTGATCACTTCCCCGTTTCTGAACATCAGCACGCTGGTGAAAACCCCGCCGATCCGCTACCAGGACGGCACCGTGGGCTTGCCGGTGTACCACGAGATGGTGGGCAAGTTCGGCGAAATACTGCGCCTGGACGAGCATAACCGGATCGTCGATAAGGAGCGTATCGGCCACGGGCGTAAGGCGATTCAGCCGCTGGTGCTGGTGGACGGACCGAAACGCGCCACCGCCTTCCTGCGCAATGAAACCGATACCCACCCGGGCTTCCTGTACCGCAGCGAAACCCGTGACGGTGGCGGTGACTGGTCGCCGCTGCGCCCGTCCCAGTTGCAGAACCCCTCGTCGGCGGTGGGCGGCGTGGTGCTGTCGCCGGGGCACTGGCTGCTGGTGGCCAACTGCAACCCCATGGAGCGCGACGATCTTTGCCTGCGTGAAACCCATGATGGCGGCAAGACCTGGTCCGGGCGCTATTTCTTCCATAACCGGGCGCAATGGCGGGAAGGCAACGTGCCGCGGACCCAGTACATGGAAATGATTTCCGAGGAAGTGGCCGGCACCCTGGAGACCGAAAGCCCGGCGCTGTTGCGTCAACGCGTGGCGCGCAACAAGTGCGCGGAAAAGGGCTGCGAGTTTCAGTATGACTATCCGTATGTGATTCAGGCCGCCAACGGCGACGTGCATATCCTCTACACTTGGAATAAATCCGCGATTCGCCACGCCTGGCTGCCCGACAGCCAGCCGTTATTGGGAGGAACAGCCGGTGATTTCTAGCCTTATCTGTGCCCTGGTGTTGGCGGCCATCTGGCTGCGCTTGAGCGCCCGCCTGCCGTTGCCGGTGCGGGGCGGGCTGGCCGCCGCGCTGGTGGTGTGGGCGATGTTGCCGTTTCCGGTGGGGCTGGCCGGCTGGGCAATGAGTTACCTCAGCCACCTGAGCATTACTTCGGGGCTGCTCGCGCTGGCCGCCATTCAGCACCGCCTTCGTGGCCGTTACTGGTTGCCGGTGGGGCAGTTGCGGGCGGTGTGCCTGATGCTGGTGGCGCTGGCGCTGTTCTTTTATCCCATGAGCCTGGGGTCCAGCTATGCCGACCCGTACGCGCTGGGCTTCGGTGACATCCTGTTCAGCAGCGTGTTACTGCTGATCGGCCTGTTCGCCTGGATGAACCGGGCCTACGCCCCTTGCGTGGTGTTGATCGCGGCCCAGGGCGCGTTCTACTTCAACCTGCTGCACTCGGATAATCTCTGGGATTACCTGATCGACCCCTGGTTGGTGTTCTGGGCCACCGGCTGGCTGGTGCGTGACCGGCTGGTGGTGCGCCGGGACGTGCGCGCCGTCAGCCGTCAGGCGCTCGCCACCGCTGATGACGCCAGTCAGCCCGCCTCCGAACCCGCCGGTTCCCGCTCCTGAGCCTTCCGGTACCGCCTCAGGCCGCCGCCGGGCGGCGGCCGAGCAGGCGGGCCATGCCGTAGCCCACCAGGAACATCACCAGGTTGCCGATCAAGCCGGTGTAGTAGAGGTCTAACGGCGCGCTCAGCGCCGCCGGCATCAGGCCTTTGTTGGTGAGCACCGTCCAGCCGGTGAACAGCAATGTCATGCCGATGCCACACCAAGCGGCGCGCGCGTCCCCGGCGCGGGTCAGGAAGCCGAGCAGATACAACCCCAGCATGCCGCCGCCGAACAGCGACACCAGAATCGTGGAGGTGTCCTGCAGCGTATGGGTGCTGGCGCCGTTGAGCCACAGCGCGCCGACGATCATCAACACAGTCACCAGCGCCGCCACGGTGCGCGCCACCCGCAGGTAATGGCGGTCGCTGAGCCCGGTGCGCAGATGACGCCGGTACAGATCGACGATCGATACCGTGCTCACCGAATTGATGCTGGAATCCAGGGAACTCATCGCCGCCGCCAGCGCCGCCGCCACCACCAGGCCGGCGATACCGGACGGCAGATACTCGGTGATGAACCAGGGCATGATGGATTCGGCCCGGGCCTCCCCGGTGAGCACCGCCACGGCGGTGGGGTCGGGGTAGTGCTGGAAGAACACCCACAGGGCGGTGCCCAGCAACATATAAAACGCCCACACCGGCAGCGCGGTGAACAGGTAAACCCATAAACCCCGGCGTGCCTCTTTCATGGAGCGCGAGGCGCAGTAGCGTTGCACGGTGTTCTGGTTGCTGGAGTATTCGGTCAGCCAGTTGGTCAGGCCGATCAGCAGCATCATGGTGACGGTTTTCTCACTCAGTGACGGCTGCCAGCGCACCGGTTGCGGGGTGCCGTTCTCGAACTCCGCCAGCGCGAACTTGCCCGCCGCCGAGGCTTCCCGGAATACCTGCCCCAGACCGCCGGGCAGCGCTTCCACCACCACCCAGATGCACAACAGCCCGCCGATCATCAGCACCACGGTTTGCAGCACGTCGGTCCAGATCACCGCGTCGATGCCGCCGACAATGGTGTAGAGGCCGACGAACAGGCCGGCGCCGATGATCGCGGTGGCGGGCGTCACGTCCACCAGTTGCTGGATCAGCAACGACAGCAGCCACAGGATCATCGCCAGCCGCACCAACTGGGCGACGATGAACGCCAGTGCCCCGTACACCCGCACACTGGGGCCGAAGCGCTGCTCCAGAAATTCATAGGCGCTGGTCATATTGCCGCGCCGGAAGAACGGCAGGAACACATAGGCCGCCACGAACAACGCCACCGGCAGTGCCAGATTGGGCAGATAGCGCAGCCAGCCGGTCTTGTAGGCGTCAGCGGGGTAGGCCAGAAAGGTGATCGAGCTGATCGAGGTGCCCACCAGCGACAAGCCGATCACCCAGCCCCGGAAGCGCCGCCCGCCGACGAAATACTCTTCGGTGCTGGTATTGCGGCGGGCGAAGTAAAACCCGATCAGCAGCACCACGGCCAGATAGGCCAGGAGTACGCTCCAGTCGAGTAACGACAGGGTCATTGCTGAATGTACACGTCGTCGGCTTGCTCGCCGCGATCCGAATCGCGGGTCACGAAGCGCACGCGGGTGCCGGTGCGCAGGCTGCGGCGGCCGCCGTTCCGCACCGCCTTGAAGTGGACGAAAATTTCTTCGCCGTTATCGTCGAGAATAAACCCGAACCCCTTATTGGGGTTGAACCACTTCACCTCGCCCTGGCGGCGACCGTCCCGGGCCAGACGGCCCCAGGGCGCCAGTGGCAGCAGGTAAACCAGCACCGGAGCCCACAACCAGGCGCCGTCCAGGGTGAACACCGGCGCGCCGTGGCTGGCCACCAGCCCGGCCAGATAGAAGAACACCGCCACGTGCAGGGCGTTGCGCGTGCGGCCGCCGGCCAGGCAGACCAGATTCACCGCCGCCGCCAGCAGCAGGCCCAGACCGGTTTGCTGGCTGAGCAAGGGAGACACCAGCAGAGTTTGATCGCCGCCGTGTACAAAAAGAATGAAGGCATGCGGGGCGAACAGCAGCCAGGCACCGGGTAACGCAAGCAAAAGGGCGGCCAGGACGTAGAACGCCGCCAGGGGTTTTGAAACTTTCATTGATCGACGGACCTTGTTGGTGACTCGAAAGCGGCTTCGGGAGGCTCCCGCGTTATCATTATCGCCGCGCCGCCATTGTAACGAAGCGGCACGGTAATCTCATGTTCACGTTGGCCTCGCCTGGCCGCCCCCGGGTCAGTATCCTGTCGCCATGGAGTTTCCCTTTCTCACCGACGCCTTTCTTAACGCCCTGCAAGACACCGGCGCCGCCACCCCGAGCCGTGGCTGGGGGCCTTGTCACTTGCGTGACGGCGATGCCCTGATGCCGATGTACGCCCGTGACGGTTCGCGCGGCGAATACGTCTTTGATTTCGCCTGGGCGGACGCCTATGAGCGTAACGGGCTGGCCTATTACCCCAAGCTGGTCACCGCGATTCCGTTCACACCGGTGGTTGGCCCGCGCTGGCGCGGTGACTGGCGGCCTCGGCAACTGTGGAAAGGGGTGCGCGAACGGATCCGCGAGCAGGGCGCCAGCGGCTGGCATCTGCTGTTCCCGGATCAGGCCACGCGGGAAGCGCTGAGCGAGCTGCCCCTGGTGGAACGGCAGGCCTGCCACTTCCGCTGGTTCAACCGGGGCTACCGGGATTTCGACGCCTTCCTGGCCGGTTTTAATTCCCGCAAACGCAAAAGCGTGCGCCGCGAACGGCGGCGCGTGGCCGAGCAGGGGCTCACCGTCACCCGGCTGACCGGCGCCGACATCGATCCGCAAAGCTGGCGTTTCTTTTTCCACTGCTACGCCAACACCTATCTGGTGCGTGGGCAGCTGCCCTATCTCAGCGAGGCGTTTTTCCGCCGCCTTGCCGAGCAGCTCGGCGACCAGGTGCTGCTGGTGGTGGCCAGCGACGGCGACGAACCGGTGGCCGCCGGGCTCTACCTGTTCGATGATCGGGCGCTGTACGGTCGTTACTGGGGCAGCGTGCGTGAGTACGACGCTCTGCATTTCGAGGTCTGCTACTACCAGGGTATCGAGTTCGCCATCGAGCGGGGGCTGGCGGAATTCGATCCCGGCGTGCAGGGCGAGCACAAGATTCTGCGCGGTTTCGAGCCGGTGCTGACCTACTCATTGCACTGGCTGGCGGAACCGGCCTTCCAGGACGCGGTGGCGGATTTCTGTCAGCGCGAGGCGCGCCACGTGCACGCTTACCGGGAGGAGGCGCGCGGTCTGTTGCCGTACCGGGCGGGCATATTCTAAGCGGGCTGGGCGGCGAACGCCGGCGCCTGACCGCGCTGTATCATCAACGCCATGGTGACCGGATCGCAGGGATCGTGGCGGTGGTGGTAGGAACACTTGGGGCCCAGTTCGTCGGTGACGTCATCCAGGGCGTCGTCCTCCGGCAGATCCAGGTTGGCCAGATATTCCAGAACCCGGCCTTTCTCGTCCACCAGGGTGCCCATGTAGAGACGCTGGTCGCATTGGCGCACGCTGGCGAACAGGGCGGTTTCCACGCGCACGGCCTGCCGGCTCAGCCAATCGGTGAGCGCCGGATCCAGGCGCCCCTCGCGGATGGCCAGGGTGGTTTCATGAACCGCTTGCCAGGTGTTGCGGTGGCTGTTCTTGGTAATCTCCATGATGTTTGTCTCCCAGTATCCCTCGCGACGGTTCCCCCGAACCGCCGTTCCACCGGCTCCCCCAGAGCCGGCAATGCGAACTCTATCACAGTTTAAAAACTAACCAACCCTGGGAAATAGCCCCTTTTTAGCGGCTATAGCCGGGTTTGGGTATCAGTCTTTGGATGGAAAAAGCGGCGGCATGGGGCTGTCGAGCAGCGTGCACAGGGCCCGCAGCAGCTCCGCCTCCGCCACCTGCACCCGGGCGTCGGCCAGCACCAGGTCGGCGGCGGCATCGATCAACGGCGCTTTGAGCAGCGGTGTCAGCCGCGCCAGCCGGGCGATGGCCGGATCCAGACGGTTCGGTGCGCAGCGCTCCGGGGCCAGCAGCAGGCGGCCCGCCGGAAGCAGGCCGTGGGTGGCACGCTGGAAGCCGTCCAGGGCGGTGCCCCGGGCCGAGTCACCGGCCCAGGCCAATGCCGAGAACACCACCTGAATGTCGTTGGCCACCGCCGCCAGGCGGTGGATGTCGGGCCGTGGCAGGGCGCGATGCGGCGCGGCCAGCTGGCGTTCGGCGATGGCGGTGAGCGCCCAGCACAGCAGGTCATGGTCGCGGCGCCGCCGGGTGAGGGCGCGCAGCTGATTCAGGATTACCGGGCGGCGCTCCGGCGGGGCCTGACGCAGGGTCGCCAGCGACAGGTCGAGCAGCGGCAGGCGCAGGCGGGTGCCCAGGGCGCCGACCTGATCGACCAGCGCGGCGCGCCGCCCACGGCGTAACGCCGACGGCGGCGGCGTGTCGCCCAAGGCCAGGGCATAGAGCACGCATTCCGCGCCTTCCTGGGCGTGCAGGGCCTGGTACAAGCCGGCGGGCAGAGCGTCCACAAGGGTGCGGGCGTAGCCCAGGTTGTCATCGTCCAGGCGGCCGATGCGTTCCGAGGGGGCGGGCGAGGGTGAGGGTGATGACGTGGCCCGGGCCCGCACCCGGGCGCGGGCCGTCCAGTGGGGGCCCAGCGCGTGCAGCCTCTGGTCCAGGGTGGGGTGGGTGGCGAGCAGGCGGCGCAGGCGAAACGCCAGGGTTTCCGCGAACCCCATATGACTCAGATCCTCGGCGTGCACACTGCGCAGGTGCGAGCCGTTGCCGTTGCGTATCTTGATCAGCGCGCCGGCCAGGCCCGCCGGCTGCCGGGTGAACTGCACCGCGCTGGCGTCCGCCAGCCGCTCCCGCTGGCGGGAAATCGCCGCCTTGATCAAACGTCCGAAAAACAGGCCGGCGTAGCCGATGGCCATCAGCACCAGGCCGGCGAGAATCAGCAGGCCGCCGTTTCGGCGGCGGTCGCTGGTGGGCGACATATGAAGCAGGAACTCGCCCACTTTGCCCACCGTCAGAATGCCGGCGAGCACCGCCATCAGGCGCAGGTTGATGCGCACATCGCCGTTGAGAATATGGCTGAACTCATGGGCCACCACCCCTTGCAGCTCGTCCCGGTCCAGTTGCGCCAGGGCGCCTTCGGTGACCACCAGCACCGCCCGCGACGGCGTGGCGCCGGCCACGAACGCATTGATGCCGGCTTCGTCGGGCAGCACATAGGCGCGCGGCATGATGGTGCCGGCGGCCAGGCTCATTTCCTCGACCACGTTGCGCAGGCGGCGCTCGGCCGGGTCGGCGCTGTGGCTGGCGATTTCCCGGGCGCCGAGCAGCGCCGCCAGGCTCTCACCGCCGTGGCGCAGCTGCCAGGCCTTGTGCAGCGAGCCGGCCAGCAGCAGCGCCAGGGTGCCCAGCGTGACCCACCAGAACGCATCGCTGGCGAACCAGCTCCCGGTCGCCCCCGGCATCGGCCACCATTGCCAGGCCAGCCAACATGCCAGGTTCACCGCCGCCACCATGGCGGCCAGCGCAAGCACGAAGTAGCCCGCCAGCAGCAGCGTGCGCCGCCGGGCCCGTTCCTGATGTTGGAAGAAGTTCATGGGCGTGGGGTCAGAAGCTGACGTTCACCGCCTGACGCGCCTGCGGGTCGTCGATCTCCAGCAGCTCCGCGGCTCGGAACGGCCCGAACAAGCCGCTGACCAGGTTATTGGGGAACTGTTCCCGGTAGGTGTTGTAATGCATCACCGCGTCGTTGAAGGCTTGGCGGGCGAAACCGATGCGGTTTTCCGTGCTGCTCAGCGCTTCCATCAACTCGGCCATGGTCTGGTTGGCCTTGAGGTCCGGGTAGTTTTCGCTCACCGCCAGCAGACGCGACAGGCTGCCGGAAAGCAGCGATTCGGCCCGGCCGAGCCGGCCGATGGCGGCGCCGTCCTCGGGGTCGGCGGCGGCATCGCGGCGCGCGCCTTCGGCCTGATTGCGGGCCTCGGTGACCCGCGACAGGGTTTCCCGCTCATGGTCCATGTAGGCCTTGGCGGTTTCCACCAGATTGGGTATCAGATCGTGGCGCCGTTGGAGCTGCACGTCGATCTGCGCGAACGCGTTCTTAAAGCGGTTCTTAAGGCTCACCAGACGGTTGTAAATCACCACCAGCCCGACGCCGATGGCGATCAGTACGCCGAAAAACAACCAGGTCCCCATGGTTCCCTTCCCCTTTATGTATTGGCCATGGGATTGGATACCGGGGCGCGTTTTTCGTCAAGCGGCCAGTGGGTGAACCGGGATGTAGTGGTCAACCAGCAGGGCGGTGAACAGCACGAACAGGTAGACGATCGAATAGCCGAAGGTTTTCATCGGCAGCTTCGGGTCCTTGCTGAAGCGCAGGCGCACCGCGTGCACCAGGAAGATGCCGCTGAGAATCACCGCGCTGACCAGGTAGATCAGACCGCTCATGCCGGTGAGGTAGGGCAGCAGCGAGCAGATGAACAACAGAATGGTGTAATAGAGCACCGATTCCCGGGTGAAGGGAATGCCGTGGGTCACCGGCAGCATCGGCACGTCGGCCTTGGCGTACTCGTCGGCGCGGTGGATCGCCAGCGCCCAGAAATGCGGCGGCGTCCACACGAAGATGATCAGCACCAGCAACCAGGCGTAGGGGTGCAGTTCGTTGGTTACCGCGGTCCAGCCCAGCAGTGGCGGGATGGCGCCGGCGATGCCGCCGATCACGATGTTCTGCGGGGTGGCCCGTTTCAGGTACAGGGTATAGACGAAGGCGTAACCGACGAAGCCAAACAGGGTGAGCCCGGCGGTGAGCGGGTTGACCAGGAAATACAGCATCGCCATGGAGGCCAGCGCCAGCGCCACCGCGAAGGTGATCGCCGCCTTGGGCGACAGCTTGCCCGCCACCAGCGGCCGTTTCTCGGTGCGCTTCATGATCGCGTCGATCTTCTGATCCATGATCTGGTTGATCGCCGCCGATGCCATCATCGCCAGGTAGAGGCCGGCGAACGCGGGAATAAAGGTCGACAGCGGCACCATGCCCGGCGGGTCCGTGGCCAGGAACATGCCGGCCACCGCTGTGACCATCAGCAGCATCACCACGCCGGGCTTGGTCAGCGCCAGGTAGTCTCGCCAGTGCGGCGTGCTGTTGTTCTGTTCGCTTACGGCGGATTTCTCGCTCAAAGCGCACTCTCCTCGGATTGCGGGTGGCGGGCGGCGCATTTCACATTGATGGCGCGGATAAACAACATCAGCGACACCAGCAACACCACCGCGCCGAAGTTGTGGGCCACCGCCACCACCAGCGGTACCGCGAACACCACATTACTGATTCCCAGGCTGATCTGCACGGTCAGCAGCCCGAGTATGGTGAGCGCGAAGTTGCGGAAAAAGACACTGCGCGCGCGCAGCAGGATGCGGCCCACCAGCAGCAGCCCCAGCACCGTGACCAGCAGCGCGCCGAAGCGATGCATGACGTGGATGGTGGTGCGGGCGTCGTTTTGCAGCACGCCGAACTCATAGTCCGGTTTGTCGTGCTCGTGCCCCCAGAATACAAAGGCGTCCTCGAAATTCAGGTGCTCGGTCCAGCCGTCCTCGCACACCGGCAGTTCGGTGCACACCACCGCCGCGTAATTCGCGGTGGTCCAGCCGCCCAGGGCGATCTGCAGGACCAGCGCCGCCAGGGTGATCGAGGCCAGCGGCTTCATGCTGCGCACGTCGCAGTCGTTGAGGAAGCTGGGCCAGCGGTACAGGCGCGCCGCCAGCAGTGCCAGCAGGGTGAAGGTGGTGAACCCGCCCAGCAGATGCAGCATCACGATGGTGGGTTGCAGCCCCATGGTCACCGTCCACATGCCGAGAATGCCCTGGAAGATCACCAGGGCCACCAGGAACAGCGGCAGTTTCACCGGTTGCTTGAGACGCTTGCGGTTCACCACCCCGAGCGCGGCGATGATCAGGATCACCAGGCCCAGGGCGGAAGCGAAATAGCGGTGCACCATTTCCGGCACGGTCTTGTGGGCTTCGCGCAGCACGCCCGGGGCGATCTCATTCTGTTCATTGACGTGGGAAATGGCCTTGCGCACGTCCAGGTGGCCGTAACAACCGGGCCAGTCCGGGCAACCCAGGCCGGCGTCGGAAAGCCGGGTCCAGGCGCCCAGGATAATCACGCTGGCGGCCAGCAGCAGGGCCAGCAGCGTCAGACGGCGCATCCAGATTTGCGAGCGGGTCGGCGCGTCGCTGAGGTCGGAACGGTGTGCGTTGAAATGCATGGCTATCGGGACCTTAGATCAGGGAGCCTTTGAGGGTGCGCTCAAGATCCAGGCGGATGTTCTCCGCCTCTTCCAGGGTGGCATCCATGCTGTCGTGGGTGGGGTAGCGCAGGAATATCTGGCCGTCCGGGCTGACCACGAAAATGTCCCCCACCGGTTGCTCGGTGGCCGGCGCCAGCGCTTTGGTGACGGTTTGCGGGTCGCCATCCACTTCCACGGTGCCGTCCACATTGTCTTCCAGGAAAGCGCGCAACTCGGCGTTCGCCGGGGCGGTGTGAACGATGACCCGGCGCAGCCGTTCCATATTTTCACCCAGCGTTTGCTGGACCTGGCGCATCTGGTAGTAGAGCCCGTTCTTGCAGGCCTTGCCGCACTCGGCGCCGGCCACGTACATCAGCGTCCAGAGGCCGGCGGTGTCTTCGCCGTCGTAGAGTTCACCGTCGCCGTCGCGCAGCGCCAGGGTATCCAGCTGGATATGCGGAATCAGCAGCTCGCCCTTGTTTTCCCGGGGCAGTTCCCAGGGGTCCACGAAGTAACGACCGGCAATAAAGAAGAGGACAAAGGGGCCGACGATGGCCAGCAGAGTCAGCCTGTTTTTGGTACGTGGAGACATCAGTTCAAGCGTCCGGTTGGTGCCGACGGCGCCCGCGCAGGCGCGCGATCAGATACATGATCAGGGCGGCCACCGCCAAACCCAGCCACTGCAGCGCGTAGGCCTGGTGGCGTT
>DGNT01000203.1 GCA_002389055.1 Alcanivorax sp. UBA4485
TGATGGCCACCGCCACCACCGCGCGCCGCTACGCCGACGCCGTGGCCGGCACCCGCGTGACCGTGCTCGACACCCGCAAAACCCTGCCCGGCCTGCGCGCCGCGCAGAAGTACGCGGTGCTTTGCGGCGGCTGCGAGAACCACCGGGTGGGCCTGTACGACGCCTTCCTGATCAAAGAAAACCACATCACCGCCTGCGGCTCCATCACCGCCGCCATCCGCGCCGCCCGCGAACAGGGCCCCGGCAAGAAAATCATCATTGAGGTGGAAAACCTGGACGAACTGCGCGAAGCCGCCGCCCTCGCCCCGGACCAGATCATGCTGGATAACTTCACCCCGGAAATGCTGGAAACCGCCCTCGACCTGGCCGGCCAGAGCGCCCTGGAAGTGTCCGGCAACCGCACCCTGGACGACGTCAAAAACCTGCCCGGCGCCCGCGACCTGTTCCTCTCCGCCGGCGCGCTCACCAAGCATGTGCAGGCCGTCGACCTGTCGCTGCGGCTCGGCTGAGGGCAGGCCGAGCTTCGAGCGGACCGCGATGGCCTGAAATCACTGACGCGTTTTTCAGAGTCGGCTGACAGCCAATCCGATCCTCTTAATGACACCCTGCCTCCTCAACGGATGGAGGCAGCCAGTGACAACAACGGAAGCATCCCAGAAAAACGACTACGACTCGCCTTGGAAAGAAGCCATCGAGATAATGCTGGCCGATTTCATGGCGTTCTATTTTCCTGATGCCTGGCGGGCCATCGACTGGCGACAACCCCACCGCTTCCTGGATCAGGAGCTGCAGAAAATCGTGCCGGAGTCCGACATCGGGCGGCGCGTCGTCGACAAACTGGTGGAAGTAGCCCTGGTGCAAGGCGGCGACCAATGGATCCACCTGCACATCGAGATCCAAAGCAGCCGTGAATCCGACTTCGCCGAACGCATGATGATTTACCACTACCGCATCTTCGACCGCTTCCGCCGGCCTGTGGCCAGCCTGGCCGTGCTGGCCGACAATCAGTCCGGCTGGCGGCCCGGCCCCTACCGGCAATCAATGCTCGGCTGTCAATGGATTCTGGACTTCCCCAACGCGAAGCTGCTCGATTACCGTCGGCGGGAGAAAGACCTCGCCGGCAGCGATAATCCCTTCGGTCTGGTCACCCTTGCTCACCTGCGCACCCAAGGCACCCGAAACCAGAGCGCACGGCGCTACCGCGCCAAATACCGCTTGATCCGGCTACTCTATGGCAAGGGCTGGGCGAAAAGCCGTATTATTCAACTATTACGCATCATCGACTGGCTCATGGCGCTGCCGCCGCACCTGGAACAAAGCCTGCGGCAACGAATCACCGCCATCGAAGGAGAAACTCACATGCAATACGTCACCAGCTTCGAACGCCTCGCCCGGGAAGAAGGAGTACAGGAAGGCGTTCAGAAAGGCATTGAAAAAGCGCGTTTCAAGACTGCTCGCAATTTAATCGCGGAAACAGACATGGACGACGCCACTATTGCCGAGCTCACCGACCTGACGGAAGACCAAGTGCGCTTGCTTCGCTCGGCCTAACGTATGCAATACGTCACCAGCTTCGAACGCGCGGAGATTGAAAACTTGGCGGACCGCATATTGGAAGCCAACTTGCTGGAACAGGTTTTCGAGCGCAACTAACCAGGGGCGTGTTTAGTCGAGCTCATGAGTGCGCAGAGCCAGTTTGTCCTTCTTGAACTGCTTGATCTCACTGATGCCGTCAAGAATCTCCGCGCCGAGGTGTCTGCCACTCACTACGACATCACGCTCATCGCCCTCCGCATGGGCAATGGCCTCTTCCAGACCCCGCTTGATGTGTTCGAACGCGCTTCTCATAAAGATACCCTTCCGCCAACACAGCCAGATAAGCAATTACGCGCATATAAAGTAGCCCAGCGAGTTATTCCAATCAAGACCGCGACCGGGCAAACCGCAAGGTCCAGCGCTACTGCCAGGCCCCTCACCTTCCGAACCAAGCCGTGCTATAAAAGGTCCAACGCAGTGACGCACCGGCCAACCCGGCAAGGAGGCACCATGCACCGCATCGCCCTGATCACCCTCGCCGCCCTGCTCACCACCGCCTGCGCCTCATCCAAGCGCGTGGTGGTGGACAAGCAAGGGATTGACGAAGCCCAGTACCAGCAAGACCTCAGCGACTGCCGCGCCGTCGCCGACGAAGTCAGCACCGGCCGCGACGCCGCCGAAGGCGCCGCCGGCGGTGCCGTGATCGGCGGCATCCTGGGCGCCATCTTCGGCAACTCCGGCACCGCCGGACGCATGGCCGGCGGCGGCGCCGTGATCGGGGCCGCCGGCAAAGCCGGGGACGCGGAGCAGGAGAAGAGTCAGGTGGTTAAAAACTGTATGCGGGGGCGGGGTTATCGAGTTTTGAACTGACGCCATTCTGTGCTCCGATCAGGCCACGGACGTCCTCCACCCCCCTTCGGATTCTTCCAACTCCAGCACACTCACATAAGCATCCCGATTAGCCTGGCTGAGACATTCCAATAGCTGGTAAACGCGGCCTTGCCCTTGCGCTTTCTCAGCGTAAAGTGCTCGAAGCATGCGATCCGCGGGGCCAGAGATCTTGTTTCTGCCCTTCTCCCAGTTGCGCACCGAAGATTCTGCGACGTCCAAAAACAATGCAAGCTGGGCCTGCGGTAAATCCAATTCCTTTCTTAGAAACCGAATCTCCGAAGCGTCTAGAAGATCCGGTTTATTGATGACGATGTGCAGCCCGATCACGCGGTGGAGACCTTCGACATCATGAATGCCCACGGCCGCGCCATAGGGAGTGTCTATTTCTTCGTAACCATTGCGCAGGTGAACGCTATCCAACCCGCAACTCGTATATTTAAACATAACACTTCACCTTGGCCTCTTTAGAGATAGGTGGTAATTACGATCGCGTAATCGCCGATGCTTTCTCTCCAGTCAAGCACCACGACCACGGTGATAACGCTGCCGGCCGATGCGACTTCCATATTCAACTTCCAGGAGCCATGGGTATCTCTGTACGGCCCTTCAATCACCACACCATGACGTAAACACCGCAAAACCTGGCTTCTGGTAATCCGCCTTTCCACCATGCGCAGTTCCGCATGATGGGTAAAAAAGACTTTAGAACTATCTTCAGCGATCTTGCCCACTATCTTGCGAGCGCTGCGTGGACCGAGCTCCATCCTTAGAACATTGGTCGCCATAAACCTTTCGCCCTTAACCGTTAAAATTTAACGGTTTATGGTTGATTCGTCAAATGTGTTTTCGAGCGCCGGAAAGCACCTGGAACAGGCTGGGAACGGGCAGCGGGGTCCACGTACTTCAATGGGGTCACCCAGCCGGGTTGTACAGGACGGGAGCCCACCCACCGAGTATGGCGCCACGCGCCGGACAGGTCTGTCCGCCAGGGCCGGCAATCAAAGTGCGATATTGATGATCCTGCTTGCGCTTCCGCGTACCCAAGGCGCATTAACTCCGCCGCCTCCACGAAAGCGTACTGGCCCGGTACGGCCTGCGCCCGACGGAATTCCAACATTGGCGGCGTGAACAGAGACTGGTCCAACGCTGAAACCGTAGCCCGTGAGTTACCCTGATCGACGCCGCGTCCGGGCAAAAGGCAAGACCTGACTCTGGATCGCCCATCGATACATGTTACAAGCTATAAAGCCCACTTCTTTTCACACCCACGGCTCTACCGGTTAACATCGAAGAATCGATCTGGCGAGGCGGAATGAAATGCGCCTGACTACCGAGCAAATTAAGGTCATAAAGCAGACGGTTGCCGAGGTTTTCGGCGACGACGCCGAGGTGCGTCTGTTCGGATCCCGTCTGAATGACCGGATCGGCGGCGGCGATATTGACCTTCTCATCTCATTGCCGCACGTCTGTGAGGACAGACTAGGCAAGGAACTGCGTCTGACCGCCCGCCTACAGCTACGCCTTGGCGACCAGCCCTTCGATGTGCTGGTCGTCGATCCGGAGGTAACACTCAATCCCGCCCACGCCCACGCCATCGAAACGGCACGCGCTCTATGAGCAGCCACAAACCCTGGGCCGATTCACTGCCCCTGGACGCCTTACGCATGAGTACATGCGCGACGCCTCTGACTTCGCCGCTGCTCTGGAACAATCCAAAGCCGCCACGCTAATGCTGGTCGACACCTACAACCGCCTTAGAGACGACCTCCCCCGCCGACTCATCATTGATAAGAGCTGGCTACCGGCCGGCCTCTCTTAAGCCTTGATTACCCTAGCCGCCCTGCTCACCACCGCCTGCGCCTCATCCAAGCGCGTGGTGGTGGACAAGCAAGGCATCGACGAAGCCCAGTACCAGCAAGACCTCAGCGACTGCCGCGCCGTCGCCGACGAAGTCAGCACCGGCCGCGACGCCGCCGAAGGCGCCGCCGGCGGGGCCGTGATCGGCGGTATCCTGGGCGCCATCTTCGGCAACTCCGGCACCGCCGGACGCATGGCCGGCGGCGGCGCCGTCATCGAAGCCGCCGGCAAAGCCGGGGATGCGGAGCAGGAGAAGAGCAAGGTGGTTAAAAACTGTATGCGGGGGCGAGGTTATCGGGTTTTGAACTGAGCACGCAGGATGTCATCTGAAAGAGAATTGCGCAGCTATAAAAGCAGGTGGCTAAGTTTTCTATGGGCCCTGGATAAGTGGCCAACTCTGAATGGATGTTCTGTTTGTAAGCTTATAACGGCGGGAAGTGGCCACCGAGCTTCGAGGACGGGCAAAAAGGTGGGGCCTGAACCTGTCGCTTCACACCAACAAAAAGAGGCCCCGAAAAGCGGAGCCTCTTTAAACCACAAAGTACCGATCAGATCTTACGCGCGGCAAGAAGACGGAAGATACTTAGTGGGGACGTCGGTTGCGTCACTACCTACAGCGGTGGTCGAACCAGGTACGGGAGCAGCGGCACAAACCCAAGCTACATCACCTGCTGCGGAAGTCGCAGGACGAATCGTTAGGACTTTGCCGCTCAAGTTGGCTGTATTGGCCTCATTACCGTAAGTAACGGTGATTACACCGTTAGTCGAAGTAATACCGGAGACATAAGTACCTTCAATAGTGTTATTGATTCCCAGAGCAGCGTTATCCGCAGGCCAAGCACCGGCTACAGCATACTCCTCAGCGATTGCAGTTTTCAGCGCCGACGACAAGCTCAGACCTTCAGAAACTTGAGAGCGAATGGTGTAATCCTGATAAGCAGGAATCGCCACGGCCGCCAGAATACCGATAATCGCAACCACGATCATCAGTTCGATAAGAGTAAAACCCTTCTGCACTTGTTTCATTTCGCAATCTCCAGAGTCGAAACTTTATTATGTGCTCACCCCCGAGGCGAGCGCCTGCACTAAGACTATGCAGCTATTGGGCCAACTTTCACGTACCGGGTTTGCGGCTTTTCGTGTCACTTTCGCGCCCGGCAAGCTGCCGTTTTTTGTCAGCGGATGACAATAAACGTCACCCTCCATGACCTATTCCGTCAGTTAAGACTCCAATGCAGGTAACGCGGCCAAGCCCTTGATCATGCGCTCTTTACAGCCGGCGGGAAGGCTGCCAATCTGCTTTGGGGGTAAGTATAAATAACCATGACCACTTCTTATGAATAGTTCCGCAGCGTCTTTAAGCGGCCTGGCCCGCCGTCTGGTAAAGGAAGGCCATCTCTCCATGGAAGCGGCGCAGACCGCCGCCGCCGAGTCGCGGCAGGCGCGGGTGGCGTTGGTCCACCATCTGGTGGCCGGCGGGCACGTTGGCGCCGGCATTGTGGCGCGCTGCGCGGCCGAGGAGTTTGGCGATCCGCTGATCGATCTGAACACCTTCTCCAAGGAGATGATGGTCAAGGATCTGGTCGACCCCAAGCTGATCACCAAGCACACCATTCTGCCGCTGCTGCGGCGTGGCAGCCGGCTGTTCGTGGCGGTGTCCGACCCCACCAACCTGTCGGCCCTGGAAGAGATTCGCTTTAACACCGGCCTGAACGTGGAAACGGTGATCGTCGAGGACGACAAGCTGCGGCGCTGGATCGAGCAGCTGGAGTCGGAGCAGGAAGGCAAGGCCTTCGACAATCTGGACGATGATCTGGATAACCTGGAAACCGCCGATACTGATGCGACGCCCAGTGGCGGCGAAGACGCGGCCGCGGGCTCCGACGATGCCCCCATCGTACGGTTCGTTAACAAGCTGCTTCTGGACGCCATTAAAGGCGGCGCCTCGGACCTACACTTCGAGCCGTATGAAAAGACCTATCGGGTGCGTTTCCGTCAGGACGGCATACTGGAGACTGTATCCAAACCGCCGATCACCACAGCCAGTAAGCTGGCCGCCCGCCTCAAGGTGATGGCGCGAATGGATATTTCCGAGCGCCGGGTGCCACAGGACGGCCGCATCAAGCTTAAGATTTCCAAGACCCGGGCCATCGATTTCCGGGTCAATACCTGCCCTACTCTCTACGGCGAAAAGATCGTGCTGCGGATCCTGGACGCCGAAAGCGCCAAGATGGGCATCGATCACCTCGGCTACGAGGAAAACCAGAAGCAGATGTATATGGACGCCCTGAGCAAGCCCCAGGGCATGATTCTGGTCACCGGGCCCACCGGCTCGGGCAAGACCGTGTCTCTTTATACCGGTGTGAACATCCTCAATACGCCGGAGCGCAACATCTCCACGGCGGAAGACCCTGTAGAGATCAACCTGGAAGGGGTTAACCAGGTCAATGTGAACCCCAAGCAGGGCATGGAGTTTTCCACCGCGTTGCGCGCCTTCCTGCGTCAGGACCCGGATATCATCCTGGTGGGGGAGATCCGGGACCTGGAAACCGCCGAGATCGCCGTGAAAGCGGCGCAGACCGGTCACCTGGTGCTTTCCACCTTGCACACCAACAGCGCGCCGGAAACGCTGACCCGTCTGCGCAATATGGGGGTGCCCTCGTTTAATATCGCCACCTCGGTGATTCTGATTATTGCGCAGCGCCTGGCCCGGCGGCTGTGCGAGAATTGCAAGGAACCGGTGGATGTGCCTAAGCAATCCCTGGTTGAGATGGGTTTCACGGACGAGGACATTCAATCCGGGTTTACTGTGTACGGCCCCAGTGGCAAAGGCTGCGAGAAGTGCAAAGGCGGCTACAAGGGGCGCGTGGGGGTTTACGAGGTAGTCCGCATCACCGACGGCATTGCGCGCATCATCATGGAGGAAGGCAATTCCATCCAGATCGCCGACCAGTGCCGCAAAGAGGGGTTCAACGATCTGTACCGTTCCGGCCTGATCAAGGTCATGCACGGCGTCACCAGTCTTGAGGAAGTGAGCCGGGTGACCAGCGGGCACTAAACTATTATAGGTTTCGGTGGGTCAGGGTTTCGACTATGGCAAAAACAGCGACAGCACAAAAATCGGCGACCTTCAGCTATGAAGGCATCGACCGCAAAGGCAGCAAAGTAAAGGGGGAAATTACCGGCAAGGGGCCGGCTCTGGTCCGTGCCGAGCTGCGCAAGCAGGGCATTCAGGCCAAGAAAGTGGTCAAAAAGCGTGAAATGTCCCTGGGCGGGAAGAAAAAGATCAAGCCCATGGATATCGCGCTGTTTACCCGCCAGATGGCCACCATGATGAAAGCCGGTGTGCCACTAGTACAAGCTTTTGAGATCGTTTCCGACGGCCTGGAAAACCCGTCCATGCGGGAGGTGATTCTCAAGTTGAAAACGGATGTGGAAAGCGGCAACAACTTCGCTGGCGCGCTGCGTCAACACCCACGCCTTTTTGACGATCTCTACTGCAGTCTGATTGAATCCGGTGAGGCGTCCGGCTCTCTGGAGACCATGCTTGATAGGGTAGCGCTGTATAAAGAAAAAACTGAAGCGCTAAAACAGAAAATCAAGAAAGCAGTAAAGTATCCAATCGCCGTAGTCTGCGTGGCAGTGATTGTCACCGGCATCCTTTTGGTAAAGGTGGTTCCCACCTTCCAAGAACTATTCAAAGGTTTCGGCGCCGAGTTACCTGCCTTCACCCAATTTGTGATCAATCTTTCGGAAGGACTCCAAGCCAACTTCGTGATGATTCTGATCGCGTCTGCAGCTTTGGCCATTGGTTTTACGGAAGCACGAAGGCGATCACAGGGTTTTCATGATGCCGTGGACAGAATCTTGCTTCGAATTCCTGTAATTGGCCCTATTACCCACAAAGCCACAGTCGCACGTTTCTCCCGTACACTCTCCACCACATTTGCGGCTGGTGTGCCATTGATCGAAGCTTTGGATGCTTGCGCAGGTGCAACCGGTAATGTGGTTTACCGTAAAGCAGTTTTGCGGGTGAAGGAGGATGTAGCTACTGGTCAACAACTCCAATTCGCAATGCGTTCCACCGGTGTATTTCCTGCTATGGCCCTGCAGATGACGGCTATCGGTGAAGAATCCGGTGCACTGGATGCCATGCTGGCCAAAGTAGCCACCTACTACGAAGACGAAGTGGATAATATGGTCGATGGCTTAACCAGCATGCTGGAACCCCTCATCATGGCAATTCTAGGTGTGCTTATCGGCGGCCTCATCATCGCCATGTACCTGCCAATCTTCCAGCTCGGCAACGTGGTCTAACCAGTGCAGATTCTCGAATACCTGGCGGCCAGCCCGGCCGCCCTGATCCTGGTTTGCGTGCTGTTCGGCCTGCTGGTGGGTAGCTTCCTGAATGTGGTGATCCACCGTATTCCCAAGATGATGGAGGCCACCTGGCGCCAGGAGGCCCGCGAACTGCTGGACCAACCGGCACCGAAGGGCGAGGAAGAGCCACCGATCTTCAACCTGGTGACGCCCGGCTCCCATTGCCCGCACTGCAACCACCGCATCCGCTGGTACGAGAACGTGCCGGTGGTGAGCTGGGCGCTACTCAAGGGCCGCTGCAGCGGCTGTAAGGCGGCGATCAGCAAGCGCTACCCGATTATCGAGCTGCTCACCGGGCTGGTGGCGGGCCTGTGCGCTTGGCGTTTCGGTTACGATCCCTGGTTGATCTTCATGCTGTACGGCAGCTTTACGCTGCTGGCCCTGGCGGTGATCGATCTGGATACCACGCTGCTCCCCGATGACCTCACCTACCCGCTGCTGTGGGCGGGGCTGCTGGCGTCCGTGCTGGGCGTCTCCCCCGTGAGCCTGCCGGATGCGGTGATCGGTGCCATGGCCGGTTATCTGGCGCTGTGGAGCCTGTATTGGGTGTTCAAGCTGCTCACCGGCAAGGAAGGCATGGGCTACGGCGATTTCAAGCTGCTCGCCGCCCTGGGCGCCTGGCTGGGCTGGCAGTATCTGCCGGTGGTGGTGTTGCTGTCCTCGGTGGTCGGCCTGGTGTTCGCGGTGTCGATGATGGCCAGCGGCAGCGTGAAGCGGGATCAGGGGATTCCGTTCGGGCCTTATCTGGCGATCGCCGGGTGGATTGCGTTGCTGTGGGGTGAGGTGATTGTGAGCTCCTACCTGGGGTTGTTTAACCTCGGGTAGGGGTCAATCCCACCTTAACCACTTCTCTGGTATCCTGCCGGCCGGCTTTGCCGGCCTTTCGCGGGCTGGGCCCGCTCCCACAAACACGCTCAATTGCGGAGTCCCTATGTTTGTTGTCGGCCTGACCGGCGGTATCGGCAGCGGTAAAACCGCGGCCACGGATCATCTGGCGCGGCGCGGCGTGACCATTGTCGACGCGGACCTGGCGTCGCGGGCGGTGGTGGCGCCGGGCGAGCCGGCGCTGGACGCCATTGTCGACCGGTTCGGCGCGGTGCTGCAGGACGACGGCAGCCTGGACCGCCGCGCGCTGCGCGATATCGTGTTCAGTGACGAGCAGGCGCGCCGCGATCTGGAGGCGATCACCCATCCGGCGATTGGCCGTGAGCTCTACCGGCAGATCCACACCAGCGATTCACCGTACACGGTGCTGGTGTCGCCGCTGCTGCTTGAGGGTAGCCAGAAAGAGATGGTGCACCGTATCCTGGTGATCGACGTGCCGCCGGAGCTTCAGGTGGCGCGTACCGTGGCGCGGGATACCGTGCCCGAGACGCAGGTGCAGGCGATCATGCGCGCCCAGATGGACCGCCAGCGCCGCCTGGCGGCGGCCCACGACGTGGTCGAGAACCACGGCCCGCTGCGGCACCTGCATGAGCGGCTCGACGCCTTACATGAAACGTATTTGGAACTCGCGCAAAGACATGGCGGATAACGACCAGCCCACCCGTATTTACCCCTGCCCGCAATGCCGGAAACCCTCACGCTGGGACGATAACCCCTGGCGACCGTTCTGCTCGGAGCGCTGCAAGCTGATCGACCTGGGCGACTGGGCGTCGGAGCGTCATGCGATTCCCGGCGAGCCCACCGATCCGATGGATGATTTCGACGACCTGAGCTGACGGGCGGTGCTTAGATCCGAAACTCAGGCCGCAACCTGGCCCAATGTTCGATCAAGCGCTCCTGGTGCTCCGGTACCATGGGCAGCGTCCCTAACAAGCGGGGCCAGGCAGCACGCGCGTTGTCCACCACTTCGCGTACGGCACTCAGCACCTGCTTTTCGTCCAGTCCGGTTTTTTTGGCGAAGCGCCGCCAATGATCCAGGGAAAAATCGTAGTAGTGCTTGTTCTTCGCCAGATTCAACGCCAGACCGTCCTCCCCTTCCACATACACCTGTGTGAACAGAAGATCGTAGGCCGGGGCCAGAATCGGTGTGCGCCGGTCCGGGTAAAGCAGGCTCCAGTTTTTGAGGTGGGCGTCGCCGTTGGCAAGCAGGATGTTGACCATCAAGCGCTGAACATAGTCCCGAAGGC
>DGNT01000095.1 GCA_002389055.1 Alcanivorax sp. UBA4485
CCGCTGGTCAGATCGCTTTCCATGGCGCCGGCGCGGGTGCGTCCGTCACGGTGGCGCATGGAGAGGTCGCCGGGGGAGACCACGCGGTTACTGTCGTTGTGGTATTGCAGTTCCTCGGTGTCCAGGGTGACGCCGTTGCTTTCGCTGCGCGCTTCCACCTGGTCCGTGAAGACAATCAGATCGCCGTTGTCGCGCACTTCACCATGGCGGGACTGGATCGTCCACAGGCCGTTGCTGTTGTCCATCCGCAACACCGGCTCGGTGAGGGTGGTGAGCGCGTCCCGTTCGTACTGTTCGAGATGCTCCGCCACCAGGCGGTACTGCACCCGGCCGTCCTCCTGGTCGTAGGCCTTGGCGACGATCCGGTCGGCGATGATCATCGGGGCATTGAGAAACGCCTCGCGGTCCTCTTCCAGGGGGTTGTCCCACTCGTGCAGGGTCATCAGCACGATCAGGCCCAGCAGCAGAATGCCGGAGGCGCTTAGCAGGCCCTGCCGTTTCACGCGTCACCCCGGTGTTCGAGAAGGGCGTCGCAGATCTCGCGCACCGCGCCTTCGCCGCCACGGGCGCGGGTGACGTGGTCGGCCGCCGCCCGCGCGCAGTGGTGGCCGCTGGCGGGGGCGAAGGCGATCTGCGCCCACTGCAGGGCCGGCACGTCCGGTTCGTCGTCGCCGGCGTAGCCGGTTTCCCGGGCGGTCACGCCCAGCGAGGCGGCCAGGTCGGCCAGCGCCACGCCCTTGTCCTCGCGGCCCTGGATCACATGCTGGATGCCCAGTTCGGCGGCGCGGCGGGCCACCATGGGCGTGTCGCGGCCGGTGATCAGCGCCAGGGTGACACCGCTGGCGGCCAGTTTCTTGAGGCCGTGGCCGTCCAGGGTGTTGAACACCTTGAGCGCTTCGCCGTCGGGGCCGTAATAGAGGCGGCCGTCGGTGAGTACGCCGTCCACGTCGAAAGCCATCAGTTTCAGGTTGCGCGCGTCGGCGCTGGACACCAGCAAGGTCACTACATCACCCCCGCGCGCAGCAGATCCTGGGTGTTGAGCGCGCCCACCGGGCGCTGGTCGGCGTCACACACCACCAGGCCGTTGATCTTGCGCGTCTCCATGATTTGCAGCGCCTCGGCGGCCAGGTGGCCGGGCGGCATGGTCACCGGCCGCGGCGACATCACCTCGGCGATGCCGGCCTGGCGGATATCCAGGCCCTTTTCCAGGGTGCGGCGCAAATCGCCGTCGGTGAAGATGCCGATCAGGCGGCCGTCGTCGTCCACCACCGTGGTCATGCCCAGGCCCTTGCGGGTCATTTCCAGCAGGGCTTCGGACAGGCTGGCGTCGCGGCTTACCCGCGGCAGGCGCTCTTCCGCGTGCATGATGTCGTCGACCTTGAGCAGCAGGCGCCGGCCCAGGCTGCCGCCCGGGTGGCTGAGGGCGAAGTCCTCGGCGGTGAAGCCGCGCGCCTCGAGCAGGGCGATGGCGAGGGCGTCGCCCATGGCCAGCGCGGCGGTGGTGGAGGTGGTCGGCGCCAGATTGTGCGGGCAGGCTTCTTCTTCCACGCCCACGTCGAGATGCACGTCGGACAGCTGCGCCAGGGAGGACGAAGGGCGCCCGGTCATGCTGATCAGCACCGCGCCCTTGCGCTTGATCACCGGAATAATGGTGAGGATTTCGCCGGTTTCGCCGGAATTGGACAGCGCCAGCACCGCGTCCTCGGTGGTGATCATGCCCAGATCCCCGTGCGACGCCTCGCCGGGGTGAACGAAGAACGACGGGGTACCGGTGCTCGCCAGGGTGGCCGCCAGTTTGCTGCCGATATGGCCGCTTTTGCCCATGCCGGTCACGATCACCCGGCCCTTGCAGGCCAGCAGCAGCTCGCAGGCCTGCTCGAAGGTGTCGCTGACGCGCTCGCCGAGCGCGGCCACGGCGCGCGCTTCCACGTCCAGAACACGGCGGGCGGTGGCGATGTGGTTATGACTCATAATGATTCGTGTCTCCTCGCTGGCGGAGATTATACACTGGCCGGAGCGCCGCTGACTGCCCTTGGAACCCTTAAGCGTTCGGATGTTCCAATTGAATGCGTGGCCGGGCTTGTAGGTAACCACCTTGTGGGAGCGGGCCCTGCCCGCGAAAGGGCGGCAAAGCCGGCCGGCAGGATTCCAGAGACCTGTATAGTGGCCTCCCGGAATCGCGGAAGGGATATCAAAGAGGTCTCTGGTATCCCGCCGGCAAGCAGAGCTTGCCTTTCGCGGGCGGGGCCCGCTCGCACAAAACGTGCTTCGTAGAGGCCTTGGCTGGACAGTTCGGAGTGAACGCCGTAAAAACGAGCATCCTCAGACACGACAGGGAGTGACGTATGATCTTCAAACAAGGCATGGCGACTGTGATGGCGCTGGTGATGCTGGGGCTGGCGGGTTTCGCCCAGGCCGCTCAGGACCCCCGTGAGCTGGTCAACGAGACCGTGGAGCGCTTGACCAGCCGCATCGACGCCGAGCGCGAGCGTCTGAATAAGGACGAAAGCTACGCCCGTGAGCTGGTCCGTGAGGAGCTGGTGCCGCTGGTGGACTTCAAGCGCATCACCCGCATGGTGATGGGCGAGCACTTCGACCGGGCCAGCCGGGACCAGAAGTACGAGTTCCTGGAAGTCTTCAAGAACAGCCTGATCAACACCTACGCTTCCGGCGTGACCCTCTACCAGGGGCAGGAAATCCGCGTGCTGCCGATGCGCGAGGAAGACCGCAAGGGCAACTACGCCCGGGTGCGGCTGGAAGGCACCACCAATGACGGCAAGGTGATTCCGGTGTTCTTCACCCTGTTCCAGTCCGACGACCAGTGGAAAGTGGTCAATGTGTACGTCAACGGTCTGGACCTGCGCGACGTCTACCGGGCCCAGTTCGCCCAGTCCATGCAGCAGCTCGGTGATCTGGACAAGGTGATCGAGAGCTGGTCCGCGGAAAGCGCCGATCTGGAAGAGAAAGTGGACGTGGAGACCAGCGGCGGCTCCTGACCCCGCCGCCGGCCCCCGGAACGCCGACCGCCGGATGGTCGGCCCCCGGAGCGCCGGCCGTCACAATGACAAGC
>DGNT01000114.1 GCA_002389055.1 Alcanivorax sp. UBA4485
CGATCACCACGAACAGGCGCGGGTCCTTGCGGTCAAGGATGTCACGGATCTGCTGACGGCCCTGGAACACGGTTTCCGCGGCGGCTTCGCTGAGCGGCAGCTTTTCCTTCAGGGCCCGGGGGGTGATCAGCACCTCCTGGGATTCGATGTTGAGATCGTCTAATTGCTTCTGGCTCATGAGTCTGGCTATGCCTGTTATTTCGGTGTCGACGGTTTTTGGCAGTCTAGCCGAATCCGTGGCAGGAATCAGCCTATTGCCGGGATAGAGTGGCTCTGGTGTCGGTGAGCAGCTCGCGGACATAACCGGGCACCAGCTCGGTGGCGCGCCCGTGCCGATGTTCGTGGAAGGCGGTCCGTTGCTCGGAGGGCTCCAGGTTGAGCTCGGTGGTGTGCGCGCCGCTGGCCCGGGCTTCCGCCACGAAACCGGCGGCGGGGTAGACGTTGCCGCTGGTGCCGATGCTGATGAAGTGCTCGCAGCCGGCCAGGGTGGCGTAGATGCGCTCCATTTCCAGGGGCATTTCACCGAACCACACCACGTGGGGACGCAGGCAGCCGGCGGCGCCGCACACGGTGCAGGTCAGGGCCGGGTCCAGATCGCGGTCGGCGGGGACCAGGGTGTCGGTGCTCTGGCAGCGCGCCTTGAGCAGCTCGCCATGCATATGGATGACGTTCTGGCTGCCGGCCCGTTCGTGCAGGTCGTCCACGTTCTGGGTCACCACCAGCACCTGGCCGGGCAGGCCCTGTTCCAGCTCGGCCAGGGCCCGGTGGGCGGCGTTGGGCTGGATCGCCGGATCGCGCAATTGTTCACGGCGCCGGTTGTAGAATCCCTGCACGCCGTGCGGGTCGCGCTGGAAGGCTTCCGGGGTGGCCACATCCTCGATACGGTGGTTTTCCCATAACCCGCCGGCGTCACGAAACGTATTGATACCGGATTCCGCCGAGATTCCGGCGCCGGTAAGTATTACAATCCTTTCCTGCATGGCTGCTGCCTCCGCCTGTCTTCTTCGTTACCGTGGAGTGTTATGGATACCATCATCTCAAGGCAGGAAACACTGTCGTTGCCGGCCCGGGGACCTGTCAATTTGCTGCATTTTCATCAGGGTATGGTGCTGCTGATCGGCGCCGACGCGGTGGGTTTGTACCGTGACCGGCGCGCCGTGGAAGACCCGCTCGCCAATGGCCTGGTCGGCTATGAGCCGATTCCCGAGGCGCTGCGCTGTGAGTTCGAAGAGCCGGACGGCTATGTGGTCGAGCAGGTGTCCGGCTTTATCGGTCTGCGTTCCGGCGCCGCCATGTTCATCCGCCCGGATGGCGTGGCCCTGTACGCTAGCAGCCTGGACGCGCTGCACAACCGTGATTGCCAGTGGGTAATCCCGTTTCCACCCCTTAATTCCTAGGAACCGGCGGTTCCTTGACTGGAGAGATCCATGGCTGAAGAAAGCACTCGCCTTCGTCTGCGGCAACTGACCCTGGAAGACTACCCGGCGCTGGCCCGGTTGATGGATCAGGTGTACCACGACATCGGCGGTGCCTGGCCCGAGGAAACCATCGCCACCCTGATCCGGTTGTTCCCGGAAGGGCAGTTGGTGATCGAGGACAACGGCACGCTCATCGCCACGGCGCTGACGGTGAAGGTGAGCTACGACCGGTTCTCCAACCCGCACCGCTACGAAGACCTGATCACCGACGACAAGGTGCGCTCGCACAGCCGCAAGGGCGATGCGCTGTACGGCCTGGATGTGTTCGTCGATCCCGAGTACCGGGGTTACCGCCTGGGCCGGCGGCTCTACGAGGCGCGCAAGGATCTGTGCCGGGAAGAAAACCTGCGTGCCATTCTCGCCGGCGGCCGGTTGCCCGGTTACACCCACTACGCGGACAAAATGACGGTGACCGAGTACATCGCCGAGGTGGAAGCCCGCACCATTTACGATCCGATTCTCACCTTCCAGCTTTCCAACGGCTTCGACGTCAAACGCCTGCTGGTCAAATATTTGCCCGAGGACGAAAGTTCCCGGGGCTACGCCACCCTGCTGGAATGGGACAACATCCTCTATCAGCCGGAAGACGATGGCGACTGGCCGCGCCGTTCGGTGGTACGCCTGGGCGTGGTGCAGCGGCGCATGCGCAGTGCGCGCTCGGTGGAAGACCTGCTCAGCCAGGTGGAGTTCTTTATTGATTCGCTGTCCGACTACCGGGCGGATTTCGCCGTGCTGCCGGAATTCTTCAGCGCCCCACTGATGGGGCTCAAGACCGACCTGAACTCAGTGGAAGCGGTGCGCTACCTGGCCAGCTTTACCGAGGAAATCCGCGACGCCATGGCGGACATGGCGGTGAGCTACAACATCAACATCATCGGTGGCTCCATGCCGCTGGAAGAGGACGGGCGCATTTACAACGTCGCCTACCTGATGCGCCGCGACGGCTCGGTGGAGCAGCAGAAGAAAATTCACATCACCCCCCACGAACGCAAGGACTGGGCGATCCAGGGCGGTGACGGCCTGCGTATTTTCGATACCGACGCGGGCCGCATCGGCATTCTGATCTGCTACGACGTGGAATTTCCGGAGCTGGGCCGGCTGCTGGCCGAGCAGGGCATGGAGATTCTGTTCGTGCCGTTCTGGACCGACACCAAGAACGGTTATTTGCGGGTGCGTCATTGCGCCCAGGCGCGGGCCATCGAGAACGAATGCTACGTGGCGATTTCCGGCAGCGTCGGCAATCTGCCGCGCGTGGATAACGTGGACATTCAGTACGCTCAGTCCGCGGTATTTTCACCCAGCGACTTCTACTTCCCCCACGACGGCACCATCAGCGAATCGGTGCCCAACACCGAGATGCTGCTGTTCGCCGACATTGATCTGGAAAAGCTCAAGCTCCTGCACAGTGAAGGCTCGGTCACCAATATCCGCGACCGCCGCAAGGATCTGTACAGCCTGGTCTGGAAAGGCAAGGAAGAGCTCGACCCCTGAGGCGGACCGCTTGAAGTGTCGCACCCCGCGCTTTTAGTGTGGGCACGACGGAACGGTTTGGGGAGCCGTTTCGTGTGTCGTTCACCAAGAAAAACAGGGGGAAGGGTGCGAAATATTGCCGGCTTTCTGGTTTTGGTGGGGCTGCTGGTGATGCTGCGGCAATGGTCCGGCGGTGACACAGGGGGCAGCGATCGTGTGGCCGGGGCGACCACGCCGGCGAAGAGTGGGCCTTACGTGACGGTCTACGGGCGTGACAGTTGCGGCTACACGCAAAGCCTGCTTTCCGAGCTTTCCGACAACGGTTTAAAGCATGAGTACCGCATCGTCGATGAACCCGCGGTGGCGTCTCGCCTGCACGAGCGTATGCGGGCCGCCGGCCTGTCCACGCGGCGCTATCGGTTGCCGGTGGTGGACGTGAATGGACGCTTCTATCTGCGGCCCGGCTCGGACACCGTTCAGAACGCCTACAACGACGCCTTTCAATAGACGTTCCAGCCGCTCAGCGCCGCTCGCGGAAGGTTTCCACCACCTGTTCCGCCAGGGCTTCGGCGGCCGGGCCGGAGCCGTCGCGGCGCACCAGCGCGATCTGGTAATCGCCCAGGGCGGGCAGGCCGTTTTCCGGGCCGAGCACCCGCAGCGGCGGCTGCACCAGGCTGGCGGGGAAGGGCGCCACCGCCAGGTCGGCCAGCATGGCCGCTTCCTGGCCGGCGCAGTGCTCGCTGTTGTAAGCCACCCGGTAACTGATTTCCGCCTTATCCAGCGCGCCCAGCGCCATTTCCCGCCAGGCACAGCCGTGGTTGGCCAGCGACAGCGGCAGCGGCGAACGTTGCACCGCCACGCCGCCGTCGCGACCGGCCCAGACCAGCGGCTCGGTGTGCACCACCTCGCCGCGCTTGGCGCTGAGATCGCTGTGCCCCAGCGTCACCAGCGCCAGGTCCAGTTCGCCGTTGTCGAGCCGTTTCAGCAGGTCGATGCTGCGCCCGGCGTTCACGTTTACCTGTACCGCCGGGTGTGAGCGGGCGAAGCGGGTCAGCACCTGGGGCAGCACCCGGGTGCCCACATCGTCCGGCGTGCCCAGGCGCACGCTGCCTTCCAGGGACGGCGCCAGAAACCGGCCCACCGCTTCCTCGTTGAGCTTGAGCAGCCGCCGCCCGTAACCGAGCAGCACTTCCCCCTCCGGCGTCAGGGACACCCGGCGCGCCTCGCGCACGAACAGGCTTTGGCCCAGGGTTTCCTCCAGGCGTTTGATCTGCATGCTCAACGCGGATGGGGTGCGGAACACCTGATGGGCGGCGCGAGTGAAGCTGCCGTTTTCGGCGATGGCCACGAAGGTGCGCAGCGTTTCCGTATCCAGAAGGGGCAGCGAAGCGTTCTCCGGCCGGGCCTTGGTGGCGGTCATGACGGACTCTCTTTGCGTTCAAAATTATTGAACGGACAATGTAATTCTTTTCGTTGGAGTTAACAATGTGAAGCCTGCATGCTTTCTCTCATAGGCCGGGGCGGTGCCCGGTCGGCGACCGATCAAGGAGACCGTCATGAAGGAGAGAGCAATGAAACAGAAGCAACGCATCCAACGTCATTATCCGGACCCGGACCTGTACATGCCGGCGATGCCGCCTTTGGGTCTGATCAACGCCTTTGAGCGTCGCGTCCAGAAGTGGTGGCGCCAGCGGGTGGAGCGCCGCCAGGCGGCCGCGCTGCGCCGCTCGCGCCCCAGCGGCCAGCATTAAACCGCCCCACAACCCACAAAAAAGGCGCCGTTAAGGCGCCTTTTTCGTTGCGGTTGAACCGGCCGGATTACATGTTCGGGTAATTCGGGCCGCCGGTGCCTTCCGGCGCCACCCAGTGGATGTTCTGGGTGGGGTCCTTGATGTCGCAGGTCTTGCAGTGCACACAGTTCTGCGCGTTGATCTGGAAGCGCTTGTCACCGGTGTTTTCGTCTTCCACCACTTCGTACACGCCCGCCGGGCAGTAGCGCTGCGCCGGTTCGTCGTACTTGGGCAGGTTGTACTCAATGGGGATGCTGGGATCCTTCAGCGTCAGATGGCAGGGCTGATCTTCTTCATGGTTGGTGTTGGACAGGAACACCGAATCCAGCTTGTTGAAGGTCAGTTTGCCGTCCGGCTTGGGATAGCTGATTTTCTTGCACTGATCCGCCGGCTTCAGGGTGTCGTGGTCCGGGGTGGTGTCACGCATCGTGAACGGCATCTTGCCGTTGAGGATGTTGAGGTCCACGAACGCGAAGGCGGAACCGAGCAGGTTGCCGAACTTGTGCTGGGCCGGGCCGAAGTTGCGCTGCGTGTGCAGCTCTTCGAACACCCAGCTGCTCTCGAACTCGGACTTGTACTCGGTCAGCTCGTCGCTGCCACGGCCGTCCTTGATGGCCTTGGAAATCACTTCCGCGGCGATCATGCCGGACTTCATGGCGGTGTGGTTACCCTTGATCTTGGCGAAGTTCAGGGTGCCGGCGTCACAGCCCACCAGCAGACCGCCGGGGAAGGTCATCTTGGGCAGGGACTGCAGCCCGCCCTTGGCGATAGCGCGGGCGCCGTAGCTGACACGCTTGGCGCCTTCCAGGAATTTTTTGATTTCCGGGTGGGTTTTCCAGCGCTGCATTTCATCGAACGGTGAAACGTGCGGGTTGGAATAGCCCAGGTCGGTGATCAGACCCAGGGTCACCTGGTTGTCTTCCATGTGATAAAGGAAGCCGCCGCCATGGGAGCCGGATTCGCTCAGCGGCCAGCCGGCGGTGTGCACCACCAGGCCCTGCTGATGCTTGGCCGGGTCGATTTCCCACAGTTCCTTGATGCCCAGGCCGTAGTGCTGGGGATCGACGCCTTCGCGCAGGTTGAATTTTTCCATCAACCCTTTGCCCAGGTGGCCACGGCAGCCTTCGGAGAACACGGTGTACTTGGCGTGCAACTCCATGCCGGGGGTGTAGCTGGGCTTCTTCTCGCCGTTGTGGTCGATGCCGGAATCGCCGGTCGCGATGCCTTTTACCGAGCCGTCCTCGTTATAGAGCACTTCGGTGGCGGCGAAGCCGGGGAACACTTCGATGCCGAGACCTTCCGCCTGTTCGGCGAGCCAGCGGCACAGGTTGCCCAGGGAAATCACGTAGTTGCCCTCGTTGTGCATGGTCTTGGGCACGAACGGGTTGGGCACCTTGGAGCCTTTTTCGGCGCCGGTGAGATAGAAGATTTCGTCGCCGCCGACTTCGGTGTTCAGCGGGGCGCCGAGTTCTTTCCAGTTGGGGAACAGCTCGTTGAGCGCGCGCGGCTCGAAGACCGCGCCGGAGAGGATATGGGCACCGACTTCAGAGCCTTTCTCCACCACCACGACGCTGAGTTCCTGACCGCTTTCCTGGGCGATTTGACCCAGGCGGCATGCGGTTGCCAGACCGGACGGACCGGCGCCGACGATGACAACGTCGACTTCCATAGATTCGCGTTCCACAGCCTGTCTCCTAGCTTTCGGTTCTCTTGGGGTGGCGCGGAGTATAAAGGCATCCTCCATATCGCACCACTTTTCGGAATCGACTTTCACGCCGATTCAAACACTTGTTTGGATTATCCCTTGCCAGGTGGTTGATTTACAAGGATATCGGCGACCGGCGAGTCATCAATTCAAGACACAATTGGCAGCAAAATCATCCGCTTACCCAACTTCGGCCTATTGACCTGCCGGGGGGCAACGTTCAAGATACCGGCTCTCGCGCGGGGCCCCGGCGTTCGGCGTCGTCTCGCCTCTTTCATCGTTTCCGTCCTTATTAAGTACTGGTGAAAGCGAGTATTCGGGCGGGTTGCCGCAAGGCATGGTGGGCTTCCAAACCCTGCTTTGTGGCAGCCCCCGGACGGAAGCGACTTCAGTCACCAAGTGGAAGATTCCGAGGATCCTATGAAGGTTCTTGTACCCATCAAGCGAGTCATTGACTACAACGTTAAGGTTCGCGTGAAGGCGGACAACTCTGGCGTTGATCTCGCCAATGTGAAAATGGCCATGAACCCCTTCTGCGAAATCGCCGTGGAAGAAGCGGTACGCCTGAAAGAGAAAGGCGTCGTGACCGAAATCGTAGCGGTCAGCATCGGCCCCAAAGCCGCTCAGGAACAGCTGCGCACCGCCATGGCGCTGGGCGCCGACCGGTCCATCCTGGTGGAAACCGATGAAGAGATTCAGCCGCTGGGCATCGCCAAGGCGCTGAAAGCCATCGTTGA
>DGNT01000022.1 GCA_002389055.1 Alcanivorax sp. UBA4485
TGCCGGGCCGCCGCTGGTCCGAGGGCATCCACCAGGCGGTGGAAGCGAAAGAGGGCGTGCGCATCCAGCAGGAAAACCAGACCCTGGCGTCGACCACCTTCCAGAACTATTTCCGCCTCTACGACAAGCTCTCCGGCATGACCGGCACCGCCGACACCGAGGCGATGGAGTTCCGTCAGATCTACGGCATGGACGTGGTGGTGGTGCCCACCAACCGGCCGATGGTGCGTAAAGACGCCAACGATCTGGTCTACTTGACCCTGCAGGAAAAATTCGAGGCCATCGTCGAGGAAGTGCGCGACTGCGTGGAGCGCGGCGCGCCGGTGCTGGTGGGGACCGCCACCATCGAGGCCTCCGAATACCTGGCCCAGCGGCTCACCAAGGAAAAGATCAAGCACCAGGTGCTCAACGCCAAGCAGCACCAGCGCGAGGCGCAGGTGATTGCCCAGGCCGGCCGTCCCGGCACCGTGACCATCGCCACCAACATGGCCGGCCGCGGTACCGACATCGTGCTCGGCGGTAACGCCGAGGAAGAGATCAAGCACATGGACGAGCCTTCCGAGGAGAAGGCCGAGAAGATCCGCGCCGAGTGGGAAGCCAACCACAACACCGTGCTGGAAGCCGGTGGCTTGCACATCATCGGCACCGAGCGCCACGAATCCCGCCGGATCGACAACCAGCTGCGTGGCCGGGCCGGCCGTCAGGGTGACCCGGGTTACACCCGTTTCTTCCTGTCCATGGAAGACGACCTGATGCGCATCTTCGCCTCCGACCGGGTGCGTAACATGATGCGCTCACTGGGCCTCAAGGACGGCGAAGCCATCGAACACCGCTGGGTGACCCGCGCCATCGAGAACGCCCAGCGCAAGGTGGAAACCCGTAACTTCGACATCCGTAAGAACCTGCTGGAATACGACAACGTGGCCAACGACCAGCGCCGCGTGGTGTACAGCCAGCGTGAGCAGATTCTCGAGGCCGAGAGCCTGGCGTCCTCGGTGGAAAGCATCCGCCGCGACGTGATTCCCGAGGTGGTGCACAGCTACATGCCGCCGGGCTCCGTGGAGGACCAGTGGGACGTGGAAGGGCTGGAGAAAAGCCTGCAAGCGGAATACAGCAGCGATATCCCGGTGCGTCAGTGGCTGGACGAAGACAACGGCCTGCACATCGAGGGCGTCACCGAGCGCATCATCGAGCAACTGGAAGCGGATTACGCTCGCAAGGAAGAGGAGATCGGCACCGAGACCCTGCGTCCGATCGAGAAGCACCTGATGCTGCAGATCCTCGACCGCCACTGGAAAGAACACCTGGCCAACATGGACCATCTGCGCCAGGGCATTCATCTGCGCGGCTACGCCCAGAAGAACCCCAAGCAGGAATACAAGAAAGAAGCGTTCGAGCTGTTCCAGACCATGCTCAACCAGATCCAGCATGAGCTGGTGCGCGTGCTGCATAACTTCGAAGTGCGCCGCGAGGACGAAGTGGAACGCCTCGAAGCCCAGCGCCAGGAAGAAGCCCGCGTGCAGGCCGAGAAAATGAAGGCGGAGCAGGAAGAGCTGGCCGCGCCCACCGCCCAGGGCGACGGCACCGGCCAGACCCAGGGACCGCCGGAGAAGCCGCGCACCGTGGTTCGCGAAGGCCGCAAAGTGGGCCGCAACGAACCCTGCCCGTGCGGCTCCGGCAAGAAATACAAGCAGTGCCACGGAAAGCTGGAGTCCTGATTATTGTCGGGGCCGGCCCTTGTGGGAGCGGGCCCAGCCCGCGAAAGGCCGGCAAAAGCCGGCCGGCAGGATCCCAGAGACACCACTAATCAGGCCTCTGGTATCCTGCCGGGTGGCTTCGCCACCCTTTCGCGAGCAGGCTCGCTCCCACAAGCTCGCGCTTACCGGCGCCTGAAGGAAAAGGTATGACACAGACAGAATGGTTTCCCGTTAATGGCGTGAAGCTGGCCGCCATCGCGGCGGGCATCAAGAAGCCCAACAAAAAGGATTTGGTGGTCATTGAGCTGGCCGAGGGCAGCCGCGCCGCCGGCGTGTTCACCACCAACCGCTTCCAGGCGGCGCCGGTGCAGGTGGCACGCCGCAACCTGGCCGAGAAAGCGCCCCGCTATCTGATGATCAACACCGGCTACGCCAACGCGGGCACCGGCGACAAGGGCCACGCCTACTGCGAGGAAACCTGCCTGCTGCTGTCCGAGCTGGCGCACTGCGCGCCCTCGGAAGTGCTGCCGTTCTCCACCGGTGTGATCGGCGCCACCTTCCCCATGGAACCCTTCGAGGAAGGCCTGCCGCTGGCCCTGGACGACCTCAGTGAGCACCACTGGGGCCGCGCCGCCGAAGGCATCATGACCACCGACACGGTGCCCAAGGTGGCCAGCCGGCGCATTGAGCTGGACGGCGACACCATCACCATCACCGGTATCGCCAAGGGCGCCGGCATGATCAAGCCCAACATGGCCACCATGCTGGGGTTCATCGCCACCGACGCCAACGTGTCCCAACCGCTGCTCGACCAGTGGGTGAAGACCCTGGCGGACCGCTCCTTTAACCGCATCACCGTGGACGGCGACACCTCCACCAACGACGCCTGCATGCTGATCGCCAGCGGCCAGGTGGGCGCCGAGATCAACGACCGCGCCGACCGTAACGCGGAGCTGCTCTACCAGGCCCTGGAAACCGTGTTCGTGGAGCTGGCCCAGGCGCTGATCCGCGACGCCGAAGGCGCCACCAAGTTCGTCTCCATCGAAGTGTCCGGCGCGCGCAGCGACCGGGACGCGCAGATCGTCGCCGAGACCATCGGCCACTCGCCGCTGGTGAAGACCGCGCTGTTCGCCTCCGACCCGAACTGGGGGCGCATTCTCGCCGCCGTGGGCCGCGCGCCCATCGAGACCCTGGACGTGAACAAAGTGGCGGTGTGGCTCAGTGAAGTGGAACTGGTGCGCGAAGGCGGCGTCGCCGACAGCTACACCGAAGAGCAGGGCGCCGCGGTAATGGCCCGCCCGGAAATCACCATCCGCGTGGACCTCGGCGCCGGCGACGGCACCGGCCAGGTGTGGACCTGCGACTTCAGCTACGACTACGTCAAGATCAACGCCGAATACCGCACCTGAGCTTGTGGGAGCTTGCCTTGCAAGCGAAAGGCCGGCTTGCCGGCCGGCGGGATTCCAGAGACCGTTCTAAAAGCCGTACAAACGGCGTCTCTGGAATCCTGCCGGGAGCTTCGCTCCCTTTCGCGGGCGGGGCCCGCTCCCACAAGACCCGCTCCCAAGAGACACACCCCGACACGAGCCTATGTCTGAATCTCTCCCCGAAATAACCGTCGTCGCCGCCATCATCCGTGATCGGCGAGATCGCCTCTGCCTCAGCCGCCGCCCTGAACACAAACACCAGGGCGGCTTGTGGGAGTTCCCCGGCGGCAAGGTGGAGGAGGGCGAGCCCCTGGAGCAGGCCCTGGCCCGCGAGCTGGATGAAGAACTGGGCATGCACGGCGTGCACTCCCAGCCCTTCATGACCGTACGTCACCGCTACCCGGACCTGCGCGTGACGCTGCATTTCCGCGAAGTAACCGCTTACACCGGCGAGCCCCACGGTCGCGAAGGCCAGCCGGTGGAATGGGTGCCGCTGCAGGAGCTCTCCAGCCGCCAGTTCCCCGCCGCCAACCAGCCGGTGGTCACCGCCCTCAAACTGCCCCGGCAGCTGGTGATTCCCCCGGAAGGGCTCGGTTACCAGGACGTACTCGCCGGCATCGACCGGCTCGACCCCGACAGCCACGGCCTCTACCTGCGGCAATGGTCGCAAAGCGACGCACTCCCCGAGCTCGCCGCCCGCTGCCGCGCGCGCGGCGTCCGCTTCTGGATCCGCGACGACGCCCACCTCGCCACCCGCGAACACGCCTTCGGCCTCCACCTGACTTGTGGGAGCGGCCCTTGTGGGAGCGGGCCCGGCCCGCGAAAGGCCGGCGAAGCCGGCCGGCAGGATCCCAGAGATCTTCAAGAGGCCCTCCAAAACTTCCAAGGCATCCTCTCAGCCTCTTGCCACAACGAACAGGAAATCGCCCAAGCGGTAGAATGGGGCGCCCAAATGGCCACCCTCTCCCCGGTCCACGCCACCCCCACGCACCCGGACGCCCAACCCCTGGGCTGGGACCGCTTCCGCGCCCTGGTGGAAGGCAAACCACTGGTGTTCTACGCCCTTGGCGGCGTCACCCCCCAAGACCTGGACACAGCCCGCCACCACGGCGCCTTCGGCCTCGCCGGCATCCGCGCCTTTTGGATAAATAACGAATAAGTTATTTATTGAATCCGGGATAACTAAAGTGATATAAATTGACCATCGTATAACGATGGAGTTATCTGATGATGTTGCTCCCGGTAGCCAAACAGGTCGCGGCGCTTCGTAAACGCCTGCGTATGGAGCAGCGGGCTCTGGAGCCGCTGACCGGTCTGAAACAACCTCATATTGCTCGCATAGAAGGCGGGCAAGACGTCCGCCTTTCCACGCTGGAAAAGCTGGTCAAGGCGCTGGGGGCGGCACTGGTGGTGGTCCCTCGTGATCGGCTCGCCGAGGTACAAGCCCTGCTGAACGCCCCCCCGGGCGATACTCGGTATGATCAAGGAAGAGATATCTTCGACACCGAGGCGTTTAACCCTTACGCCGATATCGAGGTCCGTGACGATGACTGAGGCCGTCCAAGTACTCGACATCCGTCTGCACGATACGCGGGTCGGCTACCTGGCCGGGGATCGAGGCGGGCGAAATGCATTCACCTTCGCGCCGGAATACGTCGCCATGGGACCGGCGCGTCCCACCTTGGGGTTGGCGTTTAATCGCCTGCTTGACGAAGGACCGCCGCCATCACAGCGGAGCAGGCATCGGTTGCCGTCCTGGTTCTCCAATCTATTGCCGGAAGGCGCTTTGCGGGATCTGGTGGCCAGCCGACTGAAAGTTCACAGCGACAATGAGTTTCCGATACTGGCGGCGTTGGGCGCCGATCTGCCCGGCGCGGTGAGCG
>DGNT01000024.1 GCA_002389055.1 Alcanivorax sp. UBA4485
CCGTGGGACACCTTACGCACCGTGAAGGCGGAGTTGAGACCGCGGTTACGGCGGGCGATGACCACACCCTGGAACGCCTGCAGACGCTCACGGGTGCCTTCTTTCACTTTCACTTGCACGGTGACGGTGTCACCGGCGCCGAACTCGGGCACATCGGTTTTCAGCTGTGCCTGTTCGATTTCCTGAATCAGGGGTTTTTTGCCGCTCATGGCAGGCTCCTCGGTTCATTGATCGCTGTATTGCTGCCCGTCGTCCCGCGCTTCGAACTCGCGGATGTACTCGTCGAGCAACTCGCTCTCTTCCTTGCTCAAGCCCCGCTCCCGGCGGGCCTCCAGCAGTTCGGGACGCCACCGCCAGGTGCGTCCCAGTGCCTGCTTCAAACGCCAGCGGCGGATCCGTTCGTGATCGCCGCTGAGCAGAACCTCAGGCACCGACCGGCCCTGATACAGCTCGGGCCGTGTGTAGTGCGGGCAGTCCAGCAGGTTTTCCATGTCGCCGGAAAACGAATCCTGGGCCGCCGAATCCTGATGCCCGAGCACCCCGGGCAACAAACGCGTCACCGCGTCGATCAGTACCAGCGCCGGCAGTTCACCGCCGCTGAGCACGTAATCGCCGATGGATATCTGCTCGTCCACCGACGCTTCCAACAACCGCTCGTCGACCCCTTCGTAGCGGCCGGCGAGCAGAATCAATTCCGGCTCCGCCGCCAGCGCCTCGGCTTTCGCCTGGGTCAGCGGGCGACCCTGGGGCGACAGGTAGATCACCTTGCCGCCGGTGGCCCGTTGCCGGGCGTGGTCGAGCGCCTTTTCCAGCGGCGCCACCTTCATCACCATGCCGGGGCCGCCGCCGAAGGGCCGGTCGTCCACGGTGCGGTGGCGGTCCTCGGTGAAATCCCGCGGGTTCACCGTGTCCAGCACCAGCTGGCCGTTCTCCACCGCGCGACGGGTGACCCCGAAGTCGGTGACCGCCCGCGCCATGTCCGGGAACAGGGTGATCAGCGTTATCCGCATGGCCTTGCCCCCGTTAGAGCCGGTTCGCTAAAACTCCGGGTCCCAGTCCACCCGCATCTCGCCGTGCTCCAGATCCACATCCAGAATCACCTGCTCGGGCAACCAGGGGAGCAACCGCTCTTCCCGGTCGAGACTGTCGCCGTCGCCGCGCACCAGCAGAACATCGTTGGCGCCGGTTTCCATTAAACTGTGTACCTGGCCCAGATCGCGGCCGTCGGCGAGTTTCACCCGCAGGCCGATCAGATCGCGCCAGTAATAATCGCCCCCGCCGGAACGGGGCAGCAGGTCGCGGGGGATAGCGATGTCCCGCCCGACCAGCTGTTCCTGGGCCTGGTCCCGGTCGTTGCAACCTTCCACACCGGCCACCAGCCCCTTGCCCTGCCGGCGCTTGCCGGTGAGCGTCACCGGCAGCCAGTGCTCGCCGCGACGCATATACCAGGGCTGATACTCGAAGATGTTTTCCATCGGGTCGGTGTGGGAAAAAACCTTCACCCACCCCTGGACGCCGTGGACCGCCATTACGCGGCCCACCACCAACACCTGCTCCGATGTCAGGGCGTTATCGGCTGCCGCCATCTTCAGGCGCTCGCTACCAGCGCGTTACGCGCTTTGCTCGGCTTCTTTCCGGGCTTTCTTGACCAGCGCCTTAACGCGCTCGGAGGGCTGTGCGCCCTCGGCGACCCAGGCGTCAACCTTGGCCAGGTCAATGCGCAGCGGGATTTCGCCGCCACGGGCGATCGGGTTGTAGAAACCCAGACGTTCGATGAAACGGCCATCGCGGGAGGTGCGGCTGTCGGCCACGGCGATGTGATAGAAAGGACGTTTCTTGGCGCCACTGCGGGCGAGACGAATAACTACCATAATTCAATTACCTTATTTCAATCCGGTTTCCCGGCCCGCGGCGCCCGCCGCCGGCCATCGTATCCGCTTGAAAACCCGCCCGGCGCCGTGAAACAGGCCCGGTCGGGTCGCGAAGGGTGCGGATTGTACGCCCATCCGCGGCCGAGATAAAGCCCTAGCGGCCGCCTCCCATGGGGGGCAGACCACCGCCCCCACCGCCCATGGGCGGCATGCCGCCACCGCCGCCCATGCCGCCCGGGGGCATACCGCCGCCGGGACCGCCGGAGCCGCCGCCCATCATGCCTTCCATGCCGCGCATCATGTTCTTCATGCCGCCCTTGCCGCGCATCTTCTTCATCATCTTCGCCATCATCTTCTGCTGCTTCATGAGGCGGTTGAGGTCCTGGATTTCCAGGCCGGCGCCAGCGGCGATGCGCTTCTTGCGCGAGCCCTTGATCACGTCCGGGTTGCGGCGCTCCTTGGGGGTCATGGAATCAATCAAAGCTTCCATGTGCTTCATCTGTTTCATGGAGGCCGGGTTCTGGGCCGCTTCCATCATGCCGCCCATCCCCGGCAGCTTGTCGAGCAGGCTGGCCATGCCGCCCATGTTGCGCATTTGCTGGAACTGATCCTTCAGATCCTCGAAGTCCATCGCCCGGCCTTTCTTGAACTTCTTGGCGATCTTGTCGGCTTTCTTCTTGTCCAGGGTGCGCTCGGCCTGCTCCACCAGCGACAGCACGTCGCCCATGCCGAGAAT